>JBKDZN010000281.1:0-11131 GCA_047971245.1 Acidimicrobiales bacterium
CCGGCGCCACCGGGCCGACCGGGAGCCGGACTCCCGGGCACCGGCCTCCCGGGGGCTGGTCGTCCGGTGGCCGCCCCGCCGGGCGCCCCGGCCGGGGGTTCGACCCCACCCGAGGCGGCCGGCCGGACCTGCCAGGAGCCGGGGTGCGGGGGCACCGTCACCGCGGACGGCTACTGCGACACCTGCGGCATGGCCGCCGAACCCACCTCGGGGTCGGTCCGGCGTGTCGCCGATCCCGGGATCGACCCCCACATCTCGTCGCCGACGATCGCGCCGCCGACCTCACCGTCGACCCAGTCCCGCCGGCGGGCCGGCGCTCCGATCGGGAGTCGCCGGACCGGTAGCACCGGCCCCGGTTCGTCCCGACGCACCGGCCTCGGGGCGGGTCTGGTGTCCATCACCATCACCCCACCCGGGGACCCGGCCGAAGTGGTCATGTCCGAGGAGGCGGTCAAGAAGGTGCTCGGGGTGGTCCCCGAGCAGGAGCGCACGTGCAGTGTGTGCGGTCGCCCCGTCGGCCGCGGCCAGGACGGGCGGGCCGGCCGGGTGAAGGGGTTCTGTGGCGGGTGCCGAACCCAGTTCGATTTCGTCACCAACGAGCCGGGTCTTCGCCGCGGCGAAGTGGTGGCCGGTCAGTACGAGATCCTCGGCCCGATGGCCCACGGGGGAATGGGTTGGATCTATCTCGGCCGTGACCGGGCGGTGTCGAACCGCTGGGTGGTGCTGAAGGGCCTGCTCAACGAGGCCGACGGTGACGCGGTGCTCGCCGCGGTGGCCGAACGCCAGTTCCTGGCCGAGATCGAGCACGCCAACATCGTCAACATCTACAACTTCGTGACCCACCGGGGCTCCGGCTACATCGTGATGGAGATGGTCGGCGGGGAGTCGTTGAACGCCAAACTGAAACGGCGCCGGAACGACAACGGCGGGACTCCCGACCCCCTGCCCCCCACCGAGGCGATCGCCTATGTGCTCGGGGTGCTGCCCGCGTTCGGGTACCTGCACGATCGGGGCCTGGTCTACAACGACCTGAAACCGGCGAACGTCATGGCTGTCGGCGACGACGTCAAGCTGATCGACGTCGGTGCGGTGATGCGCATCGAGGATCAGCAGGCCGCCATCTTCGGCACCCAGGGGTTCCAGGCCCCCGAGGTGGCCGAGCACGGACCGTCCATCCCGTCCGACCTCTACACCGTCGGCCGGACCTTGGCCATCCTGATGTTGGACTTCGTGTTCCACGACGGCGCCTACCTCCACGCCCTCCCGGGCCGGGACACCCAACCGCTGCTCATCCAGTGGGAATCGCTCCACCGGTTCCTGCTGCGGGCGTGCGCCGTCGACCCCGACGACCGGTTCCAGTCGGCGGCCGAGATGGCCGACCAGCTCACCGGCGTCCTGAGGGAGATCGTGGCGGTCTCGGAGGGCCGCCCCCGTCCGGCCACCTCCGCCCTGTTCGAGGCCGACCAGCTGGTCAACCTGTTGAAGCTGCCCGGCTACGACGTCGGTCAGGCCGACTGGCGTGTCCTGCCCAGCTCCCGGATCGACGAGACCGATCCGGCCGCCACCTTCCTGCTCGGGTTGCCGGTGGGCGAGCCCACCCGGGCCCTGGAACTGTTGGCCGAGGGCCTGCGGACCCAGCAGGTGGAGGACTCCCCCGAGGTCGACCTCCACCAGGCCCGGGAACTGGTCGAATCGGGTGCCGATCCGGAGCCGGCCCTGGCCCGGGTGGAGGCGCGCGATCCATGGGACTGGCGGATCCAGTGGTACCGGGCGATCCGGCTGTTGCACGAGGGTCGCTTCGTCGAGGCCGCCGACCGGTTCGGGCAGGTGTGGACGGATCTGCCCGGTGAGCCCGCCCCCAAGCTGGCCGTCGCCCTGGCGGCCGAGCTGGCCGGTGACTACGCCCGGGCGGCCGGCATCTACGATCTCGTGATCTCCACCGACACCGCCCATGTCTCAGCCGCCTTCGGTCTGGCCCGCTGCCGGATGCGGATGGGCGACCGCCCCGGCGTGATCGAGGCGCTCGATCGGGTTCCCCCCAGCTCTGCCGCCCACCACGCCGCCCAGGTGGCCACGGCCCGGTCACTGGCGTCCGGAGGGGGTTCGGGTGAGCCCACCGCGGCCGAGCTGTCGGCCGCGGCCGCCACCATCGAACGGCTCCAGCTCGACCCCCGGCAACGCACGGTGCTGGCGGCCGACGTCATGGAACGGGCCCTCGTCGGGCTCCGGTCCGGCCGCCTGGCGGCCGGATCCGAGCAGCTGCTGGGTCGTCGCCTCGACGAGCGCGACCTGTGCCGGGGTATCGAGGAGGCGTACCGCATCCAGGCCCGGTTGAGCACCGACCCGGCCCAACGGGTGCAACTCGTCGATGCCGCCAACCAGGTGCGGCCGAGGAGTCTGCTGTGACCGCCTGCCCGCGTTGCGGCGAGCGGTCCCCAGGTGGGACGAGCTGGTGCGAGGCGTGCGGCGCCGATCTGTCCCAGCCGGGGTCGGCGTCGGCCGCCGACGAGCCACCACAACCGGGTTCGCAGACCACCCCCGACTGCCCGGTGTGCGGTTCGGTCGGCCGGACCGAGGACGGTGCCTGCGACAACTGCGGTCGTCCGGATCCCGACGCCCGCAACCGGGTCGAGGCGGTCGACGGTCCGGTGGCTGCCGTGTCCGACCGGGGTCGGCGGCACCCCCACAACGAGGACGCGTTCGCGGTGGGGACGGTCGACGGGGTGGCCGTGCTCGTCGTCTGTGACGGTGTGTCGTCCACGCCCGGATCGGCCACCGCGTCCCAGGGCGCGGCCAACGCGGCCCGCGATCGCCTCGTAGCCCTGTTGCGGGGTGATGCCCCGCCCCCGGATGACGATCCCGTCGACCCTGGTGCCAGACAACCGGGGCCGGCGGGCGTCGCCGGGCCGGCGGCCGATCTCGACCCGGTGGCCTCCATCGCCGACGCGGTGGCGGTGGCGCAGGGCGTCGCCGCCGACACCGTCGCCTCGGCCGAGGACATCCGGACCGCCCGCTACGGTTTCGACGGCCCGCCGTCATCGACCCTGGTCGCCGCGGTGGTGGATCCGACCCGGGCCGCGCCGGGGACCTCGGCCCGGATCACCGTGGGTTGGGTCGGCGACAGCCGGGTGTACTGGGTGAGCGACACCGACACCATGCTGCTGACCGTCGACCACGAGATCGGGGGAAGTCTCAGCCGCTGGCTGGGGGCCGACAGTATTGATCCGCTGCCCGACGTCGCCGAGATCGATGTGGTGGGTCCCGGCCTCGTCATCGCCTGTTCGGATGGGTTGTGGCGCTACGCCGACGGGGCGCACGACATGGCCCAACTGGTCCGCAACGGGACCGGCGCCGGGGAATTGGATCTGGCCCGTTCGATGGTCGACCACGCCAATGCCGGTGGCGGCCATGACAACATCACCGTGGCGCTCATGCCCATTCCGGGTCCGCAGGGTGCACAATGATGCGGGGCGATGATCGAGATCACCATCGGTCAAGGCAAGGTGGCGTAGGTCACGCATTGGACGAAGTCATCCATGAGCATACGATTTCCCCTGGTGGGGACAGTAGCGTGCTCCAGCAGCCTTTGTCTCGGGTCGATGATCAGACGGACGCCATACGAGGGGATCGAAGTTGAGCGAGTTCCGTGCCGAAGTGTTTCAGAATGAATATTTGCCTGCCGGGGCGGACACTGTCGACGCCATTGTCACCGTGGCCGCTGACGGGACCCGGGCGGCCGGGCCGGGATCGCCGTCTCACGAGTTCGTCGAACTGATTCTGCTCGACACCTCGGGTTCGATGTCCGAGGAGCGTGGCCGCAAGATGCAGGGTGCGATCGAGGCCACTCAGGCCGCCATATCGACCATAGGCGATGGTGTCTATTTCGCGGTGGTCGGCGGTAATAGCGGTGCCTACATGATCTATCCCCGCGAGGGCCTCGCGGTTGCCGACGATCGAACCCGGGGGGAGGCCCGCGACCGGGTCGGGCGGATGGAGGCCTCGGGTGGTACCGCCATGGGCACCTGGCTCCAGGCCGGTGCCTACCTGGCCGGGCTGCAGCCGGGCGCGACCGCCCACGCCATCCTGCTCACCGACGGGAAGAACCAGCACGAGGAGCAGTGGGTGCTCGATCAGGCCATCGCCGCCTGTGTCGGCCGGTTCCAGTGCGACGCCCGTGGTGTCGGCGCCGACTGGGACGTGGCCGAGCTGCGTCGGGTGGCCTCCGGGCTGCTGGGCACGGCCGATATCATCCCCAATCCGGAGGACATGGCGGCCGAGTTCACCAGCCTGACCGAGGCCGCGCTGGGGCGCGACTCAGGGTCGGTGGCCCTGCGGTTGTGGACCCCGAAGGGCTCCGAGATCGAGTTCGTGAAGCAGGTGGCGCCGTCGCTGGAGGATCTCACCGCCGCCGCGGTCCAGGTCGACGATCTCACCAAGGACTTCGCCCTCGGGGCGTGGTCGGCGGCCGAGGAGCGGGATTACCACGTGAAGGTCCGTATCCCCGTGGGCGACGTGGGCGACGAGCGTCTCGCCGCCCGGGTCGCCCTGGTGGTCGACGACACCCCGGCCGCGCCCGCCCTGGTGCGGGCGGTGTGGACCGACGACGAGGCGTTGTCGACCCGGATCAACCGGGAGGTCGCCCACTACACCGGCCAGGCGGAGCTGGCCGACGTGATCGCCGAGGGGTTGGCGGCCCGCGAGGGCGGCGACGAGGTCCTGGCCACCATGAAGCTGGGGCGGGCGGTCCAGATCGCTCACGCGGCGGGTAACGACGCCACCGTCCGGTTGTTGCAGAATGTGGTCACTGTGGACGACGCCGATGCCGGTACCGTGCGCCTGCGCCGGGATGTGGCGAAGACCGACGAGATGATGCTCGATGTGCGATCCACCCGCACGGTCCGGGTGTCGAAGAACTGAGGTGGTCACGGTGGGTGCGGAAACTGGCGAGGTCGGGGCCGACGGACGGGGAGTGGCGGTGACCGAGACGACATGCGGCAATTGCGGGACCGTCCACGATCCGGACGACATCTTCTGCGAGAGCTGCGGGTACGACTTCATCACCGGCTCGATGCCGGGCCCGGCGGAGCTCGACGAGGCTTTCGAGCCGGGCGAGGTGCGTCACCTGCAAATGGAGGTGGCGGTCGACCGGGACTACTTCGAGACGGTCGTGGCCGAGGGTGAGCTCGCCTTCCCCGACCCGACGCCCGAGCCCCAGGTGCTCGACCTGACCGGTGATGAGATCCATATCGGCCGGACCAGCGCCAGCCGGGCCATCCACCCGGATCTCGACGTGGCCGACCTCACCGGGGACCCGGCGGTGTCGAGCCGGCACGCCGTCCTGCGGTACGCCCCGTCCGGTTCCCTCACGGTGGCCGACGTCGGCTCGACCAACGGTACCTATGTCGGCACGGTCGACTCCGAGGCGATTGCCGTCGGCCGTCCGGTTGCCGTCACCACCGGCACCCCCATCTACCTGGGGGCGTGGACCCGATTGACGGTGGTGGACGGCGAGGCCCCCTCCTGAGTCACCGCCCCGCCCTCCGGAACCCGACCTGTCATGGTGGCCGCGGCGCGGCCGCGCTCGGTGCCGCCGGGGGGCGTTGATGGCCATACCGTTGGTGGGCGCGGAGGCCCTGCACCTGGAGTATCCGACCCGGCTGGTGTTCGACTCGGTGACCGTCGGGATCGAGGAGGGCGATCGGATCGGGATCGTCGGCCGGAACGGCGACGGCAAATCGAGCCTGTTGGGCATGCTCAGCGGGCGGATCCAGCCCCAGGCCGGCCGGGTGACCCGCCGGGGCGGGGTGCGCTTCGGTGTCCTGCCCCAGGCCGATGACCTCGACCCGGACGTCACGGCCGGACACTCGATCGTGGGGGACCGTCCCGACCACGAAGGGGCGGGTGACGCCCGGGTCCGGGACGTGATCGGGGGTCTCGTGGCCGACGTGCCCTGGGACGCCCCGGTGGGGACGTTGAGCGGAGGTCAGCGCCGTCGGGTGGCGCTGGCGGCGCTCCTGATCGGCGAGTGGGTCGTGATCGCGCTCGACGAGCCGACGAACCACCTCGACGTCGAGGGCATCGCCTGGCTGGCCGATCATGTGCGGGGCCGCTGGGCCAGGAACTCCGGTGGGCTGCTGGTCGTCACCCACGACCGCTGGTTCCTGGACGAGGTCTGCACCGAGACCTGGGAGGTTCACGACGGGATCGTGGAACCCTTCGAGGGCGGGTACGCCGCCTATGTGCTCCAGCGGGTCGAACGGGATCGGATCAACGCTGCCACCGAGGCCAAACGGCAGAACCTCATGAGGAAGGAACTGGCCTGGTTGCGCCGTGGCGCCCCGGCGCGCACCCGCAAGCCGAAGTTCCGCATCGAGGCCGCCAACCAACTCATCGCCGATGTGCCCCCGGTGCGCAATCCGCTCGAACTACAACGGCTGGCGGTGGCGCGCCTCGGCAAGGAGGTGGTCGACCTCGAGGCAGCCGGGGTGCGGTATGGCGATCAGGACGTGCTCCGTGAGGTGACCTGGCGGATCGCCCCCGGGGAACGGACCGGCATCGTCGGCGCCAACGGGACCGGCAAGTCCACCCTGCTCGGTCTGATCACCGGCACGGTGGCACCGACCTCCGGGCGGGTGAAGCGGGGCAAGACCGTCCGGCCGGGCCTGCTCGACCAGCAGTTCTCCCAGCTCGCCGAGATCGGTGACGACCGGGTGCGGGAGGTCCTGGCCCGGACCCGGACCACCTTCACCGTCGACGGCCGGGATCTGACCCCGACCCAGCTGTTGGAGCGCCTGGGTTTCGCCCGCGAACATCTGTCGTCGCCCGTTCACGAACTGTCCGGGGGGCAGAAGCGACGGCTGCAACTCCTGCTCCTGCTGCTCGACGAACCCAACCTGATCGCCCTCGACGAGCCGACCAACGACGTCGACGCCGACATGCTGGCCGCCATGGAGGACCTGCTGGACTCGTGGCCGGGAACCCTGATCGTGGTGTCACACGACCGCTACCTGCTCGAACGGGTCACCGACCAGCAGTACGCCGTCCTGGACGGGCGGCTCCGTCACCTCCCGCGCGGGGTGGACGAGTACCTGGAGCTGCGGCGGGGACGGCCGGCGTCCCGGACCCCGATGCCGGGGACCGCCGGGGCGGCGGGCCCCGACCCGACCCCGGGAGGCCTCTCCAGCGCGGAACACCGGGCCGCTCGCAAGGAGGTGGCGTCGATCGAACGGCGCCTCGACCGGCTGGGCGCCGAGGTGCAGGACCTCCATCAACGCATGGCCGACCACGACCAGAGCGACTACGCCGGCCTGCAGCAGCTCGCCGATCAGCTTCGGGCCATCGAGGACGAGACGGCCGAACGGGAAGAACGCTGGATGGAGCTGGCGGAGCTGATCGACCCGCACAGCTGATCCCGCAGCGGCCGTTCCCGCGTCGGCCTGCCGTGGCCAGGAGCTGCGGACGGGGGCCGGGGAGATGGCCGGTGACGAACGGGGTCGACACCGGCCACCACACCCCTGCCCCAGGTGCTCAGGCGGGTCGGATCACTTGGGCGGCATCCGGATGCCGCCGTCGACGCGGATGGTCTCGCCGTTCATGTACGGGTTGGTGATGAGCTCGGTGACCATGAAGGCCAGTTCCTCGGCCGAGCCGAGCCGCTTCGGGAACAGGACGGACTGGCCCAGGTGGGCCTTGAACTTCTCGGACTGTTCGCCCTCCCCGTAGATCGGGGTGTCGATGAGGCCGGGGGCGATGGTGTTGACCCGGATGCCCACGGCGGCGAGATCCCGGGCGATGGGCAGGGTCATCCCCACGACGCCGCCCTTGGAAGCGGAATAGGCGGCCTGGCCGATCTGGCCGTCGAACGCGGCCACCGAGGCCATGTTGACGATGGCGCCGCGGCTGCCGTCGCCGTCCACCGGATCGGTCTTGGCCATGGCCGCGGCCGACTGGCGCAACATGTTGAACGAGCCCAGCAGGTTGATCCGGACGACGAACTCGAAGTCGGACTGGGGCATGGGGTCGTTGTTGCGGTCCACGGTGCGGCCGGCCCGGCCGAGCCCGGCCGAGTTGACCAGGGCCCGCAGCGGGCCCATCTCCGAAGCGGCGGCGACGGCGGCCTGGCCGTCCTCCTCGCTCGACACGTCGCAGTGCACGAACAGCCCGCCGATCTCGGAAGCCACCTTCTGGCCGAGATCGTCGTTCAGGTCGGCGACGACCACTCGGGCGCCGCGCTCGGCAAGCTGGCGAGCCGAGGCTTCGCCGATGCCGGACGCGCCGCCGGTCACGATGGCCGAGGCCCCTTCGAGATTCATACGTGGCATGGGGGATCCTTGTCTGATCGGTTACGTCGATGCGTCCGTCGTCAGTGGAGGCAGTGCCGCCGTCCACCGGTCGGACCCTTGGACGGTACCGTCCCGAGCTGCCGGCGTGGTAGTTGCGGGCCCCGGCGGCGGGCCGAGCACTGACGAGCAGTGTCGTGGCGACGAGCAGTGTCGTGGTGGTCGTGGTGACGGCGGGGCTGGGCGCGACCGGTCCGGGACCGAACGCCGGAGGTCAGCGCTCCGGCAGGAAGCGTGGCTCCGAAAAGCATGCGCTCCTCGGACATCGTCTGGTTCCCGCCGCAACGATGTCCGAGGAGACATACCGAGAGCCTCTCCGAACGGTGTACACCTAACGGTATGTGCCGAGCGGAGGGGCCCTCCGAAGCTCCTGGGCTATCTGATGGGCCCGCGGAGCATCGTCCTCTACTGCTGTACCGTGTAGTCAACACCGACAGTCGCAGTTTTGTCAAGTTCCAGAATTGTCCAATCGGCCAAGATTTCTACCTTTTTGGGCTACCTCGTTCAGGCTACAACCGCTCCTTGAGGTCCCACCAGGTCGGTGGATCGCGGGCCGGCTGAACGATCTGTTGTGGAGACGATGGTGTGAATGATGGTGTGAGTGCTGGTTTCAGTGATGGTGTGAATGAACCGTGTGAATGACCTGCGTCCTACCCGGGACCTCGAACGGCCGGCCGCCGGGCCGGTCTCATCGATCTGATCAGGAGTCGACGACCATGCGAGTTGGTGTGCCCCGCGAGATCAAGACCGAGGAGGACCGGGTCGGGTTGACACCCGGCAGTGTCCGTGAGGTCGTTGCCCACGGTCACGAGGTGCTGGTGGAGTCCGGGGCCGGGCTCGGGATCGGGGCCGACGACCTGGTCTACCGGGAGGCCGGCGCCGTGGTGGTCGACGGGCCCGAGGCGGTGTTCGAGGCGGCTGAGCTCATCGTCAAGGTCAAGGAACCCCAACCGGTCGAGCGGGCTCGGCTCCGGCCCGAGCAGACCCTGTTCACCTACCTCCACCTGGCCCCGGATCCGGAACAGGCCACGGATCTGGTCGCCAGTGGTGCCACCTGCATCGCCTACGAGACGGTCACCGATCGGGCCGGCCACCTGCCGCTGCTGGCCCCCATGTCGAAGGTCGCCGGGCGGATGTCGGTCCAGGCCGGGGCCCACTGGCTGGAGTCCCCCCAAGGGGGTATGGGTCGTCTGATGGGCGGGGTGCCGGGGGTCAACCCGGCCCGGGTCGTGGTCATCGGTGGCGGGGTGGTGGGGGAGAACGCCACCGAGATCGCCGTCGGTATGGGAGCCGACGTGGTCGTGGTCGACCGCAACGTCGCCGTCCTCGACCACCTGGCCGCTCGATTCGGTCCCGCCATCTCGACCGCATACTCGACGGCGGCCACCCTGGAAGAGCTGGTGATCGGGGCCGATCTCGTCATCGGCGCGGTGCTGGTCAAGGGGGCCAGAGCCCCCCGCCTGGTGACGGCCGAGATGGTCAAGGCCATGCGGGCGGGGTCGGTCCTGGTGGATGTGGCCATCGACCAGGGCGGCTGCATGGAGACCTCCCATCCGACCACCCACCTCGATCCCGTGTACGTCGTCGACGAGGTCGTCCACTACGCGGTCGCCAACATGCCCGGTGCCGTGCCGTTGACGTCCGCCCACGCCCTCAACAACTCGACCCTGCCCTTCGTCCTCGCCCTGGCCGACCGGGGGCCGGTGGCGGCCATGCTGGCCGATCCCCACCTGGCCAACGGCCTGAACGTCCATCGGGGCCAGATCACCGAGGCGGCGGTGGCCGAGGCCCTCGACCGCCCCTACATCCCGCCCCTGGAGTCCCTCCGATCCTGATGCTGCCCGGGTCGTCGGTGGGCCGCCCGTCGCGCCGACCTGCGCCGGCCTGCGCCGCTCCGTACGCTGGGGCCCGATGACGGGGGACGATCCGTCCGCGGCCCGGGAGGCGCGGCTGCTGGACCAGGTGGCCGAGGTGGCCGAATCGGTCCTGTGGCCGACCGCACAACAGATCGATCAGGCCGCCGCCATCCCCCGAAGCCATTTCGCGGCGTTGGCCGCCACCGGGGCGTTCGGTCTCGCCGCCCCCCGGTCACGGGGGGGCCTCGGGGTGGGACCGGCCGTGGCCCGGCGCGTCCTGCGAGTGCTCGGCGGGGCCTGTGGTGCCACGGCGTTCGCCTTCGCTCAGCACCACGGCGCCGTGGGGGCCCTGGTCACCACCCCGAACGACGACCTGCGCCGACGCTGGTTGGGGCCCCTGTGCCGGGATGTCCTGGCCGGCACCGCCTACGCCCACGTCCGACGCCCGGGGTCCGGCCCGCTGCGGGCCCACCGGCGGGCCGGGGGGTGGCGATTCGACGGGGTGGCCCCCTGGGTCACCTCGTGGGGTCGGGCCGAGGCGTTCTCGGTGGCCGCCGTGGGCGATGAGGGGGAACTGGTGTGGGCTCTGCTGCCGACCGACGCCGGGATGCTCCCGTCGTCCCCGCTGGACCTGGTGGTGTTCGGCGCGACCGGCACGGTCCGCCTCGAGTTCGACGGGGTCGACGTGGCCGACGAGGCGGTACTGGCCGTGGACGACCTGGCCCGCTGGCGGGCCGGGGATCGCCCCTTGGCAGCCCGCCCCAATCCGATGGCCATCGGCATCGGCGACCGGGCCGTCCGCGTGGTGGCGGCCACCGACCCGGAGGTGGCGGCGGTCCTCGACGAGGCCCACGATGATCTGGCCCGACGGGCCGAGCTGGTGACCGCCGGTCTCGACGGGCGCCGGGCGGAGGGCGATGCGTCCCCGGTCGGTCT
>JBKDZN010000282.1:0-7541 GCA_047971245.1 Acidimicrobiales bacterium
CCCCGGCGCCGACCATCATCATCAGCACCAGCACCAGCGGGCCGTCATGGCCCCCGGCGACGACCGTCCCGGCTCCACGACCGGCCACTGCGACCTCGCCGAGCCGGTCGTGCGGTCCCGACGGTTCCGGGTCATGAACGCCGACGCCCACGCCATCGTCGTCGACGGTTCGAGCACCCACCTCGACGCCGTCGAGGCCGGCCTGGCCGACCGGGAGCGGCGCTGGAGCCGGTTCCGGCCCGACTCGGAACTGTCCCGGCTCAACCAGGCCTCCGGTCGGCCCGTCATCCTGTCGGCCGACACCTTTACCCTGGTGGCGGCGGCCGTCAGCGCCCACGCCGCCACCGGCGGCACGTTCGATCCCACCGTGCTCCGCTGCCTCGAGGCGGCGGGCTACGACCGCAGCTTCGCCGACCTGCCGGCCGCGCCACCGCCGGTCACTCACCGGCCGAGTCCCGGGCCGGACGGCATCCAGCTCCTCCCCGAGGCGTCGATGGTCATCCTGCCCGAGGGCGTCGGCCTCGATCTCGGCGGCATCGCCAAGGGGGCGGCGGTGGAGGCCGTGGTGGAGGAGATCATGGCGGGGCCGGTCGAGGCCGACCGGACGGGTCGGGCCGGTAGGCCACCCGCCGGCGTGTGCGTCAATGTGGGCGGTGACCTGGTGGTGGCCGGGCGTCCCCCGCAGGCCGAGGGGTGGCGGGTGGCGTTGGAGACCTCCTATCGGTCTGACCGGCTCTCGATCCGGCTGGCCGCCGGGGCCGTGTGCACCTCGGCCACCACGAAGCGTCGCTGGCGTTCCACGGCCGGTGCCGAACACCATCTGCGGGCTCCGGCCACCGGTGCCCCGCTCGACACCGGTCTGTGCTCGGTCACCGTCATCGCCGCCCGGGCGACCCAGGCCGAGGTCCTGACCAAGGCGGCGTTGGCGGCCGGCCCGGAGCACGCCCTCGCCCTCCTCGCCGGTTACGGGGTGACCGGGATCCTGGTCGGCGACGACGGTGCCGTGATCCGCCTCCCGGGGTTCGATCGGTTCGCCGGCGACGATCCGTCGGCCTGGGCCGCATGAGCGACCAGGTCTTCTGGTTCGCCACCCGGGGCGCCGGGATCGGCTGCTGGCTCGCGGCGGTGGCGTCGATCCTCGTCGGGTTCATGCTGTCGTCCCGGGTGCTCGGCGTGAAGCCGACCATTCCCTGGCTCACCGACCTGCACCGGTTCCTCGGGGCGATGACGATGGTGTTCCTCGGGATCCACATGGTCACCCTCTCCCTCGACGGGTTCGTCAGCTTCGGCCTGGCCGACCTGTTGATCCCGGGGCGGGCCGAGGTGCCCGGTTCCAGCCGGTGGGGCCTGGCCTGGGGGGTGGTGGCGGCCTGGATCCTGGCTGTCGTGGAACTGTCGTCCCTCCTGAAGCGGCGGATCCCGGCGCCGTACTGGCACACCATCCACCTGACGTCGCTCGTGGCCGCCCTGCTCGGTTCGGTGCACGGCATCCAGGTCGGGAGCGACCGCGGGAGCCTGCTGCTGATCAGTGTCTCCGTCTCGGCCCTGTCGGCCACGCTGCTGGTGGCCGGGGTGCGGGTGATCCGGCTCGTCGCCGATCGCGCCCACCGACGAGCCGCCGGGAACGTCCGGCCGCCGGACCATGCCGACTCGCCCACCCCTCACCGGCCCGACCCGGAGCATCGGCCACGGCCCGCGACCCAGGCCCGACCGCCGGCCGCAGCCCAACCCGCACTGCGCCCCCACACCACACAGCGTCCCCAAACCACACAGCGGCCCCAACCCGCGATCCGGCCGCAGCCCGTCGGCCGGCCCCAACCCGCGATCCGGCCGCAGCCCGTCGGCCGGCCCCAACCCGCGATCCGGCCGCAGCCCGTCGGCCGGCCCCAGCCAGCGGCCCGGCCGCAGTCCCAACCCGGGTTGCGGCCGCAGCCTGTGGCGCGGCCTGAACCCGCGACCCGGCCGCAGCCTGTGGCCCAACTCCGACGCCAGGCTCGGCCGTCCGTACCACCCGAACCCGTGGCCCGGCCTCGGCTCCAGCCCGTGGCCGCGGCCGCGCCAGGAGCCGGGATTGTGCCACCGCGCCGCCCCCGACCCCGGCCGACCGCAGGTGCCGTCGGCCGGCAGCGGCCCGAAGCGGGGGGCCGGTTCAGCGTGGCGTCGAACGGCAACCCGATGGCTGACGCATCCAACCGAGCCCGGCGCCCCGTGTCACCGTGGCAGCGGGAACCGGTTCGGGCGGCGCAGACCGGCCCTGAGCGGTTCGGCCGGCCGGCGGAGCCCCCGCGGCCGCGCCGCCAGCGGCCGGAACCGGAGATCCGGTCGGCCCGTACCACCCAGCCGGTGCCCCGGATCGGGCGACGACCGGGGCCAACGACGCAGCGAGCGCCGGCACCCCGCCGACCGCAGGGCGGCTAGCCACCCCACCGCCGGCCGCGGCCGGGACTCAGGGCTCGATGACGTCGAGTTCCCCGTCCGCATAGCGTTGCCGCAGCACCTTCTTGTCGAACTTGCCGACTGAGGTCTTCGGCACCTCGGCCACCTCGGCCCAGCGCTCCGGCAACCACCACTTGGCCACCCGCTCCTCGAGGTAGCCCTTGAGGCCGGCCGGGTCGAAGTCGGCGCCGGCCGACATGACCACACAGGCCAACGGCCGTTCGTCCCACCGGTCGTCGGGTACGCCGACCACGGCCGCCTCGACCACGCCGGGCGCGCCCATGAGGGTGTTCTCCAGGTCGACGCTGGAGATCCACTCTCCGCCGGACTTGATGACGTCCTTGGCCCGATCGGAGATCTGGATGAACCCGTTGGGTTCCACCGAGCCGACGTCACCGGTGCGGAGCCAGCCGTCGTGGAATTTCTCGTCGGTGGGTTCCCGGTAGTAGCTCCCGGTGATCCACGGCCCCCGCACCTCGATCTCGCCCTGGGCCCGACCGTCCCACGGCAGGACGTTGCCGTCGTCGTCGCAGATGCGGAGCTCCACGCCGGCGAGGACCCGACCGGTCCGGGCCCGCCACGACATGGCGTCACCCGGGTCGGTCCCCTTCGGCACGTTGGCCACCGCGCCGAGGGGGCTGGTCTCGGTCATCCCCCAGGCCTGGACAACCCGGACCCCGAAGGTCTCCTCGAAGCCTTCCATCAGGCTGCGGGGCACCGCCGAGCCGCCACAGATGATCTCCCGGAGCGAGCTGAGATCAGCGTCGGGCCGGTTGTGGAGGATGTCGTTGAGGACGGTCGGTACCGCCCCCGAGTAGCTGGGCCGGGTGGAGTGGATGATGTCGGTGAGCGGCCCGGCCTGCAGGTACTGCTGGGGCATGATCAGATCCGCTCCCACCATCCACCCGGCGTACGGCATGCCCCAGGCGTTGGCGTGGAACATCGGCACGATGACGAGCAGGCGGTCGTTCTCGGAGAACCCCATGGCCTGCCCGGAGACGATCCCGAACGAGTGGAGGTAGGTGGACCGCTGGGAGTAGGCCACCCCCTTCGGGTTGCCGGTGGTGCCGCTGGTGTAGCACATGGCAGCGGCGGACCGTTCGTCGACGACCGGGTAGGCGAAGCCGGGGGTCTCCGCGGCGAGCAGGGTCTCGTAGTCGAGGGTGTCGCCCAGTCCGCTGGTATCGCCCTCCCCGAAGGTGATGATGTGCTCGACGGTGGTGAGCTGATCGCGCACCTGGGCGAGCAGGGGGGCGATGCTCGCGTCGACGATGATCACCCGGTCCTCGGCGTGGTTGATGACGTAGGCGAGCTGTTCGGGGAACAGGCGGATGTTGAGGGTGTGCAGCACCGCCCCCATCGACGGGATCGCCAGGTAGGCCTCGAGATGGGCCTGGTTGTTCCAGGCGAAGGTGCCCACCCGGTCGCCCTCCCCGATCCCGAGGCGGGTCAAGGCGGCCGCCAACTGATCGGCCCGGTCGCCGACCTGGGCGAAGGTGGCCGCCACCGGACCGTTCTCGGTCCAGGTGATGACCTTCGAGTCGGCATGAACCCGACGCCCGTGGTTGAACAGGTGAGCCACGCCCAACTGGACGTCCTGCATCGTGCTCTCGATCATCTCCAACTCCTTTGTCGGCCGCCCCGCACCGTGTGGCGTGGCCCGGCGGGGAAACTACGGGGGGGAATACTCTCACACCCCGGTGACACAGCTGCCCAATGCTGGCAAACCACCCCGGGCTTGCCAAACCCACGGAGGCCCTCCGATCAGGCCGGACGCTCGGCGGGCGCACCCCGGTTTCCCCACCGGTCGGTTCCGCCGGACCGGAGTCGGGTCCCGGGCGCCGGACCGGCCATGCCACAGGGCTCGAACCCGGGGCCGGCGGTTCGGTTGTCAAGGTGCGGGGCCCGCGGGTTCAGCGGGACCGGAGTCCGGCCGGGGCCGGGTGGGATCCTTGACCCTGCGATCGGATGGGTGCGGTTGGCGGGACTATTGGTGGACGTCGACGAGGGCCGGTTGGTCGCCGTCGGCCTCCGGGACCGTTGGCCGCCCGGTGGATGCTCGACGCGGCCCGGCCCGAGGGTCCGGGTGCCGGCGAGGTCGGCGGCGGGTCGTTCCTGGCCGTCGGGTCGGGACCGAGGGCTCGGGATTGCCGATCGGCCCGTCGGGTTCGCCCTGGCCCCACCATCGGCCGTCGGGTCGACGTATCTCGAGGTGCCGTTGGTGGTTGAGGCGGATCCGCCAGCGGCCCTCATGCACCAGGTGGTGATGGTGGCTGCACAACGGGACGAGATTCTCGAGGTCGGTGGGGCCGTCGGCCTCCCACGGGTTGATGTGGTGGATGTGGCACCACGCGAACGGCCGGTCGCAGTGCCCGAACGCACACGTCGAGTACAAGGCCCGGAGGGCTCGCCGCTGTCTGGCGGTTGCGACCCGTTTCGATCGCCCGACGTCCAGTGGGTGGCCGGTGGCCGGGTCGTACAGGATCCGCTGCCAGAACGCCCCGCATTGGAGCCGGTTCCGGGCGTCCGGGCCGATCGTCTCACCCGACTGCGCCCACTCGGCGGCGTCGGCGTGGCCGGGGCCGGGGCCGTCGGCGAGGGTGGCGGCGTCGACGAGGACGTTGATCAACGGTCGGGCGATCTCGCTGCCGGGACGGAACGCCCGGGCGAGCATCTCGACCAGGGCCTCCGCCCGCAGCCGGTCATCGAACCGGACCCGCCGCGATCCGGGATCGTCATCGTGACCCTCGCGCTCGCCCTCGACGGGCCCGGCCTCTTCGGGCCGGGTTCGGGCGAGAGCGGCCATCTCGCGCTCCAACGCGGCCCCGATGACCTCAGCCGATTCGATGCCGAACACCCCATCGAGCCGGTAGAGACCATCCGCGCCCTGCCAGAGCCGTAGCCCCGCCTCACGCCGCCCCCGTCCGGCCGGCGTTCGCCCCGCGTCACGGGCGATCCGGTCGACCAGTTGATTCACCCGACGGGCGAACCGCCGGGGTGGCAACGACGCCACCCATTCGGCGAGATCGGCGTCTCGCGCCACGAAGGCGGCAAGCTCGGCCGGGCCTTCCAGGCGGGAACGAGCTCCGGCCAGGCGGTCCAGACACTCAGGGTTGGCCCGGCCCGCTCCGACCACCCCGGACACCTCCGGCAGATCGGTGATCGACCGCTGCCGGCGTGCCCGCCGCCCTGCCTCGGCGCTGGACACCCCACCGCGACCCAGCACGTCCTCCGGCGCCGCGCCCGGGCCGCCATCGGCGGACAACTCATCTGCCAACGCAACCAGGCGAGCCTCGTAGCCGGCCAGGACCCGGCGGGATTCCTCGGCCCGACCGAGCAGAGCCTCGACCCGGCCCGCGGCGGCCGTGCGGCACCCGGCCACGCCAGACCCGAACGAAGCAATGCCCTCATCCAGTTCGGTACCCAGACGGCCAAGCGAAGTCATGCCACCATCATGAACAAGGCCTGTGACACTGAACCGCCCCAACCCCCGGGCCGGCAGAAAATCCAAGGAATTCCCGGCAATCGGGCCCGGCAGGTCGACGTATCAGGAAGCAACCCGGGCGCTCGTATGGGGCAGTCCCCCGAGTGGGGACGCTACGGTCCCGATCGGGGCGTAGCTGCCGAGACGACCGGGGGAGGACGGCGGGTTGAGCGATCTGGAGCAGTTCCTGGTCGTGGTGATCCCCGGGATCGGGGGCAGCGTGCTCGAGCGGCGCCTCGGGCCCGGCCCGGGTGATCTGGTGTGGGCCGGGGCCAGTGATCTGGCCCGGCGGGTGTTCGATCCCCAGGTCCTGGAGATCGGCGACGACGACGGGATCGTCCCTACCGGCCTGATCGCCGACTGGCAGTTAGGCCCGTTCACCCTGGTCAGGGGGTATCGAGACGTGGTGGGATCGGTGGCCGCCCTGGTCCCGGACGCCCGGATCGACGGCGGCGACCCCGACCGGCGCGACCTGGGGCCCGGGTCGTGGTGTTCCCCTACGATTTCCGCCGCAGCGTGGCCGACGCTGCGGCCCGGCTCGCCGCCGACGTCCACGATCGCCTGGTCCATCTGGGTTCCGGTCCGAACGAACCGCGGGTGGTGGTGGTGGCCCATTCGATGGGTGGCCTGGTGGCCCGCCATTGGGCCGGACCCGGGGGTGGCCACCGGGCCTGCCGGGCCATCGTGACGTTGGGGACGCCGCACCGGGGTTCACCCAAGGCGCTCGACGTCGCCGCCAACGGGTTCACCCTGGGCCCGCTGCGGGTGGCGTCCCGGCTGTCGAAACTCCTGCGGAGCTGGCCGGGGTTCCACGAGCTCCTGCCCCGATACCCGATGGTGGAGGCCGCCGGCCGTGCCCGGCCTCCGGGCCACCGGTACCCGAAGGACCTGACCGTCGGCTGGCTCGATCCGGCCCTGACCACCCCGGCCTGGCGGGTCCATCAGGACATCGCCGGCGCCTGGGACGGCTTCGGTGCCGGTGAGGCCCCCGGGGTCGTGCCGGTGTACGGCTGCGGCCTGGACACCCTCGAAGCGGCCCGCCTCGGCCCGGACGACTCGTTGTCGGTTTCCACCCGGCGGCCCGCCGGGATCGGGAACGACGAATGGCGGGGCGATCGGACGGTGCCGAGTTTCTCGGCCATCCCGCTCGAGCTGGATTCGGTGGCCGGTAAGGGGTTGCATCGTCCCGTGCCCGGCCTGGCCCACGGCAACCTGACCGCCTGGGACGGTCTGGGCGCCGAGCTCCGCTACCTGTGTACCGGGGTGACCGGCCACGCCCGCGGCCCCGGTCATCGCAGCATCGTCGCCGACGCCGAGGAGCAGTGGCCGACCGGCCGGCCCTGCCCGGTGACGGTCCGGGTGTACGAGCGGATCGACCCGGGCCGTTCCGGCCTCGTCGAGGCCGACAACGTCCACCGGGTCGAGGTCGACGACGGGCGCGGCTGGCGGCCGGCGACCCGGGCGGCCGACGGCTGGGCGTTCACGCTCGAACCCGGTCCTGCCGGGGTCGCCACGGTCCGGGTCCGGGCCACCACCGTCGACGGCGACGACCCGAACGGCGCGACGCTCCGCGTTCGGCGTATCGACCCTGATGTCCTGGAGGAAACCGGATGGTGAACCC
>JBKDZN010000283.1:0-1816 GCA_047971245.1 Acidimicrobiales bacterium
CCCCGACCCGGCCGGCCCGGGGTCGGCAACGGTCACGCCGGCGATGCCCGGACCGGCGGCGTCGGCGGTGGCCATGGACGGATCGCCCCGGGTGCGGGCGGTGCCGGCGGCCCCGGCCGACACCGACCCGCGCTGGACGGTGGCGCCGGGAGACACGGTCTGGTCGATCGCCGAGGCCAGCCTGGGTGACGGGGCCCGAACGGCCGAGGTGCTGGCCCTCAACCCGGGGGTGGGAAGCCCCCGGCGACTGCAGCCCGGGACGGAGCTGAGGCTCCCCGTCGGGGCGGCAGTGCCGGTCGACCGGCTACCGGCCGCGGTCGCCGGCCAGGGGGCCTCGTTGCACACCGTCGCCCCCGGCGACACCCTCTGGGCGCTGGCCGATCGGCAGGTCGGCGCTCCGCAGACCCCGGCGGCCGTGGCCACCTATCTCCAGGAGGTGGTGGCGGCGAATCCGGCGCTGGCCGATCCCGACCTGATCCGCCCCGGGGACCGGATCGTCCTGCCCGCCCCCGAGGCGGGCGTCGCCCCGGTCGAACCTGATGCGACCGACGGGGGCCCATCGATCCCGGCCGACGTGACCGACCACGCCCCTGCGGCCGCCGAGCCCCCCGTGGCACCGGAGACGACGGCGCCGTCGAGCACGGCCGCGGCCGACCCCGCCTCGCCCCGGTCCGATGCCGAGTCGCCGCCCCCACCGGGGGATCGGGTCGTGCCCGGCTCCGGCGGTGCGACCGGAGCGGATCCGGCTCCCGACGGCGACGCCGAGTCCCGTCACTGGTCGGCCGATGTGCCCGTTCCGCTGGGCGTCGCCGCCGGTCTGCTCGCGGCCGGCCTGGGGATCGGGGTGGCCCGGCGTCGTCGGTTCCGGCTCGCCCACCGGGCCCCTGGGCGGGTGCCGGCGCCGGTCCCCGACGCCCTGGTCGACGTCGACCGGTCGGTCCGGCGGATCGGGATCGATCCGGTGGCCCCATGGTTGTGGGCTGCGTTGGCCTCCCTGTCCAGCCGGGCCCTGTGGGAAGGAGAGGCGGTCGCCCAACCGGTGACGGCCCGGCTCGACAACGACAGCCTCACCCTCGATCTGAGCACACCCGACCCGATGGGGGCGCCCCTGCCGTGGGAGACCGACGACGACGGGCAGACCTGGCGGCTCGACCGTGCTGTGCCCGAACACGAGCTGCTCACCTTCCACGGCCGGCCGGTGACCCCGACCATGGTCACCCTCGGCGCCGGGATGATGCTGAACCTGGAGGCGGTCGGCGCCCTGGCCGTGCGGGGGTCGGGAGACACCCCGATGGCCGTCATCCGTTCCCTGGTGCACGAGCTGGCGTCATCACCGGTCGGCACCGTCGACATCCGGACCACCATGGCCGTCGAAGGGACCGACCGTTATCGGTTGGTCCGGCGCCAGCGTCCCGATGATCTCGCCGCCGAGCTGGTGCCCTGGCTCGATCAGGCCCGGGACCTGCTCGATCGGGGGCGGCACGCCAGTGCCTACGGGCAGAGGATCGCCGAACCGGCCGATCCGCTCGTCCCCGTCGTCGTGATCACCGACGGGGACGGGTTCGATCGGTTGGGGGCCGTGGTCCGGCGGGCCATGGTGCGGCGCCTGCCGGTGGCGGTGGTCGTGGTCGGATCGTGCGATGATCCGGCTCCCGAGCCCATCCCCACCGTCCTCACCATCCGTGGTGATCGGGGCCGGCTCGAACCGTACGGCGACACGTTCTGCGTGCAGCGGCTCTCGGCTCCCGCCGCGCTCCGTCTCGGCCACCTCCTCGACGACGCCGAAGCTGGTCCCGACGGGCCTGACGGGTTCCCC
>JBKDZN010000284.1:0-15122 GCA_047971245.1 Acidimicrobiales bacterium
CTGGTGTGGCCGGTCAGGGTACGGGTGGTGTCCCCGGTGACCGGGTCCCACACCCGCACCGACCCATCGACGGCTCCCACGGCGCTGAGATCCCTGAACGGGTGATAGGCGACGCATCTCGGCACCGATGCCGGTACCGTCTGCTCGGGGTGGGCACCGGCCGGATCGAACCACACACCATCGGCCAGACCGGGCGGTCGGGTCGGGATAACCACCGACAGCCCGTCGGTGCGAGCGGCGTCGGCGATGGTCCGGGCCAGCGATGCGGTCTCGGCGGGATCGGGCACGACGACGGCCCCGGTCAGGTCGGCTCCGGTGACGTCGGCGCCGCCCAGCCACAACGGTGCCGTCGTGGTCGGGACCATCCGGGTGCCACGCATCGACGCCTGACCGAGCGATGCCCCTCGCAGATCAGCACCGGCGAACTCGGCGCGGTCGAGCCGGGCCCCGGAGAAGTCGGCGCCCCGAAGGTCGCCCGTGAACCGCTCGCCGCTGAGGTCCATACCGGCGAACGAGCGGCCCGGTTCCGTGGGAGCGCGAGTGTCGTCATCTGAATCCGTCGGTAGCGGATCGTCCGGCGGCGGCAACCGGATGGCCACCGGCCCGGCCATGCCCAGGGCGGCCCGACCGAACTCGGCGAACGGGGCGGCGTCGGCCGGGATTTCGTGGTCGCCGCCCGGGTCGGCGCACATCGCCTCCACCGCCCGGCGCCCCTGACCGAGACGGGCGGCCAACGCCGTGGTCACGGCCCGGTAGGCCACGAAGGCGTCGTCGACGGAATGCCGGCCGGCGTCGATCAGGGCCTCCCGGCATCCGGGCTCGAAGGCCACAGTGTCACGCCCGTGGCCAGGGCTCGGGGCGAGGAGGCCGGAGACCAGCAGTTCGGCCAGATCCTGCAGGGTGGCGTCGGGTACCGCGTGCTGTTGGATGGCCCGGATGACGGCCAGGCTGGTGGTCGGCGAGGTGGCGGCCAACACCCCCAATCGCCAGGCCCGGGGGGACGCCAAGCGGTGGAACACCTGGACCGCGGCCTCCGGGCCCGGGTTCGTCGCCGGCCCGGAGGACGAACCGGTTCCCGATGCAGGGTCGAGCGCGATGCCGACCACACCGTCCGGGTCGCCGTTGGCGACCGCCCGGGCCCAACGAACAATCGGCCCGTCGGCCAGTTCCAGGACCGGCAGCGCGAACCGGCCGGCCAGGTCCACCTCGTCGCTCAACATCAGCGGTGTGGGGTTGACCGCGTAATGACGGTTCGCGACCGCGCCGGCCGGTGGATTGAGGCGGGTGGCGTCGCCGCCGAACGCGGTGTGACGCCACAGTTTCACCGGCAGCGGGTTGACCAGGGCCACCGGTGCCTGCAACCCAAGGTCGCGCACCGCCTTCCGCGCCGGCTCGCGTCGCCACCGGTCGTCGACCGCGTCGGAACCGATTAGCACCAGGGTGCGTCCCGCCCGGCCCCGCCATCCCCGGCGGCTCGGAACCGGCAATCGGGCCCCGTCGTCCGACCACCACCGGTCGGTCAGGGTGATCCCGTCCCCGTCGAGGTGCAGGTAGTGGCGCGTGACCTCGGCGAAGGCACCGGAGTAGCGGGCGGCGTCGGCCAGTTCGGTGAACGTCTCGTCCCAGATCGCCATCGACGGAGAGGCGTCGACGAGGATCTCGAGGGAAAGCCAACGGTCACGCCGGGGCCGCACCCGGGCCACCAGGCGCCGGGCCGCCGCCGACGCCCGGACCGTTTCCTCCACATCGAGCACCGTTCCCCGCTCGGCGGGAACCCGGCGGCGGAACGGGCGGAACGCCCGGGCCACCGCCAACGGCTCGGGCAGGGCGGCCGGGGTGGGCAACCGGACCACGCTTGCCGCCATCGTGTCCACTCCCGGGCGGGCTCCGGGGGCCGCGACCGGCTCGGCCGCGGCCGCACCGCGGGCTTCGTCTCCAGCGTCCCCCGGCCCGGCCGGCCCAGCGGCGGGCGGCGAGGCCCTAGCCGGCTCCGGGACGCGGGGTTCGGCGGCAGGCGGCTCGGCCAGGGCGCGGTCGATCACCGGGACGGTCGGCGCCGGGTCCGGATCGACCGCGCCGTCCAACCCGCCCGGCCGTCGAGCGCCCTGGATTCCGGGAGCCGATGGTGGAAACGGTCGGGGCTGCTCCATTTCCGCCGGCCCGGGGGGCGCCTCCTCGGCTTCGTCGACGAGATCCGGTAGGTCCAGACAGGACAGCAGCCAGATCGCGTCGGCCACCGTGACGGGATCCACGGCCCGGTCGGCGGCCTGGACCGCCCGGGCCAGACGGTCGACCGTGTCAGGTCTGATCGAGGGCACGCTGCACCAACCTGATCAGCTGCTCCCGTTCCGCCTCCGGCGGGGCTCCGTCGCCGGTGACCAGAAACACCGTGCTGAGAAGCTGGTCGACCGCGTGCCGCGGCCGGGACGCTCCCTGCGCCCGGAGGCGTTCGGCGAACGCCTCGATCAGTTCCGCGGTCTCCTCAGCGACTTCGCTGCCGAGATGAGCGGCAACGATGCCGGCGAGCTGGTCACGATCGGGTACCCCGAGACGGAACCGGACGCAGCGACGCAGGAAGGGGCCGGGGAACTCCCGTTCACCGTTGCTGGTCATCACCACGACCGGGAACGCGGCACAGCGGATCCGACCCCGGCGGATCTCGAAGGTCTCGGCCGGATCCGACTCCACGCCGCGAACTTCCACCCGTTCCTCGTCGATCCGGGCCAGCTCGTCGATGTCGTACTCGCCCCGCTCCAGGACATTCAGCAGATCCCCGGGGAGGTCGAGCTCGCCCTTGTCCAACTCGTCGACCAGCAGCACCCGGGGCCGCTCGGGGGTGCTCGCCACCAGAGCGGTGCCCAACGGTCCGAGCCGGAAGTACCGGGCCGGCTCGTCGTCGGCGCCGTCCCGCTGGGTGTGCTGGAGCCGCCCGAGTGCGTCGTAGCGGTAGACGGCCTGGTCGAGGGTGCTGGTCGACGTGACGTGCCAGCGGAGCACCGGCCCGAGCCGGAGTTCGTGGGCGATCGCGTCGGCCACACTCGACTTGCCCGATCCGGGACTCCCGGTCAGCAGCAGGGGCCGCCGCAGGTGCAGCGCCGCGTTGACCGCCTGCACCAGCTCGGGTGTGGCCTGGAACGTCGGCTCGCCGCCGTCCGCGTCGACCACCGGGAATCGCCGCCACGGCGGCGGGTCGGGCCAGTCGACGTCGTGCGGCTCCCCGTCGCCCCTGAACAGCTCCCACGTCACAGCATTCTCCCTTCCGGAACCGCCGGCCGTTCTGACGAGCCGAACGAGGCGCGGTGGTGGTCGAGGTCGTCCCACAACCGGGACCAGGCGTCATCGTCCCAAACCAACCCGGTCGCTTCGAGCCCCGTCGGGGTGCCATCCCGGGCTGCGCTGACAACGCGGCCGGCGAACGAATCACCCCAGGCGGCGGCCACGGCCTCTTCATGGTCCGGCGTGTGTAGGTCGCTCCGGTGCCACACGAGCTGGGAGTGGTCCAGCAGCAGCACTCCCCAGATGCGGAGGTCGGCCGGTTTGGCCTTGATCCCGATCGGCCCCTCCGTATTGCGGAGGGCCTCGTATTGGGCGGCGGGGTCATCGGCCGGATCGATCCAGGTCGGCGCGGTGCGGGGGGTGTCCAACGACGGCCGACGATAACCGTTCCGGTAGCAACGGTCGCCCGACCGGACGGTCACCGTTGCCATGATTGCCAGGGCTTCGCTGATTCCGAATTCACGGTTCCTCACCACCTCGACCCTCAGCGGGTCGACGGTGGCGAGTTGAGCGCAGGCCAGAACCACATCGACATGGTCCAGCGTCCCGACCGATCTCGCGGCCATCTCGCAAACCTCGGCCACCGCAGCCGTCGCGTCGGTCTCGCCGTCGAGTTGCACCTCGATCTTCTCCCCGATCTGGATGTCCCCATCGGTGTCGACCCGCAACCAGCCGACCGCCCGGACGGCCGGGGCATCCGGCTCCCGGCCGCCGCAGTCCTCCGCGAGGTCGATCACCAGCCGAGCCGGCACCTCGGTCCGCTTGGCGGTGGCGATGGCCTCGCTGACCTGCTCGTGGTCGACGCCCCACTTCTTCGCCCATTCGAAGAGTCGCTCGTCCTCCGGTTCGTGGTCGGCCAGATGCAGGATGCGGGCCACATAGCGCACCATGTCCCGGTGGTCCTCGCCGGACGGACGTCGGCGAGCCACGCCCACGAAGGAGCCGAACAGGGTGGTCGGCCGCTCCGGGTCAGCGGGAAACTCGGCCCGCCAGGCCCGGTCGTGGTGACGCGTGAGCTGGGCTTGGCCCCCCACCCAGCCGATCACGAGGATTTGAGCGCTCAGGGCAATCGCCTCCTGCTCCAGGCGGCCGGCCAGGAACGGCGACTTCTCAGCCCACTGCGCCGCCGCGTCACGGAGCCCATCCACGTCCCAGGTCGCTACCGGCCGGTCCGCCAACTCGTCGGCGAAGTCCCGCTCCAGTGCCTTACGAGCGTCAGCCGGCAGCTCCTCACCGGCCGCGTGCCGGACGAGGGGGAAGAAGGCGCCGAGGTTGCCGTAGACGGTGTGCCCCTGGGCCTGCTGACCGTTGAGGCGCTCGTTGACCTCGCCGACCAGTTGGCTCGGGCTCAGTTTTATTGTTCCCGGCGGCCAGTT
The DNA here is from genome assembly GCA_047971245.1 of Acidimicrobiales bacterium. Lineage (GTDB taxonomy): Bacteria > Actinomycetota > Acidimicrobiia > Acidimicrobiales > SZUA-35 > CADEDH01. The sequence continues at coordinate 4,653 of JBKDZN010000284.1, forward strand.
GCGGCCCCGGGGAGGTTCCCTGAGGGTCGCGAGCACCGCGCTCATGAACCTTCCGTCCTCAGCGTTCTCGTTGCGAGCGGAGGTGACGATCTCGCAGTGACGCTCGGCCTTCTTCGAGGGGCTCTCCGTCTCCAACTTGTCCCAGATGTCGCCAATGAGCTTCTTGCTGCTGTTACCCGACCGGCAGACGTCGATGATGATCACGATCGAACGCGCTTGGCAGGTCCTCACCCAGGGTTCCAGTTCGATGACCTTCAACGTGTTGGTGGTGCTGATCCCACCGTTGTCGGGATGCGGTGTTTCTTGGACGGCCAGGTATTCGCCGGTGCCGTGACCGGCCCAGACCAAGATCAGATCGTCGTCGGACTTGGGTTGGTCGAACGCACGGCTCAGGCCATCTCGTACCTCGGCTGCCGTGGAGCTGGGCACCTCGACGATCTCGGCGCGCGGAAACGACCCCAGCGCGTACTCCTTGAAGGCTTCGAGATCGCGTGCCACCGCTTCGAGCCGGCCCCATTTCTCGTCGTTGCAGACGCCGGTGCCGCCCAGCACCACGTAGGTCTTACCCGACCCTGGTTCCCCCATCCTCAATCCTCGGTGTAGACGGTGACGACGGTCGACAATTCCTCGACGGGCTTCGCGCGCCGGTCGAACGGGCGGACAGACACCGTGTAGACGTCGGGGGGCAGATCACACAGGGTGGCCTCGTAGCCACCGTCACCGTCGCGTCGATACACCGTCGCCCGATAGGGGTCGACGCCATCGATGCCGACGGCCTCCACCACCAGCCCGAGGCCTGTCGGCCCGTCAATGTTCACGGTGAGCGGTGCGCCCGCCGGCGCCACGTCGGGGACCCGCAGACCGAGGCGGACCTCGCCGTCGCGAAGGCGGGGACGGTCCCACAACAACCAGCCGAGTTCACGCCACGCCTGCTCCGAAACCTGCATCGAGGCGTGCTGCTGCCCGTTGGGCCTGGCCGTCGATCTGACCCGGTTCGCGTCCCATTCGGGCGGTGCGGCCGAATCGGACGGTACGGTCCCGTCGCCGAGCCAATCGCGCCCCCGCTCGGTGGCGTCGATGGTCGTGAACATCCGGAGCCGCCCCTTGGCGTCCAGCACCGCGGTGGTGGGGGTGGCTTGGGCGTTGCCGACCAGGGGAATCAGCTCGTCGGTCCGGGCCGGATCCCGGGTCGCCACGGCATCGGCCAACGCATCATGGAAGGCCAACCCGTCGTCGACCCAGGCCCGCTTCACCACGCCGGCCTCCCCTAGCGACTGGAGCTCGCTCGCCGGGGGGCATCGGACGCAGCGGTAGGTGGGCAGCAGCTCGCGGACCGACGGGAAGGACTCGACAACGGCGTCGAACCGCGGGCCGATGTGGGCCGGGAGCCTGACCCCGTTGGCCAGGGCGTCAAGCGCGGCCGCCGCCCCCCGAAACGGGGTGCCGAGCGTGATCAGCCGGCTGACGTGACGGTGGGCCGCACCAACCTCAATCGCCCAACGGGCCACGAGCCCGCCCATGGAGTGGGCAATCACGACGGCCCGGGCGCCTCGGCCGGACAGCTTCCGCCAGTCCTCCAGCTCCCGCTCCAGGTAGTGGGCGAAACGCTCACCGTTGAGGCGGTTCGAGAGTCGCCAATCGTAGGCGAAGGCCACCACCTGACCCGGCCGCAGTTCATTCTCCAGTCGTGCAACCAGCCCGTCGTATCCGGCCACGGCCAGGAAACCGGGCACGACGGCCAGATCGGTGATGACCCCGGTGGCCTCGACACCATCGTCGGGCACCTCTTTGCCATCGGGCAGCTCGACGGCCAGGCCTTTGATCGCCCGGCCGAAGGTGGCCAGGTTCTTCGCCAAGCGCAAGGCGCCGGTACCCCAGATCTCGGTCAGCTTCCCTTCGGCGTCCCGCCGGGCCAGGCGGCTACCGAGAATGCCGGGCACCACGACAAACAGATCGTCGGGCCGATTGCCAGGGAACGCAACCTGGCCCGACCGCAGCGCCATAGTGCCCATCCCCCCCACCTGTGTACATCGATACGACGTCAGCCTAGCCGGGCGAGGCCTCGCCCATCACGCTTGGTTCTGGCTCCGGTTTCATGGACCCTCAGTGGTTTCGACCCCGGCCGGCCTCCGGGGTGAGCGACGCCTTCTCCTCTCTTCTCTTGCCGGAAATATTCGGATTTTCTTGGCTGGTGGGCGTCTGGAGGCGGTTCACTGTCACACACCTTGTTCATGATGGGGGCATGACTTCGCTCGGCGGTCTCGGAAGGGAACTGGATCAGGGCCTCGCCTCGTTCGCGTCCGGTGTCACCGGATGCCGGGAGCAGGCGGCGGGCCGGGTCGAGGCTCTTTTGACCTCCGCCGAGGTGGCCCGCCGGGTGCTGGTCGGCTACGAGGCCCGTCTCGTCGCCCTGGCCGACGAGCTGTCGGCCGATGGCGGCCCGGGTGCAGCTCCCGAGGATGTGCTGGGTCGTGGCGGAGTGTCCTCGGCGGAGGCCGGGCGGCGGGCGGGCCGCCAACGCTCGATCGCCGACCTGCCCGAAGTGTCCGCAGTGGCCGGATCGGGGCGGGCGAACCCCGAATGTCTGGATCGTCTGGCCGGGGCCCGGTCCCGCTTGGAGGGCGCAGCTGAGGAAGCGGCGTTCGTCGCCCGAGACGCGGATCTCGCCGAGTGGGTTGCGTCGTTGCCGCCGCGGCGATTCGCCCGCCGGGTGAACCGCCTGGTCGAGCAGATCGCCCACGATGCCGGGCGAAACCCGGCCGGGCGACGGCCGCGTGAGCTGGGTTTACGGCTCTGGCAGGGTGCTGATGGCCTGTACCGGCTCCACGGCGTGTTCGACACCGAAGCCGCGGAGATCCTCGGCGCCGCATTCGATCGCGAGATGAGCGCCCTCGCCCGAACCCGCACCGATACCGACAAAGCCGGGGAGGCCAGTGCGGCCGGAGCCGATGACGAGGCCGGGGAGGCCAGTGCCGCGCCGGCCGGTGCGGTTCCAGGCGACGTTCACGAGGCCGGGGAGGCCGGCGCTGGTGTCGAGCCCGACGCAGCCGGGGCGGCGGATTCGATCTCGGACGACACCAACGGGGCAGGTTCGCCCAGCGCCGGTGTCGGGCCCGACGGGCCCGTGGCCAGTGATCGGCCCACGGGTGAGCAGGCCGACGATGCGCCCGAATCGCGGCGATTGCGGTTCGACGAACAGCTCCGGGCCGATGCCCTGGTCGAGATGTTGGCCCGGGCGTTCCGTCCCGGCAGCGAGATCGCCCGACCGCTGATCAACGTCCTCGTCGACGCCGCCACTGTCGTCGGCGGAGAGCACGGCGCCACGGTCGCCGAGTGGGGCCGCTCCGGCGAGGTGATCGGCCCGGAAACCCGGGAACGGCTCCAGTGCGGCGCCTTCTGGCAACCGATCGTGTCCGATCCCGCCGCCGGTCGCCCGCTGGATGTCGGCCGTTCGAAGCGGGTGGCGACGGCAAAGCAACGACGGGCCCTGCGGGCTCTCTATTCCACCTGTGCCTTCGGCGACTGCGATCGACCGTTCGCCTGGTGCCATATCCACCACATCAGGCCCTGGGAGGAGTCCGGCCCCACCGACCTCGACAACCTCGTCCCGTTGTGCAGCCGCCATCACCACCTCGTGCACGAGGGCCGCTGGCGAATCCGCCTCGACGACCGACGTCGCCTCGAGATCCGTCGGCCCGATCGCCGCTGGTGGGGCTACGGCCTACCCGACGGGCCGATCACCCGAACGGCGGCCGCACCGCCATCTCGGACCGCCGACAACCCCGGGCCGCCACCCGCACAACCCCCCGGGGCCGGCCCACCAGCCGAACCCCTCGACGACAACCCTGGAGGCCCAGGCCGCGCCCATCGACCCCCCGACCGCCGGGCCGGACCAAACCGCCGCCCACGCCGGCGGCCCCGCCAAGTGTCCGACCCCGCGGGGCCGACCGCGCCGGACCTCCGCCCCGCCAAGCCCGGTCCCGCAGCTCGCCGACCACCGGTAACCGCCGCCCGGTAGACCCCAACCGCACTCGGCCCAGCGCGGTGGCCGAGGACCGCCCGGCGCCCCAACCGGCGCGGCAGTCCCACCGGCCCCGCAAACCTTCGTACCTTGACAACCGAATACCGGCCCCGGGGTGGGTCAGTCCGACCGACCGACCAACCGGGCTGGCGTCCAGGAGCCACACCATCGCCGTGATGCTCGGCGACCTCATTGTGTGACACGACTCGTTGTGCGACGCGGCTCGTTGTGCGACGCGGCTCACCCGGGCGGGCGTGGCCGGCCAGCGCCGGGTCAAGCCGCCCGGGTGCGGAGCGCCGACCGTGCCCCGGCGACGGCCACCAACCCGGCGGCGATCCACGGCGCTTCGTAGGAGACGAGCCGGACCGCGCCGAACCGGAGCCGCATCGCCATCCGGCCATTGGCCCGGGGAAACGGCTCGGTGGGTACCGGCACGTCGAGGAAGGCGCACAGGGGCTCCCAGCCGTCGGCCACGTCGAACACCAGGAGCCGGTCCGGCGGGACCGTGGCGATCACCTCGGCCGTCCGCTCCTGGTAGATCTCGATGGCCCGGTCCCGATCCTCGAACCGGCCCTCGAACAAGCCGTCCCAGATCATGGCGTCGTTGACCGCGAAGGCCTCATCAACGATCGGCAAGAGGCGACGGAGCCACGGCGCCACCGCGGTGCGGGCTCGGTACACCGTGGTGAAGGTGCTGTCGTACCACCGTTGCGGGCCGCGCACGGTGTGGATCACCTTGGCGTCGGGGAACGTAGCGAGCAGTTCCCGCCACACGATCGCCCCCGGGTAGTCCACCTGGCTCCGGTAGGGGGCGAAGAACCGCCGCCAATCCACCGGCTCGCCTCGCACGTGGGCGGCCAGGGTCCGGAACTGGCGGGGATGGGTCATGGCCTCGACCATGTGGTGGCACGGACCGAAGCCGAGCCGCTCCAGGGCCTGACGGGTCGACAGGGTGCCCGTCCGCCCGCACCCAGTTCCGATCACTTCCACCCCGACAGCATCGCGGGCGCCGCCACCGGGCGCCAGGACTTCACAACGGCAGAGGATTGCGCTCCACATGGCTGCGGGCGTGGGCGATGGCGTCGTCGAGATCGGTGAAGAGATGGTTCTCGTGGCCGAGACGGTCGATGGCGCCCACCTCCTCCAGGATCCGCAGGTGTTCGGGCCGGGGCCCCTTCAACAACACGGTGATGCCACGCGCCTCGAGGGTGTCGATCATCTCGCCGAGGGCCTGGGCGCCGGTCGCGTCGAGCATCTGCAACTCGGGGAGGCGCAGGATCAACACCCGGACCGCGCCCACCGAGGTGAGCTCATCGAGGAACCGCTGGACCGCCCCGAAGAACAGGGCCCCGTCGAGGCGGTAGGAGACGATCTTCTCGGCCCGCAACTCCTCGGCGGTACCGGCGTCGAGCAGGGGCAACGGTTCGGCCACCGGGGCCGAGGTGCGGGCGAGCTGGCGGAGCGCCAGCAGGGCGGCGGCCGCCATGCCCACCTCCACCGCGAGGATCAGATCGAACGCCACCGTGGTGGCGGCGGTCAGGGTGAGGATGACAGCGTCGGAGCGAGTGGCCCGCACGATGGATTCGATGTTGTGCACCTCGACCATCCGCACCGCGGTCACCATCAACACCCCGGCCAGCGCAGCCACCGGGATCCGGGCCACCAGCGACGATCCGGCGAACACGATGACAATCAGCACCACGGCGTGGACGATGGTGGCCAGCCGGGTCCGGGCCCCGGCCTTGACGTTCACCGCGGTGCGGGCAATGGCCCCGGTGGCCGGCATACCGCCGAACAGGGGTGAAGCGATATTGGCCAACCCCTGGCCAATCAGTTCCCGGTTCGGGTCGTGACGTCCCACCCCGGCCATCCCGTCGGCCACCTTGGCCGACAGGAGACTCTCCAGCGCCCCCAGGGCGGCAACGGCCACCACCGGTCCGAACAGGTCGGAGACCAGACCCGGGTCGAGGTTCGGCAGCGACGGTGACGGCAGCGATGACGGGAGCTCCCCGATCACGCTCACCGGGGCGTCCACCGCCACCGCGATCACGGTGGCGGCCATCACCGCCAGCAGCGACGCCGGCAGGCCACGATGAAGACGGGGCGCGATGACCATCACCGCCACCACCACCCCGACCAGCACCACCGCCCACCACCGCCCGGCCCCCTCGAACCCGGCGCGCACCGCCCGGGCCGCCACCAGCGCGGTGTTCTCCCCCTCCGGTTTGGCCACCCCCAGGGCCGCCGGGACCTGCTGGAGGAAGATGATCACCGCGATCCCCAGGGTGAACCCCTCGATGACGGGCCACGGGATGAACACCAGGTAGCGACCGAACCCGGCCACGCCGGCGGCCACGATCAGGATCCCGGCCAGGATGCCAACGGTGAACACCGCCTCGATCCCGTGGCGGGCCACCAGGGGCACCAGCACCACGGTCATGGCCCCAGTGGGGCCCGACACCTGCACGTTCGATCCGCCGAACACCCCGGCCACCAGGCCGGCCACGATGGCGGTGACCAGGCCGGCGTCGGCGCCGAGGCCCGAGGTGATCCCGAAGGCCAGGGCCAGGGGCAGGGCCACCACCCCGACGGTCAGGCCGGCCACGACGTCCCGGCGCCACGATCCGGCCAGGCCGGCGTAGTCGGCGGGCCCCGGCAGCAGGGCGGCGATCCGGGCGTTCACTGTTGGGCCTCGGCGGCCTGCAGGTCGGCCAGGAGCTCCCGGGACTCCTCCAGCCCCGAGATCAGCAACCGCCGGGCCACGGCCAGCAGGTCCACCACCAGGGGGTCCTTCACCGAGTAGTAGACCGTGGTCACCTCACGCCGGGAACTCACCAGGCCGGCCCGCCGCAGGACGGCGAGCTGTTGGGACAGGTGGGAGGCTTCCACCTCCACCGCAGCGGCCAGATCCGACACCGACCGCTCGTCACCGGCGGCGAGGACCTCGAGCACCCGCACCCGTACCGGGTGACCCATGGCCTTGAACAGCTCCGCCTTGACCTCATAGACAGGCGCACCCAGACGATCCGGCACGATGCCCTCCTCCTTCTCCACCCGAGCCTCTCCGCCCGAGCTTCTCCACCCGCGCACCAGCGGGCCGAGCAACCGTGAACCGAGAGCCCCTCAGCTATCTGACAATTTCTTCAGATAGCTGATCAGCGATTCAGGAGGATACCGACGCCCGGCCGCAGCTCGGATGAGAGGGGCAGGTTCACCCGTCGGGCAGTGTGTTCCCGGAACCAGTCTGCCCAGAGCCAGTCTTGGCAGAGCCAGTCTTGGCAGAGCCGGTCTTCCCAGAACCAGTCTCGCCGGGGCCCGCCGCGCCGGCCGCGGCCGCCGTGCCGTGGCTCGGTTCCCGGGCCTCCAGGGCGGCGACCCGGGCTTCGAGTTCGCCGATGGCGTCCATGGTGGCCCGGCGGACCGCGTCGACCTGGGTGGCCACCGGGGCGATCTCCCAGTTCATCAGCCGGCGCAGCACCTGCTTCAGGTGTGACACACCGGGCCGGGCCGAGGTGGCCTCGGGCCGGTTCACCGAACCGATCGCCACCAGCGGGTCGACCGCCGAGGCCCCCGCCGCCGATGCCGTAGACCCTGCCGTCGACGCCGGGTCACCGGTGAGCTGCCGGGACCGGGCCCGGGACCGGATCATCGTCTCGACGGCCACCCGGTCCACCTCGGCGCCAACGTCCCAGTCGGAGGCCGCCGTTCCCGCCGGCGCACCGGCGCCACCGCCCCCGTCGGGACGGGGACCGTCCGCGGCCACCCGGGCTTTGAAGGCCTGCACCATCGACTCGGTGTCGGTGAAGAACACGGCCCCCTCGGGGGCCTGGTCGGTGAGGCCACCCACGTCGGTGGCGATGATGGGGGTACGGTGCAGTTTGGCCCGCTCCAGAACCCCGGACGACCAGATCTCCCGGTAGGGCAGGACCACGGTGTCAGCCGCGATGATCCACCGGTCGAACGCCTCGTCGCTCACGTAGCCCCGGTGGAGGGTGACCCCGGGGATGGCCCGGCACTGGGCCTCCAGCCGGCGGGCGTAGTCGACCAGGTCCGGGTGGTCGACCCGGACCGAGCCGACGATGTGGAACGAGGCCCGGTCGAGCCCGGCCCGGCCGAAGGCCTCGGCGGCCCGGTCGAATCCCTTGTGGTCCTGGATGAACCCGATGGCCAGGAACACATGCTCGTCGTCCGGGAGCCCGAGGTCGGCCCGGGCCTCCTGGCGGGTGACGGTGGAGGCAGCCACGAACGAGGCCCCGTGATCGACCAGGGTCACGTCGGCCGCCGTGAGCCCGAGCCGCTCCACCAAGGCCTCCACCTCGCGGCGGGTGTGGACGCTGAGCCGGGCCGCGGCCCGAAGGGCCCGGGCGGCCAGGGCCCGTTCGGCCGGGTTCCGCTCGAGGGGCCCGTACTCGATCTCGTGCAACCGGATCTCGAGGCGGGTCACCCGGGCCAGGGCCTCGATCCCGCCCCACACCGCCACCCGCTGCAGCGGGGTCCGGCAGGCACCGAACATCATCTCCGGCGAGAACTGGATGATGACCCGGTCGTAGCGGCGGGCCCGGGCGGTGAGGGCGGTGATGCCCCGCACCCCACCCAGGGCGAGATGGTGATGGGCCGCCGACGGCAGGGGCGACAGGACCTCCAGGTCGACCCCGTCGGCCCGCATCCGGCGCACCTCCTGCACCGCGTAGGCGGCGATCCCGTCCCGGTAGGGGGCGTAGGGGGTGACCATGAGCACCCGGTCGCGGCCGGGCGGGTCCTGGTGGGCGGGGTCGGGCGTTCCCGTCATCGGGCCTCCACGGGTACGGGAAGCCAGGCGTCGAGGGTGGCCTCCATACGGTCGAGTACGTCGGCCCAGCGGTAGTGCTGTTCCACGTAGGCCCGGCCGGGAGCAGCCAGTCGGGCCGCGGCCGCGGGCGCATCGGAGACGAACCGCAACGCCTCGGTCAGCTCGGCCTGACCCCGGTAGGTCAACCCGGCCCCCGATCGTTCCACGTGCCAGCGCACCACGGCACTGGCCGCGTTGGCGATGACGGGGGTGCCGGCCCCCCACGCCTCCAGCACGGTCCGCGAGAAGCTCTCCATGGCGCTCGGTTGGATGTAGGCGGCCGCGGCGGCCATGGCGTCGTTGCGTCGGGCGTCGCTGACGAAACCGAGGTCGACCACCCGGGACGCCAGGTCGGCGGGGGCGTCGACCTCGCCGACCCCGGAGGTGACGAGCCGCAGGTCGGTGGGATGCTGACGGACCAGGTCGGCGAACGCGGCCAGCAGGACCGACCAGCCCTTGCCCCATTCCCGGCGGCCGGCGTAGTAGACGAACGGGCCGTCGATGCCGGTGTCGGCCCGGAACCGGTCGGGGTCATAGGTGGACGGGAGGTCGATACCGGCCCCCACCACCTCGGTCCGGTGCGGCAGCTGGTAGAGCGAGGCGGCCAGGGACGCCTCGGGGTCGGTCAGGAACCACAGGCCCCGGGCCCCGGCGATCATCGAGGCGAAGATGTCGAGCCGGGCGGTCGGCTCGTCGTGGAGGCACGGCATGATCACCGTGCGCCCCGGCACGACCTGACTCACCGCGTAGGTGGTCCAGAACATGTACGGGGCGAAGATCATGACCCGGTACCGGTCGCCGTGGTCGAGCACATGGTGCCACAGGCGGCTCACCCGCAGGCTGTCGTTGACCCACAGCTGCTGGTCGAAGATGTCCACCGGTTCCCCGGCCAGGATCCGGGCCCCGATCCGTTCCCGGTGGACCCCGGCGGTGTCGGTCTCGGTCGGGAACCGGCGGATCACCACCTCACCCTCGGAGCTCACCCCCTCCGGATAGTGGTTGGCCCAGGTGTAGTGATCGCGGGCGCAGGTGGTCAGGATCTCGACAGGATGGCCCCGTTCGGCCAGACCCCGGGCCGTCTCGGCGATCACGGCCTCGGCCCCGCCCACCACGTCGTCGCCGTAGCGGGGCGGTACCAGGGCGACGGTGCCCGGCCGGATGGTGGCCGGTGCCGCGGCACGGCCCGTCATCGGACCCCGCCGGCGGCCGGCGCCATACCCCGGGCGTCGTCCACATGGTCACAGAACCAGCGGTAGGTCTGCTCGATGCCGGTGGGAAGGTCGATCGAGTACTTCCACCCCAGGGTGTTGAGCCGGCTGACGTCGAGCACCTTGCGGGCGATGCCGTCCGGTTTGGTGGCGTCGAACACCAGCTCGGCGTCGGGGTGGACGACGTCGCGGACCAGCCCGGCCAGTTCGGCGATGGTCAGGTCGATCCCCGTCCCCACGTTCACGTGCGACGCGTCGCTGTAGTGGTCCATCAGGAACACGCAGGCGTCGGCCAGATCGTCGACATGGAGGAACTCCCGGCGGGGCGAACCCGTACCCCAGATCTCCACCGACGAGCCTCCGGTCTCCCGGGCGGTGTGAAACTTCCGCATCAGGGCCGGCAGCACATGACT
>JBKDZN010000285.1:0-3772 GCA_047971245.1 Acidimicrobiales bacterium
CCGGCCCCGACCCTGCGTGTTCACGCTGGTCAGGGCCGGTTCACGCTGGCGCCCTCGGCAGGATTCGAACCTGCGCACACGGCTCCGGAGGCCGATGCTCTATCCCCTGAGCTACGAGGGCTGGCGGCCCTACGCTAGCCCGCCCAGCGCCGACCGCTACCCGAATTCGCGGCCTTTCCCGGCCGAAGGTTCGTCGGGCGCCGGTCGTATCGCACCGGAATCGCCTGCCGGCCGTCGCGGCCCGGCCTCGCTCGCCTCCGGACCGGGCCCCGCCACCCACCGTTAGCATCGACCCCATGATCCAGGACCAATTGTTCGCGGCGGTGGCCTCCGTCATGGCCGATCTGGGGGTGGCTCCACTGCCCCCGTCGGCCGGGATCGAGCGTCCGGCCCATCGTGAACACGGTGACTGGTCCACCAACGCGGCGCTCGTGTCGGCCAAGGCGGCCGGCCGGAACCCCCGGGAACTGGGCCAGGAACTGCTCGACGCCCTCGAGAAGCAGGGCCTGCCCCATGTGGTCGGCCTGGAACTGGCCGGGCCCGGCTTCGTCAACTTCCGGCTCGCTCCCACCTGGCTCCACGAGGTCCTGGTCGACGTGGTGGCGAAGGGCGAGGACGGCTTCGGCCGCCTCGAGACGGGCGCCGGCCACTCCGTCAACGTCGAGTTCGTGTCCGCCAACCCCACCGGCCCGATCCACGCCGGTGGCGGCCGCTGGGGTGCCTACGGTGACTCCCTGGCCCGGATCCTGCGGCGATGCGGTCACCCCGTCACCACCGAGTACTACGTCAACGATCGGGGGGTGCAGACCACCCTGTTCGGCCGGTCCCTGGCGGCCCGCAAGGCCGGCGAACCGGTCCCAGAAGACGGTTACCAGGGCGCCTACATCGACCAGTGGGCCGGCGAGATGCCCGCGGACGCCGATCCCGTCGACTGGGGCCGGCAACGATCCCTCGACGAGGCGGCCGAGGTGCTCGGCTCCATGAACGTCGTGTTCGATCGCTGGTCGAGCGAGCGGGAGCTGGTGGCCGGCGGTGCCATGGACGCAACCCTGGCCGAGCTGCGCGACCGCGGCCACGTCTACGACCACGACGGCGCCGTCTGGCTGCGCACCACCGACTTCGGGGACGACAAGGACCGGCCGCTCGTCAAAAGCGACGGGCAACCCACCTACCTGCTGCCCGACATCGCCTACCACCGTGACAAGTTCACCCGGGGTGACCATGTCATCGACGTGCTGGGCGCCGACCACCACGGCTACGTACCCCGCATCCGGGCGGCCCTCCAGGCGCTCGGTCACCGGGCCGACGACTACGAGGCCATCATCGGCCAGAACGTGAAACTGGTTCGCGACGGTCGCGAGGTGAAGCTGTCGAAGCGGGCCGGGACCATGATCGAGATCCGTGACCTGATCGACGAGGTCGGCCCGGACGTGGCCCGATTCGCCTACCTGCTCCAATCGATCGATTCCGGTCAGACCATCGACATCGACGTGCTCACCGCCCAGGCGGCCGAGAACCCCGTCTTCTACGTCCAGTACGCCAACGCCCGGATCCACTCCCTGGCCCGTGAGGCGGCGAGCCGGGGCGTCGACCGTCCCCCGATCGACCAGGTCGACCTCGGCGTGCTGGGCCACGACCGGGAGCTCGAACTGTTGCGTCAGCTGTCGAGCTTCGACGAGATCCTGGCCGTGGCGGCCGCCGACCGGGCCCCCCACCGGATCACCACCTGGGTACGGGAACTGGCCGCCGCGTTCCACGGCTTCTACCGTGACTGCCCCATCCTGCGCGACGACGTCGACCCTGCCCTCCGCCCGGCCCGCCTGTGGCTCGCCGAGGGCACCCGGATCGGCCTCGCCGTCGGCCTCGACCTGCTCGGGGTCACCGCCCCGGAGTCCATGTGAGCACCCTTCCCTGGCACCTGTTGCCCGACACCGCCGCCGTCGGCCCGACCGGCCACCTCGAGATCGGCGGGTGCGACACCCTGGATCTGGCCGCCGAGTTCGGCACCCCGGTGTTCGTCTACGACGAGGCCCATCTCCGTGCCCGGTGCCGGGAGGCCGCCGAGGCGTTCGGCACCGGTGCGGTGTACGCCAGCAAGGCGTTCCTGTGCCGGGCGATGGCCCGCCTCGCCCACGAGGAGGGCCTCGGCCTCGACGTGGCCACCGGTGGTGAGCTCGGGGTCTGCCTGGCCGCCGGGGTGCCCGCCGAGCGGCTCGTGTTCCACGGCAACAACAAGTCGGCGGGTGAGCTCAGGGCCGCCCTCGAGGCCGGGGTCGGCCGGATCGTGGTGGACAGCTTCGACGAGATCGACCGGATCGAGGCGCTGGTGACCGGGGGTCTGCCCCGCCCGGCCGTGCTGCTGCGCATCACCCCCGGCATCAAGGCCGAGACCCACGAGTACGTGGCCACCGGCCAGAACGACTCCAAGTTCGGGTTCACCGTCGCGGGTGGCACCGCGGCCCGGGCCGTGGCCCGAGCCCAAGCCTCATCGGCGCTCGACCTCGTCGGCCTCCACGCCCACATCGGGTCCCAGGTGTTCCGCCTCGACAGCTTCGGCGCGGCCATGGACGTCATCGGCCGGTTCGCCAACCCGTTCGACCTGCCCGAACTGGTGATCGGTGGTGGCCTCGGCGTCCCCTACGTCGAGGGGGAGGAAGCGCCCACCATCAGCCAGTGGTCCCGGATCATCGCCAAGGCCGCGGCCGAGGCCGGGGTCACCGCCCGTATCGGGATCGAGCCCGGCCGGTCGATCGTGGCCGCGGCTGCGGTCACCCTCTACACGGTGGGGACCATCAAGGATCTGCCCGGGATCCGCACCTACATCGCGGTGGACGGGGGTATGAGCGACAACCCTCGGCCGGTCCTCTACGGGTCGGGCTACGAGACCTTCCTGCCCCGGGCCGTCACTGAGGACCGTTCCCGGTCGGCCCGCCTCGTCGGCAAGCACTGCGAGTCCGGCGACGTGCTGGTGCGCGAGGCCCTTCTGCCCGATGATGTGACCGTCGGCGACATCGTGGCCACCCCGGTCACCGGTGCCTACGGCCATTCGATGGGATCGAACTACAACAAGGTCCTCCGTCCCCCGGTCGTGTTCTGCCGTGATGGCGACGCCCGGCTCGTGGTCCGGCGGGAGACCATCGACGACATATTGGCGACCGACGTCGGTTGACCACCAATACCATCGGTGATCGTGAAGATCGGATTGCTCGGATGTGGAAGTGTCGGTGGAGCCTTCGTCGAGCTGCTGGCCGAACGCCGGGCCTCGATCGCCGAGGCCACCGGTATCGACCTTGAGATCGCGGCCGTGGCCGTGCGCAGCGCCAGCAAGGACCGGGGCCTGGCCCTGGATCCTGCCCTGCTGACCACCGACTCGGAGGCCGTCGTGTCGGATCCCGACATCGACCTCGTGGTCGAGGTGATCGGCGGTATCGAACCGGCCCGGACCCTGATCCAGGCCGCGTTGAAGTCGGGCAAGTCGGTGGTGACCGGCAACAAGGAGCTCCTGGCCAACGTGGGGGGCGACCTGTACGCCACCGCGGACGCGGCCGGGGTTGACCTCCTGTTCGAGGCCGCGGTCGCCGGGGCCATCCCCATCGTCCGGCCCCTGCGGGAGTCCCTGCTCGGCGAGGACGTCACCCGCATCCTCGGGATCCTCAACGGGACCACCAACTTCATCCTCACCCGGATGGCCGCGGATGGTGCGGACTACGGTGAGGCCCTGGCCGAGGCCCAGCGGCTCGGTTACGCCGAGCGTGACCCCACCGCCGACGTG
>JBKDZN010000286.1:0-6355 GCA_047971245.1 Acidimicrobiales bacterium
ACGGTGCCCCCGGCGGCCAGCACGATCATCACGTTCGACGCCACCGGTGAGGTTCCCCCGTACGCCGATCCGAGGTTGCGGGTGATCCTGGTATCGAGCCGGGGGATGGCGGCGCGGAGCTCCGCAGTGGTGGCCGGGCCGTGTTCGCTGAGATGCCGGAACACCGCCGCGGTGGTTTCGGTCACCCAACGCTCCGCACCGGTGGCATCGGTCAGCCCCCCGTCCCCGTAGCGGACCAGGTCACGGGCGAGCTGGGCCCGCTGCTGGGCGGCGACCCGGGCCGCGGCCGAGCCCCACACGGCCGGGAGCGGCCGGCGGGGGAAGACGAACACGGTCCGCCGCATGGCGAGCTGCTTGACGATGCTGCGGTCCCGGTAGAGGGCGTCGTCGATGTCGAGCATCGACACCTCGGCCCGGGCGTGGACGGAGAGGGGCACGCTGGACGGCTCGGTGGCGTGCAGGGCCACCACGGCCTCCGCCGCCTCCCGGACCCCCGCCACCCGGTCGGTGGCGGCGAGGGCGTGACGGCGGGCGAGGCGGGCCCGCCGCTGGTCGTCGTCGACGCGGAGCTCGGTCACCGGCCCGAGCCTACGGGGCCGAGCGTTCCTGGTCCGCCGCCGGACCGGGCCCACCGTTCGGGGCGAGACGGTTCTCGTGGGTCCCCGGCTCGGCGGCCGTCGGGACGAGGGGCAGGCGGATGGTGATGGTGGTGCCCGCCCCGGGGGCGCTCGACACGGCCAGATCGCCGTGATGGGCTTCGACCACGGCGGCCACGATGGCCATCCCCAGGCCGCTACCCCCGTTCTGGCGGGATCGGGACACGTCGGCCCGGTAGAAACGCTCGGTGATGCGGGCCGCCACCTCGGGAGTCATGCCCGGTCCGTCGTCGTGCACGTCGATCCGGGCCGTCGGGCCCTCCACACCGACAGTGATGGTCACCGGTGTCCCATCCGGGGTGTGGGTGGTGGCGTTGCCGACCACATTGGCCACGACCTGGCGGAGGCGGTCCTCGTCGCCGGTGACGACGACCCCGGGCGTGATCGCGGTGGTGAAGGCGCGGTCGGGGTTGGTGACCTCGGCGTCGCCGGCCACATCGGCCGCCAGCGCCGACACGTCCACCGGGCGTTGATCGAGGGGCCGGTGCTGGTCCAGTTTGGCCAGGGTCAGCATCTCCTCGACCAGGCGACCCATCCGATCCGCCTCCTGACCGGTACGGCGCATGGCGTCATCCAGGGCGGCCCGGTCGTCGAGGCCGCCCATCCCGTAGAGCTGGGCGTAGCCGCCGATCGTGGTCAGCGGGGTGCGCAGCTCGTGGGAGGCGTCGGCCACGAACCGCCGGAGCCGCTGCTCGGACTGCTGCTGGTTGTCGACCGCGGCCGAGATCCGGCTGAGCATCACGTTCAGGGAACGGGCCAGTTCCCCCGACTCGGTCCCAGGGGTCGACTCGTCCACCCGGGCGTCGAGGTCGCCGGCGGCGATCTTCGACGCGGTGCCGGTCATCCGCTTGATGGGGGCCACGCCGAGCCGGTCGACCCACCACGCCACCGCCCCCAGCAGGGCGATGACCGCAACCAGGCCCACCGCCTGGTAGGCGACCAGGCGGGCGGTGGTGGCATCCACATCCGCCAGGGGGATGGCCCGGATGATGGTGTCGTCGCCGCTGGTCGAGCTCAGCAGCCGGTAGTGGGTGCTCCCGTCCCGGGCGTCCACCGTGACCGGTCGCCCCGCGTCGGCCAACTCCTCCACGTCGGTCAGGTCGGGCGGGGAGTAGGTCTTGCCCGGCAGGTTGGGGGTGTAGACCACCTCGATGTCGCCCGCGTCGTCCACCACCGCCTCGTACATGGAACTGAAGCTCTGCACGCTTCCGTTCGGGACACCGGGACGGGGCCGGTGACCCTCGGGCAGGCGCAGCCGCCCGTCGCGGTCGGTGCTCGCCGCGGCCCGGAGCTGGTCGTCGATCTGGTCGACGAGGTAGGCCCGCGTTGTCGTGGTGACCAGGGCGACCATGGCCGCCACCGCGAGGGCGACCACCAGCAGGCCGGCGAACACCCGGGCGCGGAGCGAGAGGGACGACACGGGGACGCTCCGGCGGCCGGCCTAGCGGACCCGCATGGTGTAGCCCACGCCACGGATGGTGTGGATCAGCTTCGGCTCGGTGGTGTCGAGCTTCTTGCGGAGATAGCCGATGTAGGTCTCCACCACGCCGCCGTCGCCGTCGAAGTCGTACTGCCACACATGATCGAGGATCTGGGCCTTGGACAGCACCCGACCCTGATTGATGAGCAGGTAGCGGGCCAGGTTGTACTCCGTGGGCGACAAGGAGATCTCCTCCCCGGCCCGGGTGACCCGATGGGCGTCGTCGTCCATGACCAGATCGGCCAGCTCGTGCACGGTACTCGTCGACGCCGTACGCGCCCGCCTCAGCACCGCAGTGGCCCGGGCCACCAGCTCGTCGAGACTGAACGGCTTCTGGAGGTAGTCGTCGGCGCCGAGGGTCAGGCCCCGCACCTTGTCCTCGGTCTCGTCGGCCGCGGTCAGGAACAGGACCGGGGTGTGATCGCCCTCGGCCCGGAGCCGGCGGCACACCTCGAATCCGTCCAGTTCGGGCATCATGACGTCGAGGACGACCAGATCGGGGCGTTCGCTGGCCACCGCCTCCAGGGCGGCCCGGCCGTTGTCGGCCTCGGAGATCTCGAACCCGTGGTGACTGAGGGCCGCCCGCAGCATCGAACGCAGGTTGGGTTCGTCGTCGACGATCAGCAGGTGGGGTGAGGCCATGGCGTCCATCATGGCCGCCCAGACTGTGAACCGGCTGTGAACCGGCTGGGAACCGGATCGTCGCATCGTCATCCCGGTGACGGCACCGACCCCACCCGTCCATACTGGCCGCATGCGACCACCCCGCACCCACGGATCCGAACAGCACTTCTCGTCCCGCGGCTCGTGGCTCCGGGCCGGGGTGCTCGGGGCCAACGACGGCCTCATCTCCACTTCCAGCCTGGTGGCCGGGGTGGCGGCCGCCAGTTCGGGTCGGGCCGAGGTGATCATCGCCGGGGTGGCGGCGCTCACCGCGGGAGCCCTGTCGATGGCGGCGGGGGAGTACGTGTCGGTCAGCTCCCAGCGCGACACCGAACTGGCCGACCTGGCCCGGGAACGGCGGGAGCTGGAACGCTACCCCGAGGCCGAGAAGCACGAGCTCTACGAGATCTACCGCGATCGGGGTCTGAGCGACGGTCTGGCCCGGCAGGTGGCGGCCGAACTGTCGGCGCGTGACGACCTGGACCGCATCCACGCCCGTGACGAGCTGGGGATCGACGTCGACGAGCTGGCCAAACCGGTCGAGGCGGCCGTGGTCTCGGCCCTCAGCTTCGCCGTCGGTGCCATCCTGCCGGTGGCCACGGTGCTGATCGCCCCGGAGTCCGCCAGGTTGCTGGCCATCATCGTCGTCACCCTCGTCGGCCTGGGTGCGCTCGGGGTGGTCAGTGCCCGTCTCGGCGGCGCCCCGGTGGGTCGGGCGGTGATCCGGGTCCTGGTCGGTGGCCTCGCCGCCCTCCTGATCTCGGTGGTGGTCGGCAACCTGACCGGGGCCGCGGTCTGACCGGTGGGGCCGGGGCGCCGGGGGTGGCCGGGGCCGGGGGTCAGTTGGTGAGGTCGCGGCGGCGGAACCCGTAGGTACCCACCGCGCTGAGGCCGGCGGCCACCGCGGTCAGGGCGATCACCGGGAGGGGCCGGAACGATTCGGCCGGGACCAGCGGGACATGATCGTAGGGCGACAGGGCGGCCAGCCATCCGGGCAGGTCGAGCAGGGCGCCGAACATCATCACCACGAACGACCACACCACCACCGCCCACGTCAGGACCGACCAGCGGGGGGCCACCCCGATGATCAGGACCGCCACCGCCCCGGTGGTCCACACCGCGGGCAGCAGGGCGGCCGCCGCCTTCAGGGTCTGGCCGGTCCGGTCCGGGTCGTCCAGGGTGGCGGCGGCACCCCCACCGGTGGCCAGGGCGCCCACCCCGAGGATCACGATCGACACCGCGGCCGCCACCCCGATCGCACCGCCGACCAGGGCCCAGCGGGACACCGGGCGGGCCAGTACGGCCTCGGTGTAGGTGGAGCGTTCGTCGGCGCGGAGGTGCAGGACCGACTGGACGGTGGCCGCCCCGGCCAGCAGGCCCAGCACCTGGACGGCCTGGCTGAGGTAGGTGGAGATCAGGTCACCGCCGAGGCCGCCGGTCATGATGTCGGCCATGGCCTGGTTGTCGGCCACAAAGGTCTCGATGGTGGGCGCGATCAGGCCGTAGGCACCGCCGGCCACCAGCGCCCCCGCCGCCCAACCGAGGACACTGGTTCGCTGGAGGCGGACGGTGAGGGCCGTCGGCCCCCGCAGGCGGGCGGACGCCCGGTCGGGACCGGGCCGGTCGGGGAGGAGGCCGGCCCCCAGGTCGCGGCGCCGGAGCAGGGAACCGGCCGTCACGGTCAGGGCGGCAATGGTCAGGACGGCGAGCAGGAACGGCCACCACCGGTCCCCGGCGAAGGGCCGGGCCTTCTGCATCCAGCCGATCGGCGACAACCAGGTCAGGCCGCCGCCGGTGATGTCACCGACCGCCCGCAGACCGTACGCCGCCCCCAGGACGGCCAGCGACCAGCCGTACACGGCCCGGGTGTTGTCGAACAGTTGGGCGGCCGCCAGCGCGATCGCCCCGAACAGGACGACGGTGAGCACATAGCCGAGCCCGAATGACACCGACCCCGTCACCGGCAAGCCCATGGCCAGCAGCGAGGCGGTGATCAGGGCTCCGGTGGCCAGGGCCATCCCTCCCACCACGACCATGGCCGCCGCGGTCGGGGCCTGACGCCCGAGTGGAAGGGAGCGCAACAGTTCCAGCCGGCCCGACTGCTCCTCCCCCCGGGTGAGCCGGCCCGTCATCATGATGCCCATGACGGCCGCCAGCATTAGGCCGAAGGCGCCGACCTGGAAGGCCACCTGCCCACCCATGGTGTCGAGCGCCTGGGCCGGTCCGTTGAAGACGATGATGGCCGGATTGTCCGACGCGGCCGCGGCCTGATCGAGGTCGGCCTGGGTGGGGAAGAGGCCCTTCACGCTGCCGGCCGACACCGCCACCATGGCGACGATGGCGGCCACCCACACCACGACCCGGATCCGGTCGCGTCGCAGTACCAGGCGCACTACGGGGAGCGTGGCCACGAGATCCGTCGTCCCGGCCATCTCAGACTCCGGCAGGGGTGGTGGTCTCGTCGCCGTAGTGGCGGAGGAAGAGCTGTTCGAGCGACGGGGGCCGGGAGGTCAACGAGACGATGCCGTGGGCGCTCAGCCGGCTGATCACCTCACCCAGGGCGGCGTTGTCGACCTGGCACTCGATCCGGGTGCCGTCGACCCGCAGATCGTGCACCCCGGGCGTGCCGCCGAGGTCGACGGGGCGGGTCGTTTCGGCGTCGACCGATGTGCGGGTGAGATGCCGAAGTTCGTCGAGGGTGCCGTGCTCGACGGTGCGGCCGGCGCGAATGATGCTGACCCGGTCGCACAGGGCCTCCACCTCGGCCAGGATGTGGCTCGACAGCAGGACGGTGCGGCCGTCGGCCTTGACCTCGGCGACACAGCGTTGGAACTCGGCCTCCATCAGGGGATCGAGCCCCGAGGTCGGTTCGTCCAGGAGGAGGAGCTCGGCGTCGGAGGCCAGGGCGGCGATCAGGCCGACCTTCTGGCGGTTGCCCTTGGAGTAGGTGCGGGCCTTCTTGGTCGGGTCGAGCTCGAACCGCTCGATCAGCTCGTCGCGGGCGACCCGGTCGTGGTCGCCCCGCATCCGGCGGAACAGATCGATGGTCTCCCCGCCGGTGAGGGTGGGCCACAGGGCCACGTCGCCGGGTACATAGGCGAGGCGGGTGTGGATGGCCACCGCGTCGGTCCACGGGTCGGCGCCGAGCAGGGACGCGGTGCCCTCGTCGGCCCGGATCAGGCCGAGCAGGACCCGGATGGCAGTCGTCTTGCCGGCCCCGTTCGGGCCGAGGAACCCGTGGACCTCCCCGGCCCGGACGGTCAGGTCGAGGCCGTCGAGGGCCCGGACCGAGCCGAAACGCTTCACCACGCTCTGGAGCTCGATCACGGTTTCGGTGGCCGCCGGGCGGGTGGTCATCGTGGCACCTCCGACGGGAACTGTAGTGCCGCCCGGCACGCTTCGACGGGGTGAACCCGGCCGCTCACATCGATCCGGACCGGCCGGGGCGGCTACCGTCGCTCGGTGGATCGGACCGGCCCCCGGCCATGATCGCCGAGCCCCGCCCCGGGGTTCGAGGCAATGAGTGCAACGACCTGAGAACAACGACATGACTGAG
>JBKDZN010000287.1:0-2182 GCA_047971245.1 Acidimicrobiales bacterium
TCCGCAGCCCGATGAACACGGCCGAGCCGCAGCCGACGGCGACCGCCGAGACCAGCAGACCGTAGGCCCAGCCCCCCTGGCTGTCGGTCCCGACCGCGGCCAGGCCGACAAGGCCGAAACCGGCCATGCCGGCCAGGACCGGTCTCGGCGAGCGCCGTGACAGCCCTCCCAGCACGGCCCCGATCAGCAGGGAGAGGATCACGGTGCCGATGACCAGGGCGGTCACGTCCGAGGTGCCGAACAGGGACTTGCCCAGGTCGACCAGCCAGACCGGGGCGTAGTCGATCACCCGGTTGGCCACCGCGACCACCGGCCCGGGGCGGGGGGCGGCGAAGGCGGCCGCCAGCTCCCCGGCGGCCAGGGCGGCGCCACCGGCCAGGGCTCCGGACACCACCGCCGGCAAGGTGCCGACGGGGGGTGGCGAGGTCCTGGGCTGGGGGTCGGACCGGTCAGTCACCGGATACTCCAATCGGGTCCGGACGGGTAAAGGCTAGGTCTGGGTTCGGGGTCGGCCGAAGGCGGGCCGGGTTGAGCCGCCGAGCCGATACGCACCGGATGCGCCGTGGCCAACCCAACCTGGTGGGATGACCACCAATTCCCGGCCGATCCGGCCCGCGGCGCCAGATCGTAGCCGCGGTGGTTGCCGGATATCGGTCGTTCCCGGCCGTGTCCCTGGTGGCCGGGGCCGTCGACGACCTATGGTCGGCGCGTATTCCATCAGCGGAAGGACCAGATGATGAAAGTCGTCGTCGATTACGATCTGTGCGAGAGCAACGCGGTGTGCATGGGGATCGCCCCCGAAGTGTTCGAGGTGCGTGAGGACGACTTCCTGTACGTGCTCAACGAGAATCCTCCGCCGGACCAGTGGGAGAAGGTCCGCGAGGCGGCTGAGCGTTGCCCGAAACAGGCGATCAGCCTCGAGGAGGACTGATCGTCCGTGCCCGCCATCATCGTGGTCGGCGCCTCGCTGGCCGGCGTCAATGCGGCCCACGCCATCCACCGGGTCGACCCCGACGGGGAGCTGACGGTGGTCGGGGCCGAGTTGCACCGACCCTATGACCGTCCGCCCCTGTCGAAGGCCTACCTTGCCGGCTCCGCCGACGAGGACCGGTTGGCCCTCCGCGCCGCGGCGGCCGACGATGCGCTCGGGGCCACCTGGCGGCTCGGGGTTCCGGCGTCGGGATTGGCGCTGAGCGACGATGCGGCCACCGTCCACCTGGCGGACGGCTCTTCGGTGACCGGTGATGGCGTGGTCGTCGCCACCGGCTGCCGGCCCCGGACCCTCCCCGGGGTCGACCGGGACGGGGTGATCACGCTCCGCACCCTCGACGATGCTCGCTGGCTCCGGGAACGGTTGCACGGCGAGTCCGGATCCATGGTGGTGGTCGGGTTCGGGTTCATCGGCGCCGAGGTGGCCGCCACCGCCCGCACCGCGGGCTGGCAGGTGACGATCGTCGAAGCCGAGACCGCGCCCCTGAGCCGGGTGCTGGACGAGGGCAGCGGGGCCACCATCGCCGAGGTGCACCGGCAACACGGCGTGGACGTCCGGCTCGGCGCCACCGTCGAGTCCGTCAACGGGGATGCCGCGGTGGAGTCGGTCACGTTGAGCGACGGTACGACGGTGCCGTGCTCGGTGGTGGTGGTCGGTATCGGGGTGATTCCCGACCTCGACTGGTTGGATGGGTCAGGGCTCGAGGTGGACAACGGGCTCGTGGCCGACGCCACCACCCTGGTGGCACCGCGGGTGGTGGCCGCCGGTGACGCCGCCCGGTGGCACAATCCCCGCTACGGGCGCCCCATGCGGGTCGAGCAGTGGGACAACGCCGTCGAGATGGGGGCGCACGCCGGTCGACGCATCCTGTCCGCCCTGGCCGGAGCGGACGGCCAACCCTACGAACCGGTGCCCTGGTTCTGGTCGGACCAGTACGACCGGAAGTACCAGCTCGCCGGGATGCCGTCGGATCGGGCCGAGGTGATCCAGGGCGACCTCGGGGCGTCACGGTTCGTCGTCCTCTACCTCGGCGTCGACGACCGACCGGTCGGCGTGTTCTGCAGCAACCGGCCCCGCCAGGCCATCCAGGGTCGCCAGGGGCTGGCCGCCGGGTCGGACCGGGCCGCCATGGTGGAGTTGCTGTCCGAGTGACGGGCGATCCGTCTCGCGGCCCGGCCGACGCGGCCGCCG
>JBKDZN010000288.1:0-5365 GCA_047971245.1 Acidimicrobiales bacterium
CGGCTCGGTGTCCTCGGCGCTGATGGTGAGCTCGTAGGCCATCACCGGGTACTTGGCGAGCCGTACGATCCGGTCGAGGTTGCCGCCGTTGCTGGCCACGACCGCGGCGATGGCGGCGAACTCGGTGGGGGCCACGGTGTGGTCGAGGATGGTGGCCACCAGGGCGGGGCGCCGAGGGGTGGGGATGGCCGGCACGTCCTCGAAGTCGACACCGACCTCGTGCTCGTAGCCCAGGAGTAGCAGGTCGGCCCGGAGGTCGACCCCGTCGGGCAGGGCGACGACGAGCCCGAGCACGAGCTGGCCCCGGATCGAGATCTGCTCGACGTCGTCGATCCGGCACCGGTGGGTGGCCAGCAGGTCCATGAGAGCGGCGGTGATGCCGGGACGGTCAGGGCCGGAGACCCGGATCAGGATGGTCCGCTCGGGCCGAGTTTCGTTCACGTTGCCCCAACCTACCGGGCGGACGGGGCGGGACGCCCGGCGGGCGGGAATCCGCTCCGGGGCCGGGCCCCGCCGTCGCTAGCCTGAGGCCCATGATCCGCTTGTACGACACGGCACGTCGGGAGGTGGTCCCGCTGGCCCAGCGGGACCCGGGACGGGTGTCGGTGTATCTGTGCGGACCGACCGTGTATTCGGCCCCCCACATCGGCCACGGTCGCCAGCTCCTCGTGTACGACGCTCTCTGTCGCTACCTGCGGTGGCAGGGCCTCGACGTCACGTTCGTGTCGAACATCACCGACATCGATGACAACATCATCAACCGGGGACTGGCGGAGGATCGGGACCCGGCCGAGATCGCCGTCCGCTGCGAGGAGGTGTGGTGGAGCGCGGCCGACGCCCTCGGCGTGGCCCGGCCCGACCATGTCCCCCACGCCACCGACTATGTCGAGGCGATGGTGGAGCTCGTGGCCGCCCTCATCGACGAAGGGGCGGCCTACGTCACCCCCGACGGCGTGTATCTGGCGGTGGAGACCGTGGCCGATTACGGCCTGCTGGCCCACCAGAGCCTCGCCGATCTGCAGGAGGGCGCGGGGGAGCGTGATCTGGTCGGCACCGACAAGCGGCATCCGGCCGACTTCGTCCTGTGGAAGCTGGCCAAGGCGGGGGAGCCGTCCTGGCCGTCACCGTGGGGGCCGGGCCGTCCGGGGTGGCACACCGAGTGCGTGGTCATGAGCCTCGGCCTGCTGGGGGAGGGGTTCGACCTGCACGCCGGTGGCCTCGACCTCCGGTTCCCTCACCATGAGAACGAGCGGGCTCAGGCGGTGGCGCACGGCAAGACGTTCGCCCAGCACTGGATGCACCATGGGTTCGTCGAGCTCGAGGGCGAGAAGATGTCGAAGTCGCTCGGCAATGTGCGCAACCTGCTCGATCTGATCGAGGCCTACGATCCGCGGGCCTACCGGTTGCTGGTGCTGCGGTCGCATTACCGGTCGCCCATGGAGGTCACCGACGATTCGATGGTCGATGCGTCGGCCGCCGTGGAGCGGCTCGACGCGTTCGCCCGTCGCACCGGTGAACTGGTGACCGATGCCCGCGACGGTGCGGATGGCCGGGGTGACGACGGTTCCGGCAAGCCCGACGGTGCCGTGCTCGACGCGTTCCGTCTCGCCCTCGATGACGACTTCGACACCCCGGCCGGGGTCGACCTGCTGTTCCGCCAGGTGCGGGAGGCCAACACGGCGCTCGACGAGGGCGACCGACCCCGGGCCCGCATGGCCGCCCTCACCGCGTGGGAGCTGGCCGGCGTCCTCGGCCTCGAGCTCGCCGCCGGCGCCGACGACGTGCCGGCCGGGATCGGCGCCCTGGTGGCCGAACGTCAGGACGCCCGGTCGGCCAAGGATTTCGCTCGGGCCGATGAGCTGCGGGACGAGTTGGCGGCCGCAGGTTGGACGGTGGAGGACTCGGCCGACGGCCCGGTGGTCCGCCCCCGGCGGGGATAGTCCCGACGGGGGTCCGACGCGCCCCGGCCGTCTCACGGCTACCGGTCGGCGGGTTTGGCGATCGAGCGGTGTTGGCCGCCGGTGGCGGCCAACAGGTCGGCGGGGGTGAGGGCCACTTCGAGGCCGCGCCGGCCTGCGCTCACATGGATGGTGGCCAGATCGGCGGCGGCGTCGTCGACGAAGGTGGGTAGGCGACGTTTCTGCCCGATGGGGCTGATCCCGCCCACCACATAGCCGGTGACCCGTTCGGCCAGGGCCGGGTCGGCCATGACCGCCTTCTTGCCGCCGGCCGCCCGGGCCAGGGCGCGCAGGTCGAGGGTTGTGGAGACCGGGACCACGGCCACCACGGGTTGGTCGTCTGCGACCACGGCGACGAGGGTCTTGTAGACCGACGCCGGGTCGAGGCCGAGCAGGGTTGCGGCCTCCAACCCGTAGCTGTCCGCCGCCGGATCGTGATCGTAGGCGAGGATCTGGTGGACGATGCCGGCCTTCTGGAGGGCCTTCACCGCCGGGGTCACGGCCTGCTGAGTCGTACCCGATCGAAGCCGACGTAGGCCCACGGACCGCCCGGGCTGGCCTCGAAGCGGTAGATGCCCTGCAGATCACCGAGGAGGACCGCGATGGCGGCCAACGGCCAGCCGTCGTCGAAGGCGACGGTGGTCTTGGCCGTCTGGAGCTCGCTGATGCCGTGCTTGTCGGCGAACGTCTTCACCGCCCCGGCGGCAACGGTGCTGCCCGGCGGGGCCGACGGGTGGTCCCAGCCCCAGAGGAACGACTCGTCGGCGGGGTTCCAGGTGCCGAGCAGTTGCATGGGGGCCTCGGCCGTCATGTCGGGCAGGGTCCAGCGGATCCAGCCCTCGTTGAGGTCACCTTCGAAGTCGGTGGCCCGGCTCATCCCCCACGATTGCTCGTGGCCGGTCTGGAGCGCGCCGACATGGTTCATGGCCATCTCGGCTAGTGCGTCGTAGTCGGTGGGCAGGACCGGTCGGCCGTGGTCGGTGCCGTCGCCCCACCCATCGGCCGACTCCTGGCTCCAGTCGTGGTGCCCGTTGGTGGGCGTGCTGGTGCCGTTGGCGGCCGTGGCTCCGTTGCCGGCCGACTCGGGTGGGGCCATGGTGCCACCACCGTCCGGGTGGGCGGTGTGGCCGGGGGGTGGCGGAGATCCAGCGGCGTCGCCGACGGTCGACCCGTTGTCGGGGCCACCCAGCGAATCCTTGATCTTGCTGAGCCAGGACATAGGTAATAGTCCAGCACATGAAACGGCGCGCCGACAGGTCGTCGTTGCCGGCCGTAGCCCGATTGGGGGAGTTTCGGTCGCCTGATGCTCCGCACGGCGACGGATTCCGGCTAAGTTACTTGTTGGTAACCAATTCGTCGGCTTGTGGTCGGGCGGGGGTGCAAGGCTCGATTCGGGGTCCCACCGGCCGACATCGGCCGGAGATCGTTCGACCAGACCGACACGACCGAGGAACAGCCGATGACCGAGTTCTCCCTCCAGTTGAGCGACGACCAGCTGCAGGTGCAGCAGTGGGTGCACGACTTCGCCCGTGACGTGATCCGTCCCGCCGGGGCCGAATGGGACGAACGGGAGGAAACCCCATGGCCGATCCTGGAGGAGGCGGCCAAGATCGGTTTGTACGGGTGGGAGTTCATGGCCGAGATCATGATGAACGATCCCACCGGGCTCTCCTCCCCGCTCGCGTTGGAGGAACTGTTCTGGGGTGACGCCGGGATCGGGATGGCCATCATGGGCAGCGGCCTGGCCGTGGCCGGCATCGCCTCGGCCGGGAACCGTGATCAGGTCACCGAGTGGGTTCCCCAGTGCTACGGCACCCCCGAGGCCATCGCTCTCGGAGCGTTCGCGGCTTCCGAACCCGACGCCGGGTCCGATGTGGGCGGTTACCGCACCCGGGCCGTCTACGACGAGGCCTCCGACGAGTGGGTGCTCAACGGGACCAAGGCGTGGATCACCAATGGCGGTATCGCCGACATCCATGTGGTGGTGGCCGTGGTGGATCCGGCCCTCGGCTCCAAGGGCCACGCCAGTTTCGTGGTCCCCCCGGGCACCCCGGGGCTGAGCCAGGGTCAGAAGTACTCCAAGCACGGGATCCGAGCCTCCCACACCGCCGAGGTGGTGCTCGACGACTGCCGGATTCCCGGACGCTGCCTGCTCGGCGGGAAGGAGAAGCTCGACGAGCGCCTGGCCCGGGTGCGGGAAGGCAAACCGAGCAACACCCAGGCCGCGATGCAGACCTTCGAAGCCACCCGACCGGCGGTGGCCGCCCAGGCCGTCGGGATCGCCCGGGCCGCCTACGAATACTCGCTCGACTACGCCAAGGAGCGTCACGCGTTCGGTCGGCCCATCATCGCCAACCAGTCGATCGCCTTCATGCTGGCCGAGATGGCCACCCGGGTGGATGCCGCCCGCCTGCTCACCCACCGGGCGGCCTGGCTGGGAAAGCGCAAGGCGTTCAAGAACGCCGAAGGCTCCATGGCCAAACTCGAAGCGGGCCGTACCGCAGTGTGGGTCACCGAACGGGCCATGCAGATCCTGGGCGGTTACGGCTACGTCAAGGAGTACCCGGTCGAACGGTGGCACCGTGACGCCAAGATCTACGACATCTTCGAAGGCACCGAGCAGATCCAGCAGCTCGTCATCTCCCGGGCGATCTCGGGGATGCGAATCGAATAGCGCTGAACTGGATCTTTGCTGCCTCTGTGACCGATTCGGTGATAGAGGACAGCAAGCGTCACCAGCGGTCAACTGGGCCGAGAAATCGGTCCATCCCTACGCTCATCCCTACTCTTGTGGGATGCAACGCGACGAGGGTTCACCCCTGTGGCGAGCATCCGGGAACGGCGAAGCGGGTGCGGGAGGTGCGCGGCTACACCGGCCGCGACTGCACCGGGAAGCCGACCCAGGTGTCGCGCACGGTCTATGGCACCAAGCGCGACGCCCAGCGGGCGGCGGCCGAGCTGACGGTGAAGCCGGCCCGCAACGCCGGCGGACGGAAGGTCGCGCAGCTCCTTGACGAGTGGCTCGAGATCAAGACGCCGAGCTGGGCGCCGCTGACCGTTTTCGGGACCAGACCTCGCGGGCGGCGCAGGTGAAGAAGGATCCGATCGCGTCGATGTCGGTGGCGTCGCTCGGCGTGTCCGACATCGACCGCTGGGTGGCTCGACTGCGGCGGTCCGGGGCGCCGGCGCAGGACTCCACGCCCTCGCCGTCGTACACGTCGATCACCAGGTCGCCGGGCGCCAGCTCGACCTCCAGCGACTCACCGAGGCCGATGGCGCCCGAGAAGGTGGCGCCGCCCGACGTGCACACGTAGCGCTGGCTGTCGGCGTTCGGGTACGAGGAGGTCGCGGCGTTGAACACGTTGATGTTCGCATTGGCCTGCTGAGCGCCGGAGGTCCCGGCGGGG
>JBKDZN010000289.1:0-4145 GCA_047971245.1 Acidimicrobiales bacterium
CAACTTGTGACCCAGATGTCATTTTGCGTACGGTGACATCAGGGTCGCTTTTCGGCGGCGGGGGACACGGGGGAGTCGGGGTATCGCCCATCCGGGCGTGATCCGGTCGCGTTCGCGTCCCCGTCGGGCGACCCGATGGGGGAGGAACGTGCATGATCGTGACGTCCGAGATGGCGGCCCAGGTCTGGCGGGTGCTCGTCGAGGTGGGCGATGAGGTCACCGTCGGGGACCGGCTCCTGATCCTCGAATCGATGAAGATGGAGATCGACGTGGTCGCCCCCGTGGCCGGGCGCGTCGGCCGGATCGAGGTGGAACCGGAACAGACCGTCGACGACGGTGACGTCCTGGTGGAGCTGGTCTGATGGGTGCCTGGTCGGCCGAACTGGACGAGCTGCGGCGCCGGATCGATCTCGTGGCCGAACGGGGCGGACCCGAAGGCATCGCCCGGCAACATCGCAACGGCAAGCTGATCGTCACCGAGCGGATCGAGCGCCTGGTCGATCCGGGATCGTTCGAACCCCTGGGTCAGCTCCGCGGGCGGTCCGTCTACAGCGAGCGGGGAGAGCTCGACGCGTTCACCCCGCTGGCCCAGGTCGACGGGTTCGGCCGGATCGACGGCCGGAAGGTCGTCATCATGGCCGGTGACTTCACGGTCCGGGGTGGATCGGCCGCCGGTGCGGGCGGGAGCCTGGGTGAGGAGCCCCTGCCCCAACAGCGGGCCATCCAGTGGCGGATCCCCTATGTCCGACTACTCGATTCGGCCGGCGGGAGCGTCCGGAGTTTCGAGGAGTTGGGCCGGACCTACCTGCCCGACGGCAATGTGTGGACCCAGTACGACGTCGACCTGCTGAGCACGGTTCCGGTGGTCTCGGCCGTACTCGGCTCGGTGGCCGGCCTGCCCGCCCTGCACGCGGCGCTCGCCCACTTCAACGTCATGACCCGCGACACCGGCCAGGTGTTCCCCGGCGGTCCGCCCGTAGTCCGCGAGGCGACCGGGGTGGAGATCAGCAAGGAGGACCTGGGCGGCCATCAGGTCCACACCCGGGTGAGCGGGGTGGTCGACAATGTGGCCGATTCCGAGGATGAGGCCCTGGCCATGATCGGCCGGTTCCTGTCGTACCTGCCCTCCTCGGTCCATGAGCTCCCGGAACGTCACGAACCCCGGGCCCCGGTGGCCGACGCCGTCGATCTCGACGACGTGGTGCCCCGGAATCCCCGGGCCACGTTCCGGCCTCACGACCTGATCACCGCCGTGGTCGACGAGGGCAGCTTCTTCGAGATCGCCCCCGGCTACGGGAAGGCCCGCGCCCTCGGCCTGGCCCGGATCGACGGGTATCCGGTGGGGATCATGGCCAACAACCCGATGCACCTGGGTGGGGCCACCGACGTGGCCGCCGGAAACAAGGTCGCCCGGCTGATCTCGCTGTGCGACACCTTCCATCTGCCCCTCATCGACCTGGCCGACGAACCCGGCCTGATGGTGGGCCTGGACTCGGAGCGGGCCGGGATCGAGCGGGCGGGGGCCCGCCTGATCTGTGCCTTGATCGACAGCCGGATGCCGTGGCTCACCTTCGTCGTCCGGCGCCTGTACGGGGTCGGCGGCCAGGCCCACCACCGGCCTCGGGGCATGTACCGCCGCTACGCCTGGCCGTCGGCGGCGTGGGGGTCGATGCACATCCTCGGGGGCGCGGCGGCCGCCTACCGGCGGGAGATCGAGGCCGCCGAGGATCCGGAGGCGAAGCAGGCCGAGATCGAGGACCGGCTGTTGCGGATCGCCTCACCGTTCCGGACCGCCGAGGCCACCGGCCAGGACATCATCGCCCCGTCGCAGAGCCGGGCGTTGGCGGTGGAGTTCGTGGCCGATGCCCAGCGCCTGTTGGGCGACCAGCTCGGTCCGCCACCGAACCGGTACCGGCCGTGACCGCGCCGTCGGCGGGCGGTCCATGGGCAAGGACAAAGGGGGATCATGAGCGACCAGGATGTTGTACTCGAACTCGACGACGTAGCCGTCCATCTGGACACCGACGCCGGGGAGGTCCAGGCCACCCGGGCTGTGTCGTTCACCATCGGCCAGGGGGAGATGGTCGGCCTGGTGGGGGAGAGCGGTAGCGGCAAGTCCCTCACCGCCCTGGCCGTCATGGGCCTGCTTCCCGACGGGTTGAGCCGGGTCACCGGCCGGATCAGGCTGGCCGGGCGCGATCTCGTCGGCCTGTCCGGGCCCGAGATGGCGAAGGTCCGGGGCCGCGATGTCAGCATGATCTTCCAGGAGGCGCTCACGGCGCTCGACCCGGTGTTCCGGGTCGGTGACCAGATCGCCGAGACGGTGCGGGCCCACCGGAAGATCTCGCGCCGGGAGGCCGACGAGCGGGCCATCGAGCTGCTGGGTGCGGTCGGCATCCCCGATCCGGAGACCCGGGCCCGGGCCTACCCCCACCAGCTGTCCGGCGGTATGCGCCAGCGGGTCATGATCGCCATCGCACTGGTTTCGGAACCGAAGCTGCTGATCGCCGATGAACCGACCACCGCCTTGGACGTCACCATCCAGGCCCAGATCCTGAGCCTCCTGCGGTCGCTCAGTGAGGACCGGGGGATGGCCATCCTGCTCATCACCCACGATCTGGGCGTGGTGGCCGAGACCTGTGCCCGGGTCAACACCATGTACGCCGGGGAGATCGTCGAACAGCGGGCCACCGACCCGCTCATGATCCGGCCCCGCCACCCGTACACCTCCGGCCTGATGGCGTCGATCCCGAGAGTGGAGGACCGGCGCCGGTACCTGTACACCATCCCGGGCCGGGTGCCGACCCTGCAGGCGATGCCGGACGGTTGCCGGTTCCGGGAGCGGTGCGACCACGCCGCCGTCGGCTGCGAACAGGAACAGGACCTGCGGCCCGACGACGGGGGCGCCGTCCGCTGCCGCCGCGCCGACGACCTCGTCCTCGCCGGCAGCGTCCCCTCGGGGCAGGAGCCGGTCGGATGACCGGTGACCAGACGGCAGAGCCCGGTCGGATGACCGGCGACCCGAGCGCAGAGCCCGCGGCCCTGACGGTGGAGGACTTGGTGGTCGAGTACCCGGTGGCCCGTTCCCGGAGGCCGCTGCGGGCGGTCGACGGGCTCAGTCTCACGGTGGAGGCCGGGTCGACGTTCGGCCTCATCGGCGAGTCCGGCTCGGGGAAGTCCACGGTGGCCCGGGCGGTGATGGGCCTGGCCCCGGTGGCGTCGGGTGACATCCGGGTGAGCGGGCAGCGGCTGCACGAGCTGAAGGGCCGGCGCCGCCGGGTGGCCCGCCGCCGGGTCCAGATGGTGTTCCAGGACCCACACGATTCCCTGGATCCGCGCATGACCGCGGGCCGGTCGATCGCCGAGCCGTTGGTGGCGGTCGATCGGTCGGCCCGGGCCGGGGCGGAGGCCCGTATCCGGAGCCTGCTCGAACGGGTCGGCCTGGATCCCGAGCTGGCCGACCGCAAGCCGTACGGCCTGTCGGGCGGCCAGAAGCAGCGGGTCAACATCGCCCGGGCCCTCGCCCCCGAGCCGGACCTGCTCATCTGTGACGAGGCGGTATCGGCGCTGGACGTGTCGGTCCAGGCCGGGGTGCTGAACCTGCTGCTCGACCTTCAGACCGACCTCGGTCTGGCCTACCTGTTCATCTCCCACGACATCGGCGTCGTGGCCCACCTGGCGGAGGTGATCGGGGTCATGTACCTCGGACGTCTCGTCGAGGTGGCACCGACGGTCGACATCCTGAGCCGACCCCGGCATCCCTACACCGAGGCCCTGCTGGCGGCCGAGCCGGAGGCGGTGCCACGGGCGTACCGGCGGGCCGGCGCCCGGCCGCTCGGCGGCGACATCCCCAGCCCGCTGGATCCGCCGAGTGGTTGCCGGTTCCGGACCCGGTGTCCCTACGCCGAGGCCCGCTGTGCCGAGCAGAGCCCGCCCCTGGTGCCCTCCGGGGCGGGGTCGGTGGCCTGCCACTTCGCCGACTCGCTTCACCTGTCCGGCCGAGCGTCCGTGGCCGTCCCGGCCGGACCACCGCCCGATCCCGCTGTCACACCCATTCTGGAGGACCAACCATGATGACCACGCGATCGATCCGACCGGTGGCCCGGGGGCACCGGCGCCGGCCCCCGGGCGTGGTGGCCCTGGCC
>JBKDZN010000290.1:0-1887 GCA_047971245.1 Acidimicrobiales bacterium
CGCGGACGGCGAGGCCGAGGAGCGGTGGACCGATCGTCCGATACCCGAGCTCGGGGGCCTGAGGATCGGATTCGACCAGGGCGCGGTCACCGTCACCAGCCCCGACGGCCTCCGAGCAACCAGCGACGAAGACCTGGCCCATCAGCTCGAGAGCCGAGCCGATGAAGCCGAGAGCCGAGCCGATGAAGCCGAGAGCCGAGCCGATGAAGCCGAGAGCCGAGCCGATGAAGCCGAGAGCCGAGCCGATGAAGCCGAGAGCCGGGCCGAGCTCCTGGCTGAACGGTTGCGGGAGCTGGGCGTCGACCCCGAGGACCCGCCCAGCTGCTGACTCCAATCGCGACCGCCGGCCGCCGCCCTCGGCTTCCATCCCACCGGCATGGGCATCGGGGCGGTCACCGGAGCACGGTCACGGGCCCGGCTTGCGCAGGGTGAGGTGCACGCTGGTCCACACCACGGGATCGTCGGTCAGCACGATGTGGGGGTACTCGGGCCAGTCCAGCTCCGACCACACCAGTTCGCCGTGGACTTCCATGTGGGCCCGGACGGTGGCGGCCGCCTTGTCGAACGAGGCCGGGGGGTTGTCGGCCGGATCCGGCGGATCCCAGCGCTCCGGCCCCACCACCTCCCACGGGGCCGATCCGATCACCACCCGCCGGAGCTCGTCGGTGTCGAACATGAGGATGTCGGGCAGCCCGGGACCCGGGCCGGCCAAGCGGAACTCGGTGCTGACCGAGAACACCCCACCCGGGCGGAGCACCCGGAACACCTCCCGCATCGACCGGGTCACGTCGTCGTGGTCGCCGAAGTGCTCGATGGAACTCGACGAGAAGGCACCGTGGAAGCTGTTGTCGTCGTAGCGGAGATCCCGGCCATCCATGTGCTGGGCCACCAGACGCCGGGGCGACCACGTGCCATACCAGTCGGTCCGGGGTTTGATCAGCATGGAGGAGTTGGCGGACTCCTCCCACCCGCCGCTCAGGTACAGGTCGGTGGCGAATACCCGACGGACATGATCGGTCAGCCAGAAGATGGTCGGTTCGTTGCCGGCGCCGACCCCGAGGATCTCCTTGTCGGCGCCGAGACAGCCGGTGGCGGCGAGGGCCCGTCCGGCCTGGGCCACCTCCCAGTGCTTGCGGTACTCCCGTCCGGCGGGGAACGTCGTCCCGAACTGTTCGACCCCGAACGGAACCATCTCCTGGATCCAGGGTTGGAGCTGGTCGAAATCCTGACGGCGGCAGAGGCCGGTGAGCGGGGCGGGACCGACGGGCGGGAGCATGGGGACCACTGTGCACGCTCGCCGTCGAGGAGCGGTGGATCGCCGGGCACGGTTCGCTCAGTTCGTCGGTTCAGGCAGTCGGCCGGGTTGCCGGAGCCGCCCACCGACCTCCAGGTCGGGAGGTCTGAACTGGTAGCGGCCGTAGTAGCCGGCGGGGTTGACGGCCCGGGGGTTCCCGCTGGACTCACCGTCGGCCAGACCGGCCCAGTTGAGCCCAGAAGCCTCACCGCCGGCGGAGGCGCCCGGATCGACGGCGGTGGCCGGAGCGGCCGGGGCCGGCTTGGTCCCCACCCCCACGGCCACCACCTCGGTCACCGGCTCCTGGGTGACGGTTTCCCCGATGGTCTCCTCGCCGGTCACGCGTCCAGGGTCGCAGATCCCGAACGGCAAGCCATCGCTCGGCGAACACGCCGAATCGTTCTCGGCCTGACGAGGGATCGACGTGGCGGCCGCCGAGCAGATCCGTCTCCATTGTCGCCAGCCGAGCTCGGCGGTTGGCCCTGGTGGCGAAGGTGTCGTCCGCCGGCACCTGCTTGCCGAGGTGGTAGTAGCGCGCCTGATACCGCCCGCGGGTAGGAGAGTCGAACTCCCGTATTCAGCTTGGGAAGCTG
>JBKDZN010000291.1:0-1506 GCA_047971245.1 Acidimicrobiales bacterium
TTCGTCCCGGCTTGGGTGGGGTGGCGTGAAAAGACCCTCTGACCTGCGAGAATCGGTTCTGTTCGAAGGAATCGATGTTCGCCGGAAGAGGGTCTTGTCGTGGGTGATGGTAGCAGGCTGGTTCGGCCACGGTTGGTGACCGGTCGGGGAACGGGTTTGACGTCTCGGGCCGGGTTGTGGTGGCTGGCTGAGGTTGCTGATCAGCTGGGCCTGACCGACGGGTTGCGGTGGGCGATGCGGCGGTTGTCGTGGCGTGATCACCATCCGGGTACCACGCTCACTCTGGTGGTGTTGGCGATTGCTGATGGGGCTACGGCGATGTCGGATGTGGCGATGCTGCGGGGCCTGCGGACATTGTTTGGTCCGGTGGCGTCGACGTCGACGGTGTGGCGGACGATCAACCGGGTCGGCCCGGCCGAACTCCGGGACCTTTCCGCGGCCGAGCGGGATGCCCGTGAACGGGCCTGGGCGTTAGAGGCGCCCCGGGCCCGGATCGTGATCGACATCGACGCCACCATCGTCACATGCCGTTCTGCCAAGCAGGACGCGGCGTGACGTGGAAGCGGTCCTTCGGGTTCCACCCTCTGGCAGCGATCGATGTCGAGCGCCGGGAGGTTCTGGCGCAGCTCGTCCGCCCGGGGAATGCCGGGTCGAACACCGCGGTCGATCACGCCGTGGTGTTGGAAGCAGCAATCGACGCCCTCCCTGAGCGGGACCGGGCCGGTCACCACTGGGACGAGGACCCCGCCGACATGGTGACTGAGATCGTGATTCGGGCTGATGCTGCTGGTCAGACCCACTGGCTGGCCGAAGACGCCGCCGAGCGGAACTGTGGGTTCAGTCTCGGCTACGGCATCGATGACCGGGTCCGGACCGGGGTCATGACCACCGAAGACCACGACTGGACCCCAGCGGTCGAAACCGACGGCACCAACCGAGACGGAGCCGAAGTCATCGACCTCACCAACCGGGTCACCCTCACCGGCTGGCCCACCGGCACCCGCCTGATCGTGCGGCGGGAACGACCCCACCCCGGGGCACAACTGTCGTTGTTCGACGACATCGAAGGCCGACGCCACACCGCCCACATCACCAACCAAACCAGCGACCCAGCAGTACTCGAACTCGCCCACCGCCAGAGGGGCGCCGCCGAAGACGTCATCCGAGACCTCAAAGCCTGCGGCTACCGATCCTGGCCCAGCGAAGACACCGTCAACAACCAAACCTGGGCCCTACTCGCCGCCATCGCGTTCAACCCGATGTCCCGAGCCCAACGACTCACCCTCCCCGGCCGCTACCAACGAGCCACCCCCAAGACCATCCGCCAACGCCTTCTCCACATCGCAGGACGAATCACCCCCACCGGGCGACACCTCCACCTCGACCAAGACTGGCCCCGGACCCCCACCCTCCTCCACGCCATCAACCAGACCGAGACCCCCACCCGCCACGCAGCGTGACCACACCCACCCGATCAACTGCCGCGACGAAAAATCGTGGCTAACC
>JBKDZN010000292.1:0-2018 GCA_047971245.1 Acidimicrobiales bacterium
GTCGAGGTCGAACTCGTCGATGTTCGGCTGGTTCATCGCCAGCCAGTAGATGGCTGGCACCGTGATCATGGTGTCGATCTGCTCGTCAACAGCAGTCCTCAGGAACAGCTGGACATCGAACTCGGGCATTATGACGGTCAGGCCGCCGAGCTTGTTGGTCGGCAGGAGCTGAGAATTGCACCCGGTGACATGGAACAGGGGAACCGAAACCAGGTTGCGCGGCGGCCGGTCGGGGTCCAGCGGTGAGCACCGGATACAGGTCTCGATGTTCGACAGGAAGTTCTCGTGGGTGGTCATCGCACCCTTGGGGAAGCCCGTCGTCCCGCTCGTGTAGAAGATCGCCGCGAGGTCCGACGGGCCCATCGTGAGATCGGCGACCGGTTCCCCGTCCGGGAGGCGGGTGCTATCGGCGATGACCACCTCGGAGCCCGAGTCTGACAGGACATAGTCGACCTCGGCTGGCGCGAATCGTCCATTGACCGGGACGACGACGGCGCCGGCGAGCTGGACGCCCCAGAACGCGAGCACCCACTCGATCCCGTTCGGGAGAAGGATCGCGACCCGGTCGCCGCGTTCGACGCCATCGTCGCGGAGCCCCCCGGCAACCCGCGACGCCCGGGACCACAGGTCGCGGTAACTGCATCGTTCACCCCCGACGACCGCGATCGCCTCGGCCTCGGCGAAGCGGCGGCACGACTCGTCGAACATGTGGACGAGCGACCGAGGCAGGTTGGTGTAGCCGAGTGAGCCGTCGGAACGCCGCTCGACTCCCTCGTCGTCGAAGGGCCGGATCATGGTGCTGTCCTGTCCTGCGCTCATTGCATCCAGATCCCACCGTCGACCGTTAGGTCTACCCCGGTGATGTTGCGGGCACCGCGGGAAGCCAGGAACATCACCGCATCGGCGATGTCGTCGGCCGTCGAGACCCGTCCGAGCGCGGACTGCCCGGCGATCTCGGCTACCAGTTCGTCGAGGGGGCGATTCCACTTCTCAGCCAGTTCGGCCAGCCGCGGGGTGTCAACCGGGCCGGGACTCACCAGGTTGACCGTAATGTTGCTCGGCCCGAGTTCGGCCGCCAGGGTGCGGGTCAGCCCGACCAGCGCCATCTTCGACGTAGTGTACGGGGTCCTCGAAACGAGTGGCCGCTTGCCCGAGATCGACCCGATCGAGACGATCGAGCCAGCACCTGTCTCACGCATCGACCGTGCCGCCGCTCGGCAGCAAAGCCACGGGCCGACGACATTGCAGTGCAGCGCCTCGGTGAAGGCACCGGCGTCGAGATCCCAAATCGAGTCGACGGCACCGGCGATGGCCGCATTGTTCACGAGCAAGGTCACCGGCCCGAACGCCGACTCGACCGCCGCGAACATGCGCTCGACGTGTTGTTCGTCGGCATGATCGCCCGGCCGGACAAGGACACGACCAGGAGCATCGGCGAGGTCGGCCTCGATCTCCTGCAGGGGTTCGTGTCGGCGGCCGGTCAGCACCACATCTCCACCCTCGAGGACGATCCGGCGGGCGACCGCTCTCCCGATGCCGGTACCGGCTCCGGTGACGACGGCGACGTGACGTTGATCTGATTTCATGACGGTGCTCCTTGGATGAGACTGTGGGTAGTGACGCCGGGATGGCGGCGCGGTCGGGAGATAGTGACGACGACGATGACCGGTTGGCGGCACGGCTACCACGCCCGGTGACGAAGCAAGCCCTGATCGATCACCGGACGGCCGTCGACCGAGGTGACGAAGGCGGTCGTCGAATCGTCGAGGCGCCACGCCGACACGGTGAGCTGGTCGCCCGGGATCACCGGTGACGCGAAGCGGCCCTCGATGTGCTCGAACCGGGAGGGGTCGCCGTCACAGACCATGTGCAGCAGGGCGCGTCCAGTGAATCCGTAGGTGCACAGGCCGTGCAGGATTGGTTGGTCGAATCCGCCCGTCGCCGCACAGGCCGGGTCGGAATGGAGCGGGTTACGATCGCCCGACAGGCGATAGATCAGGGCTTGGCTGGGATGGGTC
>JBKDZN010000293.1:0-9326 GCA_047971245.1 Acidimicrobiales bacterium
AAGGAGCCGGGCCCGGCCCGGCGGCAAGAACCACAGCTCATCTCCGCACCGGCTCGTCACACGATCGTTCGGTGCCGATCCCCCGGTCTGACCCCATGCTGTCCAGACAACGCCTCTTCACCGAACGACGCCTGTTGGCCGGCGTCGACCTGTTGTCGCTCGACGTGTTCGACGTCGCCCTACGCCGCATGGTGATGGAACCCGAGGACGTGCACCGCCTCGTCGGCGAACTCATCACCGACGGTGACGTGGCGTTCACCCTCGAATACCCGGAGCTCCGCCTCAAGGCCGAAGCGGTGACCCGGGCCCGCCACGGGGACGGCTGCCGCTCGGCCGACATCGCCGATCAGCTCGCCCGGGCCCTCGACCAGCGGACACCGGGGTCCGGGGCCGAGCTGGCCCGGCGGGCCGTCCAGTGCGAACTGGAGATCGAACAGCTCCTGATCCGCCCCGACCCGGGCGCCATCGGCCTCTACCGCCAGGCCATGCAGGCCGGGATCCGGGCCGTGTTCGTGGCCGACACCCCGCTCCCCCGTGACCTGGTGGCCCGCATGCTGTCCGGGGCCCGGTACCGGCCCGACCATCTGCTGGTCACCTCCCACGAGGGCCGTGACGTCGCCGACCTTCTCGAGGAGGTCATCAGCCACTCCCACCCGGTCGGCAACCACACCCTGCACCTCACCAGCCACCCGGTCCGACCGGCCGAACCACCGGCCGATCAGGATCCGGCCGTGACCGGCACCCTCCCGGTGGTGGTACTGGAGACCCCGGCCCCCGACGCCGACACCGATACCGACACTGATGCCGGCCGCCCGCCCCGGGCCCGGTCCCGGCGCGGCCCCCGGGGCGACGTGACGGTGCGGGTCGTCCCCGAGGCCCGGCGGGCCGCCCGCCGGCACCTGGTGCTCGGCTTCACCCCCCGATCGGGGCTGGATTCGATCGCCTTCGCGCTGGCCGCCGACCGGATGGAGTCCACCGCGTCACGAGCCGGGCTGGAAGACCTGGGCTACACCATGGGCGGACCGCTGATCTGCGGCTACGCGGTGTGGGTGGCCGCCGAGGCCGCCCGGCGGCGGGTCGGGCACCTGGTGTTCCACCGGCCCACGGCCCACCTCGTGAGCCGGGTGGTCGAGATGCTGGGCGTGCCCGCGGTGGAGGCCATGTCCATCTCCCGCTCGACCGCCCGGCGCCTCGACCAGCCCGACGTCGCCCCCGGCACCCACCTGCTGACCGTCGACCTGTGGGCCGGGGCCGCCTGGACCGGCGCCCCGGCGGGCACCACCGTCGGGCAGCTCGCCCTCGGTCAGCTCCCCGACAGCTCGGGCGCCCCCGTCCCGGCCGGGCCCAGCGCCGGCACCCCCCGGCAGACCGGGATGCGGGCCACGACCTGGGCGTTCGGTTGGCCCACCCCCGGGCACCCGGTGTTCGACCCGGTGGCCGAGACGGCGAGCCGGGCCGTGGCCGTGCTCGAGCTGCTGGCCGGGATCGGCCCGGCGTCGACCGACCCGGGCCCGGACCCGGTGCTCGACAAGCTGGCCGCCGGGATCATCCAGTTCGCCGCCGACCTCCAACCGTGGGTCCGGTTGGGTTGCACCCTGACCACCGCGGCCATGATCGAACCCGCCCTCCGGTTGGCCGACCGGCCCCGACCCAGCGAGGCCCGGCTCCTGGCCGCCGCCGCGGTGCAGGAACCGGGCTCCGGTCGGATCAAACCCCTGATCGACGTGGTCGACGACGACACCGCCCCCCTGTGGCCGGCCGGTCAGCGGTTGCTGAGCGCGGTCCCGGCCCGGCGGGGGCCGATGGCCCGGATCAGGCGGCTCCGGGGCCGGTCCCGGGGCGCCGGGGAACCGCCGACCCAGATGGTCTGACCGGGCTCGCTCACGCCTCCGGGGAGGCCGCGATCTCGGCCGCCACCACCAGATCGTCCGCGTAGAAGAGGCGGTCGGCGAGGACGTCGCGGGCCCCGCCGGGGTCGACCCCCCGGACTACCAGGTGGAGGGCGACGGTCCGGTCCCGGCGGGATTCGAGCGACCGGTAGAAGCCGGCCACCACATCGTCGGTTCGGGCTCGACCGCGGTCGAGCCGATCGATCCAGTAGGCCCGCCCCGACGGGTCGGGACCGCGGCCCAACAGGTCACGGTAGAGGGCGTCGACGAAGCCGGCGTTGGTCGCCCCGGACCGCAGGTAGTACTCCCGTGACCCGTAGAACAGCACCCCGGTGGCCTCGATCTTGAGCCCACCCCGGATGGTGGTGACCCAGTAGGCCCGACCGCTCGGATCGGGGCCCCGGCCCAGCGCCCGCTGATAGAGGTCGTCGACGATGCGGCCCACGAAGTAGTCGCTCCTGACCAGGGGGCCGGTGAGGGCCAGGCGGTTCCCGGACGCCACCGCGTCGTACCAGTTGGCGATCTCGGCGTCGGTGGCCGCCCGGCCGGCCAGCCGCTGGTAGGTCCGGTCGACGTACTGCCCGGCTGCCGAGTCACGGCTCACCGGATCGGTCACCGGCCCGGGGGTGAACCAGTTCGATTTGAGACCGAGGCTCGACCGCAGCGAATCCCCGGACACCGCCACGTTCCCGTTGGCGAACCGGAGTTCGGCCCGCACCACCCGGCCCCCGTCGGCCCCGGCGCCGCTGCGTTCCAGCACCGCGATCTCGGTGAGGCGGCCCCGACCGTAGCGGCTCTCGATCGCGGCGGCGTCGAGCGTCACCGACCAGGTGTGGTTGGGGTTGCGGTCGATGGCGTCGCCCCGGTCCTCGACGGCCGGAAACGTGCCCCCGGCGGTCCAGCCGCCGGAGCTCGACGAGAACTCGGTTCGGGCCACGCCCCCCGAGCCGGTGAGGCGGACCTGGTTGGCGGTGGCGGCGATGGCCGCGTCGGACGCCGAGGCGGTCGAGGTCCGGAACGACCCCCCACGGGTGGTGTAGGCGCCGTCGTAGACCTGGCACAGGGTCGAGTCGCACGTGTCGGCGTAGGGCTGCTGGCGGCTGTCACCGGCCAGGGCGTACGAGCGGGCCGCCACCGCCTGGGCCTGGACCGCCGCGGCCGGCCAGCTGGACGGCATCTCGTTGGGGACCACGCCCCGCAGGTACTCGTCGGCCGCCACGGTATTGACGGTGCGCACCCCGGTGGTGCGAACGGCCTGGATCTCGCCCCGGTACCAGGTGGTCGACGACGGGCCGCACACCCGCAGCAGACCGTCGGAGCCCGAGGCCCCGGACTGTGCCTGGATCCGGACCGTGGTCCGCCCCTCGATCGCCCCCACGGTCCGCCAGTTCGGGCCACACGCGGTGCCGGAGGCCGGGGTGGCCACGTCGACCTCGAAACGGTTCGTGGCCCAGCGGATCCGGACCGCGCCGTCGCCGAAGGTGCCCAGATCGGCGCCGTCCAGGCCGACCAGTTTGATCGTCCCGGAGCTGAGGGCGACCTCGGTGTGGCGGTCACGCACGGACCGCAGCTCCACCCGGATGGCGGCCGGGTTGACCGCCCCGTTGGCCGGGGCCGGACCACCCGTGGTGCCCCCGTAGTAGTGATCGAGGATCTGGGCCGACGACCAGCCGTGATCCCGGGCGTACCCGTACGCCCCGTACTGGCTGAGGCCGCGGCCGTGGCCCCAACCCCGCCCGGTGATGGTGATCGTGCGTTCGGTCGAGGCCGCGGCCGGGCGGGCGGTGGCCCCACCGGTGGCCCCGACCACCATGGCCGTCACCAGCAGGGCGACGACGGCACCGACACCGGCCCGGGGCCACCGCCACCGGGTCAGGCGCAGACCCAGGCGCCGGGTGCGGGTCGAACGGGAACTCATGGAAGCACACCTCCGGTGCATCTCGATCGGCGGGCCGGCGGGACCGTTCAACGGTTCACGGCCCGGAGATAGAACTCATCGGACGAAGCCAGCTCGGCCACGAGGGCGATGTCGTCGTAGCGGAGCAGACCGTCGGCCCAGTAGGCGGCACCGCCGGGGTCCGGTCCCCGCCCCAGCACCTGGCGGTACAGGGCGTCGACCCGATCGGTGCGGGATTCGAGGGAGGCCACGAACCCGGCGGCCACGTCGGTGGGTGAGGCACCCCCCTCCAGGACCCGGCGCCAGTAGGCGGCCCCCGACGGATCGGGTGACCGGTGGAGCAGGGCCCCGTACAGGCGGGTCACGTAGGCGTCGGTGGATCCCGCCTGCAGGACGTACTCGCGGGACCCGTAGAACAGGCCGGTGAGTCGGGAGACCGACAGGCCGGCCCGCATCTGCTCCACCCAGTAGCGTCGACCGTCGGGGTCGGCGCCCCGGCCGAGCACATCCTGGTACATCTGGTCGATGACCCGACCGGACCACGGGTCGTATCGGGCCAGTTCCCCGGTGACCGCCCGCCGGCCGTGCTCGCCGAGGATCCAGTACCAGGCGCCCACCTCGTCGTTGTTGGCGGGCCGGCCGATGAACAGTTCGGCCAGCCCGTTGAGGTACTTGCCCGACGACGAGTTGGCCAACCAGTCGGGCACCACGGAGCCGGCCACGGCCACATCGGCGGCGTCACCGATCGCGGCTTCGGTGGACAGGGGCAGCACCAGGCGCTCATTGCCGAACGGCCAGAGCTGGCCGTCGGAGGTCAACACCCAGCCACCGGCCCCGGCTCCCGACGCGACCACGGCGCGGGCCTCGACCCCGGAACCGGGGCCGGTGGGGCTGGTGTAGCCGACCGACGGCGCCCCACCGAAGGGCACCAGGCGGCGGGAACGGGCCACGATCCAGCCACTGTCACCGCCCGGCCGGACCACCAGGTCCTGGGCGTCGCCGAGACCGGACGAGGACCGGGCCGGTGCCGACCCCACCGCCCGGAGACCGCCGTCGGATCGGAGCAGGTAGCCGCGGCCGGTGCCGTCGATCGAGCCGGCGATCACCGCCCCGCCTGCCTCGACCGGCAGGGACGGGGCACCACCGAAGGGAACCACCGCACCGGTGGAGGTGACCAGCCAGCCCCCGCCACCATCGGCGACGGCCACGTCGACCACGGTGGCCGCCCCGGCCGGGCGTCCACCGACTGCGGGGGCACCACCGAACGCGGTGACCGTCCCATCGGCGGCCACGGCGTAGCCCTGGGTGGCCGGGCCGCTCCCGCTGACCGCCACCGCGACCGGTCCCCCACCGGCGACCACGGGTTCGACCCCGGGCTCACCGAAGCCGGCCAGCTGGGCCGACCCCGACGCCCGGAGGCCGCCGCGGCCGTCGACGGTGACGAACCCGGGCCCCACCGGGGCCGGGGCCCACACCGGGACGGTGTACGGCGGCGCGGTCTGCCGCTGGGCGGCCACGCTGGACCGCAGGCCGCGGGCCAGGACGAGCCCGTAGTCCCCGGGGCAGGAGGTCAACCCCAGATCCCGGTGACCCATGATGGTGGGAACCAGGTGCCAGGCGTCACCGGCGAGCTTGAGAGCACCGCCGCTGGCCGCGTTGTGCAGCCAGGTGGACCCGGTGGGGTCGACCCCCGACATGCCCAGCTTCCAGGCGGCCAGGGCGGCCACGGCCTGGGCCTGGGCCTCGGTGGGCCGGGCCACGGTCGGCGACGCCCCCGGCTGGTGCTGGCCGAGGAGGGCGATCCCGACGGTCGAGGTGTTGAAGCCGCGGGCGTGACCGCCGATGACGGGACGGTCGATCCCGCCGGTGCGGCCCTCCCAGATGCGGCCGTACTTGTCGACCAGGAAGTTATAGCCGACGTCGCACCAGCCGTTGATGCGGACGTGCCCGTACCACACCGAGCGGAGCAGGTCGTCCACCTGGTCGGGCCCGTAGTTGTTGGTGGTCACCGTGTGGTGCACGACCGCGGCCTGGATCGTAGATGAGTACGACGGGCCGCTGCCGCAGCCGGAGTTGCCGGCCGCCCAGCCCTCCGACGTCCAGCTCGATCGGGGGACGACGGCCGGCATCGCCGGTACGGCGCCGGCGGTGAGGGCCTGGGCCGTGAGCTCGCCGGCCTGGGCGGCGATGTCGTCGGCCCGGACGGCTTCGGGTCCGGCGGGGACGTCGGTGACCGCGGTCGTCGAAGCGTCAGGCCCGGTGGAGGGCACCGGAGCCGGAGTGGTCGTGGTCGAGGCCCCGACGGTCGGGGGGCCGACCACGACCGAGCCGGCGGTCGGGGGCGCGGTCGTCGTCGACGACGGGGCCGGGGCGCCCGGCCCCGACGGGGCCGACGGGTCCACCGGGTCCGACGCCGATGGGTCCGCCGTCGGGTCGGGGGTGGGGCCGCCGGCGGGGACGGTGGGTTCGGTCGGGGCCGGCTCACTGGTGGTGGGGGCGGCTTCGACGGACAGGTCGGCTTCGGGCTGGTCGTCGGCCGGGGTGCCGATGTCGGCCAGGAACGTCAGGTCGACCGAGTCGATCGATGCGCCCACGGCGACCACTTCGATCCGGTCGGT
Organism: Acidimicrobiales bacterium; assembly: GCA_047971245.1. Classification (GTDB taxonomy): domain Bacteria; phylum Actinomycetota; class Acidimicrobiia; order Acidimicrobiales; family SZUA-35; genus CADEDH01. The sequence continues at coordinate 6,405 of JBKDZN010000293.1, forward strand.
GGTGTCGTCGAGGCGGACCGGTCCGAGGGCCAGCACCTGGTTGGTCGGGCCCTCCACCACGGCCTCCTCCGCAGCCACGTCGGCCCCGGGCTCGGCGATCCCGTCGGTCGGGTCCCCGGGGGATCCGGCGTCGCGGCCTGCGGCGGGCACGTCGGGGCCGTCATCGGTACCGGCGTCGAGCTCGATCCACGGGCCCCAGCCGGCGTCCTCGGCCAACCGGACGGCCACCGTCCGGTTGAGGGGGGTGGTGACCAGCAGGTTGCGACCCAGGTCGTCGGTCAGGTCGACGACCACACCGGGGCTGTCGGCCGGATCGCGGCCCGGATCGTCGGCACCGGCGTCGTCGAGGTGGTCGGTCCGGGCGTCGGGCCCGAGGGTGACGGTGACGACGTCGACGCCGAGGTCGTCACCGGCCACCGACGATCCGGCCGGAGGAGCGGGAGCGCCGGGGACGGTGCCCGGACCGGCCGTGCCCCCTCCACCCGGCGGGGCGAGGTCCGGGTCGGCGAAGTGAACCGCGGGGGTGAACCCCGGATCGGTCCGGGTGGGCCAGGCTGCGGCCGGTGCTGCACCGACGAGCAGGCTCAGGAGGACTACGGCAACGGTGACCATCGCTGCGGCCTGTCGGCCGACAACCGGTGGTCCCAAGGCGGCGGCGGGACTCGGTAACGAAACGATCACACAAACGTAACCACTTCATCACATCATCCCCGCGACCTGGGGCGATCCGCCCGGCCGGCCCGTGGAACAACACCCAAACCGGGTGGCGGGCGGTCAAGCCCGCGTCAGGAACCGTCGATCACCCTCCGGCGAGCTGGGGCATGCACAACCCGTCGAGTTCGACGATCTCGATCCGGTCCCGGTTGGCGTAGGTTACCTGGTTGTCGGGGTCCACGGGGATCCGGTACTCCCGGAAACTCATCTCCAGGGCGTCGAAGGCCAGGAGCCGGCCCCGCAGCGAGTCGCCCAGGCCGAGGATGAGCTTGATGGCCTCGAGGGCCTCGATCGTGCCCACGATGCCGGGGAGGACACCGAGCACACCAGCCTCGGCGCAGCTCGGGGCCAGTTCGGCCGGGGGCGGCTCGGGCAGGAGATCCCGGTAGGTGGGGCCGTCGTGGGGGTCGAACACCGTCACCTGGCCCTCGAACCGGAAGATCGAGCCGTGGACCACGGGGATGCCGAGCTTCACCGAGGCGTCGTTCAGGAGGTAGCGGCTGGGGAAGTTGTCGGCCCCGTCGATGACGACGTCGTAGCCGTCGAGGATGTCGAGGATGTTGTCGGCCCCGAGCCGGGTGTCGTAGGTGACGACGGTGAGGTCCGGGTTCATAGCCACCAGGGTCTTCTTGGCCGAATCGACCTTCCGCTCCCCCACCCGGTCCATGTTGTGGAGGATCTGACGCTGGATGTTGGAGTCGTCGACGACGTCCATGTCCACGATGCCGAGCGTCCCCACCCCGGCCGCGGCCAGGTAGAGGGCGGCCGGCGAACCCAGCCCTCCGGCGCCGAGCAGGAGGACCTTGGCGGCCAGCAGCTTCTGCTGGCCCTCCTCGCCCACCTCGGGCAACAGCAGGTGACGGCTGTAGCGGTTCCGCTGATCGGGGGTCAGCGTTTGGGGGGTCTCCCACGGCCGGCCCTCGTCCTTCCAGCGGTTGAAACCGCCGTCCATCGAGACCACATCGGTGTAGCCGAGCTCACCCAGGGTCCTGGCCGCGAACGCGCTCCGCACCCCACCGGCGCACATCACCACGATCGGGGTGTCCTTGCCCGGGATGCGGTTCTCCACCTGGGCCTCGAGGTTGCCGCGGACGATCTGGACCGATCCGGGCACAATCCCCTGAGCGGTCTCGTCGGGTTCCCGGACGTCGAGCAGGACAGCCCCGTCGGCCATGCTCACCTCCGCCCCTGCCGGGTCGGTCTCGGAGATCTCGGACTTGGTGGCGGCCAACAGGTCGCGGAAGCTGGTCATGTCTGGCCCTCAGGTTCTCTGGCGTTCGGGGTTTTCTGGCGTTCGGGCGAACAACGGTCAAAAGCCTAGCAACCTGGTCAACAATAAGACCAGGACGGCCTATTCCCCGCCGACCCCACCGCCGCCGGCTTTCACCTCACGGCCGGGCCCGCTACACGATCCGGGGCAGGATCTCGGAGATCGAGCCCTGGATGACCACGTCCGCGAGCTGGTCCATCTCGGTGGGGCTGCCGTTGACGATCACCACCCGGGCCCCGTGCCGCACCGCCACGGGCACCACATTGGCGATCGGGTAGACACCGAGGGTGGTGCCGACGGCCAGGAGCAGGTCGCACTCCTCGGCCGCCTTCTGGGCCCGCCACAGGTCGTCCTCGACCAGCCCCTGACCGAAACTGATGGTGGCCGACTTGAGGATCCCGCCGCATTTCGGGCATGGGGGGTCGTCCTCGCCCTGGCGGACCCGGTCGAGGGCCACCTGCATGTCGTCGCGGTAGCCGCAGTTCATGCACCGCACCACCTGGGCGGTGCCGTGGATCTCGACCACCAGGTCGGGGTTGCTGCCGGCCAGCTGGTGGAGACCGTCGACGTTCTGGGTGATCAACAGCCGCAGCTTCCCCCGCCGTTCCAGCCGGGGCAGGGCCCGGTGCCCCGGATTGGGATCGGCCGCCCACATCGGGCTGTCGAGCCGGTTCCGCCACCCGTTGCGGCGGACGTCGGGGTCGGCCAGGTAGTTCTGCAGGGTGGCTGCCTTCTCGGCCCCCGGGTTCCGGGTCCACACCCCCTGCGGCCCCCGGAAGTCCGGGATCCGGGAGTCGGTGGAGATCCCCGCCCCGGTCAGCACCACGATCCGGTCCGACTCGGTGATGAGGTCGGCCGCGGCCGCCATCGCATCCTCGACCGGGACCTCGACTCCCCCCACCGTCGATTGCCATGCGGACGGGTCGTGGCCGGCGGGG
>JBKDZN010000294.1:0-11373 GCA_047971245.1 Acidimicrobiales bacterium
GGGAGGGGGCCGAGCGCCTCGACCGCGGTCCCGACCCGGTCGAGGTCGATGTCGTCGAGGCGCTCGGCCCCGGCGACGGCGTCGGTGTACAGGTCGGCCTGGCGTCGGGCCCGGGCCCGGACCTCGGCGTAGGGCATGGTGGTGAACATCACCATCCCGTACCGGTGGGCCACCCGGTCGGGGTACCGGCGGGACAGCTCGAGGGCCAAGGCCCGGCGGATCCGGTAGTCGGGGTCGACGACCCCGGACCGCATCTCCAGGTAGTTCTCCAACGCCATGTCGGCGATGGCGTCGGTGTCGGGGAGCCGCTGGTGTTCGAACGCGGCGAGGGCCCGGGCCAGGTCGTGCCGGTAGCGTCGCAGCTGCCCGTCGAGGAGGCGGCACGATTCCAGGGCCGCGTTCATGCCCTGGCCGTGGAACGGGACGATGGCGTGGGCGGCGTCGCCCACCAGCACGGCCCGATCGTCGAGGGTCCAACCCCGGGTGCGGAGGGTGGCCAGGGACCCGACCGGGTTCGCCTCGTACTGGGCGGCCAGGTCGGGGATGAGGTCGATCACGCCGGGGAACTCTCGGGCGAAGAATCGGGTTGCCGCCGCCCCGTCGGTGACGGTGGCGAAACTGTCGCCGGTCCCGGTCGAACCGGTGGGCATGAACAGGGTGGCGGTGAAGTCGCCCTCGGGGTTGGCGAGGGCGATGAGCATCAGCTCACCCCGGGGCCAGATGTGCAGCCCGCCGGGGTCGAGCCGGAAACCCCCGCCGGCGGCCGGGGGGATGGTCAGCTCCTTGTAGCTGTGCGTGAGGGGTTCCACCGTCTCGGTGCCCCCGTTGGCGAGCAGGACGTCCCGGCGGACGACGCTGCCGGCCCCGTCGCAGCCGAACACCGTCCCGAACGGGGCTTCGTGGGTGATGGTCTCCGCGGCGGGGCCCGGCCGGGTGAAGCGGGCCACCCTGGCTTCCAGGTCGACCCCGACGCAGCGGTGGTCGAAGAAGACCCGCACCCCGGCGGCCTCGGCGGCGTCCAGCATGATGGCGTTGAGGTCCTGGCGGGACACCGAGTGGATCACGTCACCTTCGGCGGTTCCGTAGGGCTGGAGCTCGGCCTGGTCGGCGGGTACCCCTTCGGGGTGGACGATCCGGCCGGCCATCGGGACGGTGATGGCAGCCACCCGGTCGAGGACCCCGACGTCGCCGAGGGGGACGATGCCCCGGGTGGCGAGGGCCAGGTTGATCGACCGGCCACTGTCGACGTCGCGGCGCCGCAGGTCGGCCCGGCGCTCGTACAGTTCGACGGGGTGACCCATCCGGGCCAGGTAGATCGCCATGAGGGTCCCGGCGGGCCCGGCGCCGACGACCACCAACGGTCCGTGGTCGCCGAGCATGGTGGGGGCACGGCGCCCCGGGGCCGATGCCCCGGTGCCGCTCATCGGGCGATCACCTCGGCGAGCACGGTCACGAACCGGGCGATGTCGTCGTAGCTGTTGTAGAGGGGCACGGGCGCCACCCGGATCACGTCGGGGTGGCGCCAAACCCACGCCAACCCCGCAGCTTCCAGGGCCCGCAGGTCGGCGGGGCCCCGGCAGTTGTCGCGGACCCGGAGGGAGAGCTGACAGCCCCGCTCGTCCCGGGCGGTCGGGGTGATCACCTCGACCGGGTCGGCCAGGGTGCGCAGGAGCCGGTCGGCGAAGGCGAGCTGCCGGGTCGACTTGGCCCACAGCGCCGGCAGGCCGATCTCGTCGAACAGTTCGAGTGAGCCCCGCAGGGAGGCCATCGCGAGGATCGGGGCGTTGCTGAGCTGCCACGCCTCGACGGTGGGTACCGGGTCGAACCGGCAGGCCATCTCGAACCGGGTGTCGGGGTTGGTGCCCCACCAGCCGGTGAGCCGGGGCAGGTCGGTGCGGTCCAGGTGCCGGCGGTGGACGAACGCCCCGCCGACCGCACCCGGACCCGCGTTGAGGTACTTGTAGCTGCACCAGACGGCGAAGTCGACGCCGAGGTCGTGGAGTTCGAGGGGGACGTTGCCGATCGCGTGGGCGAGATCGAACCCGATGGTGGCGCCGACCCGCCGGGCGGCCGCGGCCACCTCGGCCAGGGGCAGCACCTGGCCGGTGTAGTAGTGGACCCCGGGAAGCACCACCGTGGCCAGGGCGTCGCCTTCGGCCTCGATCGCCGAGACCAGATCGTCGGTACGGAGCAGGTGCTCGCCGGGTCGGGGCCCGACGGTGACCAGGGATGCGGCGGGGTCGAACCCGCGTTGGCGGATCTGGGACTCGATGGCGAAATGGTCGGATGGGAAGGCGTCGCGTTCGATCAGGATCCGGTGACGGGTCGGGGTGGGCCGGTAGAAGCTGATGAGCAGGAGATGGAGGTTGGTGGTCAGACTGTTCATGACCACCACCTCCTCCGGTTCCGCGCCCACCAGCCGGGCGGTCGGGGCGGTCAGGAGCTGGTGGTATCCGGCCCAGCCCTCGTCCCCGGTGAAGTGGCCGGCCACCCCGAGGGTGCCCCAGCGGTCGAGTTCGACGGCCACCAGCTCCCTGCTCCGCCGGCCGACGAGGCCGAGCGAGTTTCCGGCCAGGTAGATCTGGGGGCCGGCGTCCGGGCCGGTGGGCAGGGTGAACTCGTGGCGGTACCGGCGGAGGGGATCGGTGGCGTCGAGCCGGGCCGCCTCGTCCCGCCAGGCCGAGGGGCCACCCCCGGGGTTCATACCGGGAGCTCGATGCCGAAGAAGGCGGTGGCGTTGCCGGCGAGGAGGGCGTCGGTGGTGGCGTGGTCGAGCGCCGCGTCGGTGATGACGGTGCCGGGCTCGATCTCGCCGAGGGGGAACGGGTAGTCGGAGCCCAGGAGGATCCGGTCTGGCCCCATGACCGCGAGCAGGAGCCGGAGGGCGTCGGGGCTGAACACGGCGGAATCGACCCAGAAGCGGTTGGTGTAGCTCGACGGGGGGTGCGGGCAGTCGGCGCGGACCAGGTCGCGGCGCCGCCAGGCGTTGTCGACCCGACCGATCTGGGCCGCGAAGTTGCCGCCGCCGTGGGCGAAGCAGACCCGCAGGTCGGTGGGTAGGCGGTCGAACGCCCCGGACAGGATCAGCGAGAGGATAGCGAGGTGGGTTTCCGCCGGCATCCCCACCAGCCATTTCAGCATGTAATCGGGCATGCGGTCGGGGGCCATGGTGTCCCACGGGTGGATGAAGACCGGGATGCCGTCCTCGGCGCAGTAGCGGAGGAAGCGGACCAGTTCGGGATCGTCGAGGTTCCGGCCCTGCACATGGTTGCCGATGTGGACCCCGACATGGCCCTCCCGCACCGAACGGGACACCTCGACGCAGGCCCGGTCGACGTCCTGGAGCGGGACCTGGCACATGACCCGGAGCCGTTGGGGATCCGCGGTGCACATCTCGAGGGCGAGGTCGTTGAGGGCGGCCGCCCACCGGGCGGTCACCGCGGCGTCCTCCCCGTAGGAGAAGAGGATCGGGGTGGCCGACATGACTTGCACGCTCACCCCGGTGCGGTCCATCTCGGCGAGACGGGCCTCCGGGTCCCACAGTGGGGCCTCGACGGGTCGGAACTCGACGTCGCCGGTCATGATGAAACCGGCCTGGTTGCTGTCGCGCCGCAGCCAGGGGGCGTCGGGATGGCCGAGGACCGCGGTCCGGTGACGGTCGATGGGCGGGAAGAAGTGGGCGTGGACGTCGACCCGGGGCCCGGGTTCGGGCCGGGCCGCCGGTCCGGGACCGGTGGGACCGCCGGGGCCGGTCATGACGCCGGGTATCCGTCAGGGGCCGGGTGGACGGTGCCGCAGTTGGGGCAGGTGCGGTCGGACCGGCTGCGGTAGAAGGCGTCGAACAGGGGCGGGAGGTCGTCCACGATCGAGCGGAGCTGCACCTCGACCCGGTGCACCAGGTGATGGCAGTGGTCGCAGTACCACTCGAAGCCGTCGTGGGCCCCGGGGGGTCTGGCGTATTCGACGACCAGGCCGACCGAGTCGGGCTCGGGTCGCTGCGGGCTGTGACGGACGTGCGGCGGGAGCAGGAACACGTCGCCCTCGCCGATGGGGAGGTCGACGGCGGGTTCGGCGAGGGGGCCGTCGGCGCCGTCGCGGAGGACCCGCAGGACCATGTTCCCCCGCAACTGATAGAAGAACTCGGGGTTGGGGTCGTCGTGGTAGTCGGTGCGGACGTTGCCCCCGCCCACCACGGTGACGATCAGGTCGGAGTCCTCCCACACCTGCTGGTTGGCCACCGGGGGTTTGAGGTCGTCCTCGTGGTCGTCGATCCACCGGGCGAAGTTGAAGGGCGGGGGGAACGGGAAGCCGGTCGGCATGGGTCAGGTCTCCTCAGGGGGCGGGAAGCTGCGCATCGGCGGCGGCCCCGCCCCGCAGGGCGGCGACGGCCTGGATCTCGATGAGCAGGTGAGGGTGGGGGAGCTGGTGGACGGCCACGGTGGTTCGTGCCGGGGCCACACCCCCGGCGAAGAACGCACCCCAGACCCGGTTGTAGGGTCCGAAGTCGTTCATCGACACGAGGTAGCTGCGCACATCGACCAGGTCCCGACGGTCGAGCCCGACCGTCGACAGGATCATTTCGACGGTGGTGAGCACCGCCTCGGTCTGGACCGCGATGTCGAGGGTGGTGGTGCCGAACTCGTCGACGGTGGCCCCGGCGATGGTGTTGTCCGGACGGCGGGCGCTGGTCCCCGAGACGAAAGCGAACCCGTTGGCCACCCGAACCGGGGGGAAGGCCCCGCGGGGGATGGGTAGTCGGCCGCCGGGCACGCCGCCGTCCGGGCGGGTCACTGCTCGATCGTGATCGCGTACTCGGGGCAGTTGTCGGCGGTGAGCTGAGCCTTTTCCTCCAGCTCGGGGGGGATCTCGCCCGTGATCTTCAGCACCGCGTACCCCTCGTCGTCGACGTCCCAGATCTCGGGGGCCAACGAGTAGCACCGGTTGTGGCCGACACACAGGCTCCGGTCGAACTTGATCTTCATCAGCGCTGCTCCTCGGAATCACGGATCGGGCCGACGCCGTATCGGGCCCGCGTCGACCCCAACCTTATGTCGCCGGTGTGACCTCTGCTGCAACCTCCGACCGCGCCGGTGGCCACCCGACCCGCCGGGCCGCAGGATGCCTCGCCGGAGGCGATGACGTAGATTCCCGGAATGCGCTTCTCCTATTGGCCTTCACTGTCCCAGCCCTGGACCGACGTGCTGGCGTCGGTCCGTCACGCCGAGGCGACGGGGTGGGACGGGATCTACGTGGCCGACCACTTCATGGGGGACGGGACCGCGTTCGGGGCCGTGTCGACACCGGTGCTCGAGGGGACCGCCGCCCTGTCGGCGTTGGCGGCGGCCACGGACCTGGTCCGGCTGGGTTCCCTGGTGTTCGGGATCACCTATCGCCACCCGGCGGTGCTGGCCAACTGGGCGGCCACCACCGACGTCATCGCCGGCGGCCGGCTCCTGCTCGGGGTGGGGGCCGGTTGGCAGGTCAACGAACACGAGCAGTACGGGATCGAGCTCGGTGCCCCCGGTGAACGGATCGACCGGTTCGTCGAGGCGTGCGAGGTCCTCACCGGGCTGTTGCGGAGCCCGATCACCACCGTCGACGGTCGCTACTACCAGGTGACCGACGCCTACTGCGAGCCGAAACCGCTCCAGGCACCGCTGCCGTTGCTGATCGGGGGCAAGGGTGATCGGATGATGGGGGTCGTGGCCCGGTTCGCCGATGAATGGAACCTGTGGTCGGACCCGGCCGGGTTCGCCGAACGGTCGGCCGCCCTCGACCGGGCCTGCGAGCGGATCGGGCGCGACCCGGGCCACATCGCCCGGTCCACCCAGGCGTTGTGGTTCAGCACCGGGGACGACGCCGAGGCGGACGTCCTGATCGACAAGGCGGCGCCCCGACCCGCCCTCGGTGGCTCGACCCAGCGGTTGATCGACGCCGTCGGCGCCTGGGCCGAGGTCGGGGTGGACGAGGTCATCGTGCCCGATTTCGTGATGGGCGGGGCCGGCGCCGCCCGGGACACCCTCGATCGGATCATCACCGAGGTCGCCCCGTCGTTCCGATGAGGGTGCAGTCGGGCACCCGTCACTACGACGCGGTGGTGGTCGGCGCCGGTGCGGCCGGGAGCGTGGCCGCGGCCCGCCTCGCCGCCGCCGGGTGGCGGGTGGCCCTGGTCGAGGCCGGGCCCGGAGCCGCCGAACCCGACCCCGTCGTCTCCTCCTTCGAGACCCTGGGTGCGGTCGACGCCCCGGGCCGGGCCTGGCCGGACCGGCTGGTGGGGGCCGACGGGTTGTCGCACCGCTACCACCAGGGTCGGGGTCTGGGCGGTGGCGGCGCCGTCAACGCCCTGGTCGCCATGACCGGGGAACCCCTCACGTATGCGCCGTGGGCCGCGGTGGGGGAGGACTGGGCGTGGGAGGCGGTGGCCCGCTCGATGGGGGAGCTGTGGGCGGCGTGGCCCAACGCCGTGGCCTCGCCGGGTCCGCTGGGCCGGGCCGCGTTGGCGTCGGCTGCCGCCGACGACGGGCGGGGACGAGCCGCCTCGAGCGTGGACCCCGGCCCGTGGACCTCCGCCCCCGCGGCCCTGTTCGCCGGTCCGGCCGGCCGGATCACCCCGTTCGACGCCCTCGGCGTCCGGGTCGTGCCCGCGGGTGGCGCCGGTGCCGACCCGGTCGCCGCCTCGGGACCGGTGGTGGACGGCTGGTTGGGCCGAACGGTCCGTCGCCTGGCCGTGTCCGGGCGTCGGGTGACCGGGGTCGAGCTGGACGACGGGACCGTGCTGTCCGGCCGGCAGGTGGTTGTGGCCGCCGGTGCCCTCCGCACCCCGGGACTCCTCGTCCGGTCGGGGGTCCTGCCGTCGGACCGGTCCCGGCCGGTGTGGGATCACCCGGCCGCCGTGCTGGCCGTGCCGTTGCGGCCGGCGGCCCGGATCGGCGCCGAGCCCAGCCCCCCGGTGACCGCGGTGCTGCGATGGGCGACCGGCCGGCGGCCGACCGCCGACATCATCACCCTGGTGATGGACCACACCGGACCCGACGGGGGTCGCGCCTGGGGCGCCCTGGTGGTGATGGTGGCCGACCCCGGTCATCCGGCGGCCACGATCGAGTACGACGAGCGCGCCGACGGGGCCGGGGTCACCCTGGCCACGGTGCCCACCGACGTGGGGTCGAGGGGGGACGACCTCGATCGGCTGCGCTGGGGCGTGAGCCGGGCGGCGGTCCTGCTCGACCGGTCGGAGCTCGATCCCGTGGTCGACCGTGACCGGTTCTCGCCGGCGACGACCGGGGCCGCCGGTCGGTGGCAGCAGTGGTGGGAGGGGCTCGGCCCGGTCGGACAGCTCGCCTGGTTGTCGGCCCACCCCGGCCCGGTGTTCCATCCGGCGGCGACCCTCCCCGCCGGGCCGGGAGAGACCGGTGGGCTCGACGCCGCCGGGCGGCCGCGGGGCTGGAGGGGGGTGACGGTGGTGGACGCATCGGCCCATCCGGCCATCCCGGCGGCCACACCCCAGCTGGCCACCATGGCGGTGGCCGATCGCCTGGTGGGCCACCTGTTGGGTGCGGGTGCCCCGAAACGGGGATCGTGACGCCGATCCGTCCCCGGTGCCTGCCCCGGTCCTGATGCGGTGGTGCCGCCGCCCCGTGGCAGAATGGGAGCCGGAACATCTGCGAGCGGGCTCGGCCGACACCGGTCGCGCCGAACCGTTCCTCCGAGGAGAGCACACCAACCATGGCCCACGCCACCCCAGGCCCGTCAGCGGCCTACATTCCGGTCAGCCAGACCGACGAGAACACCCGCTCCGCCTTCCTGGTCAAGGTGTATCAGCATCTGGTTCTGGCCGTCGCCGCCTTCATCGCGATCGAAGCCGTCATGTTCACCACCGGCGCCGCCGAGGGCCTCCTGAACCTGCTCGCCCGGACCGGGGGCATCGGTTGGTTGGCGTTCATGGGCGGGTTCATGGTGTTGGGGAACCTGGCCGCGGCCAAGTCCCATGATCTGACCAGTTCCCGGGCCCAGTACCTCGGCCTGTTCGGCTACGCCCTGCTCGAGGCCGTGATTTTCGCCCCCTTCCTCTACCTGGTGTTCAACCAGGACGGCGGCACCACCACGGTGGGCATGGCGGCCGTGATCACCATCGCCGGATTCGCGGCGTTGACCGTGGTGGCCTTCACCACCCGCAAGGACCTGTCGTTCCTCCGCCCCCTGATCATCTGGGGTTCACTGGCCGCCATCGCCCTGATCGTCATCGGAGCGCTGTTCAGCTTCGAGCTCGGCATCATGTTCAGTCTCGCCATGGTGGCCCTGGCCGGGGCGACGATCCTCTACCAGACCCAGTCGATCCTCCGGAACTACCCCGAGTGGGCGTACGTGGGCGCCGCAGCTGCGCTCTTCGCCTCGCTGATGATGCTGTTCTGGTACGTGCTGCGGATCCTGAGCCGCCGCTGAACCGGCGTTGGCCCGGACCGGCCCGCGATTCGGGCCGTCCCGACGCCCTGAATCCCTCATCCCGTCCCACCGGAGCCCGGCCCATCGAGGCCGGGCTCCGAGGCGTTTCGGGGCTGATCGACGGGGTTTCGGTAGCCGATGGCGAGACTGCGTTTTGGCGTCGTACCGCGCGGTTTCGCGGCCGAAGTGTTGCGAAATGATTGCGGGCAGGGTTGACTTCCCCAGGGTCACGTAGCCGCTGGATGTGACCGCCCGCCGCGCTCATCCGCTCCCAAGCCCCCAAAAGAGTCGAGAATCATGGCGCTTCCCCTTGACCCGGTCCCCGGCACCGACCCCGCCCCTCCCGCCGGTTACGACCCCACCGAGCCGCCGATGGCGTTCGTGCCCATGGCGCCGGAACCACCCCCGAACCCGTACCGACGCCGCTGGGCCTGGATGATCGGGGCTGGGGTGATGGGGTTGTTCGTCACCGCCGTCGCCCTCCGGCTCTCCGCCGATGACCCGTCCCCCAGTGAGGTGGAGGCCGGCGAACAGCTGGCGCTGGCCCCGGCGGCCGGTGGCCCGGCCGTCGACAGCGATGGGGAGGAAACGGCATCCACCTCGTCGCCGGCCACGATGGCCGGGGACGAGGCGAGCGACGAACCGGCCGAAAACGAACCGACCGCCGACGACACATCAACCACCTCGGCCGGGGATGATGCGCAGGACGGGGTGGTTACCGACGCCGGAGCGGCCTCACCGTCCTCCACAGGCCTCCCGGCCGCCGAGGCGCCTGCTCTGCCCACGATCCCGCCGAACGCTGAGGCGACGGTGACCACGACTCGGTCATCCAACCGTTCGGAGCGGGCCTCGCGTGATCGGACGGCGCGCCAGTCCCGGCGGTCGTCCTCCACCACCGAGGCCACTGAGGCGGCCGCCGCCTCGAGCGACTCGGCCGGCGCGGCCGAGGGGACCGACACCAGCGTCAGTTCGCGCCGGTCCTCCAATCGTGGGCCGCGATCGGCCAACCGTGGCCGCGGCCGCTGGTCGCTTCCGGCCACGCCCAGCACCACCGCGCCTCCCGTGACGCAGCCCGACGAGCCGACGTCGGACGGATCCACCGGTTCCCCGTCGACCTCGTCTCCTTCTGGCGGTTTGCCCACGAGCACCCCCGCCTCGACCGAGGCAGACGCGCCGCCGAGCTCGGACACCTCCGGCGGCGCCGGTGCAGCGAGCCCGAGCTCGTCGACCGCCCCGTCGTCCTCGACCAGCGGGGCCCCGTCGTCGAGTGCGGCACCATCGAGCAGCGCGGCTCCGTCGTCGAGTGCGGCTCCGTCGAGCAGTGCCGCGCCGTCAAGCAGCGCCGCGCCGTCAAGCAGTGCGGCTCCGTCGTCGAGTGCGGCACCATCGAGCAGCGCTGCGCCGTCGTCGAGTGCTGCGCCGTCGTCGAGTGCGGCGCCATCGAGCAGTGCGGCGCCATCGAGCAGTGCGGCTCCGTCATCGAGTGCGGCACCGCCGCCGGGAGGCTCCGACACCGTGGTCTGGTCCGACAACTTCGATCGGCTCGACACCAGCCGGTGGGCGCCGGAGCACTCCACCTACGGCGACGGCAACAACGAGCTCCAGTGCTACACGCCGGACAATGTCTCGGTCGACAGCGGTCGGCTCATCCTGCGGGCCCGCCGGCAGACGGTCACCTGCCCGAACGGCTCGGTCCGTCAGGTCACCTCGGGCATGGTCCGCAGCCGCGGGCTGTCACTGTCCCCCGGCCAGGCCATCGAGTTCCGGGCCAAACTCACCCCCGGGGACGCCAACGATCAGGGCGGTCTCTGGCCGGCCGTGTGGTCGTCCGGATTCGGTTCCGGCGGCTGGCCCCGGGCCGGTGAGATCGACTATCTCGAGGTCATGACGGCCCGCAGCCCGCAGCGGTCGGTCTACAGCATCCACTACGCCAAGCCGGACGGCAGCCACGGCAAGACCAACCGGGAGATCTACGGTGACCGGTTCAGCGACAGCTGGCACGTGATCCGCTTCGAGTACGGCACCGGCGGCAAGTTGCGCTGGTTCATGGACGGCAGTGAGGTCCAGGCGGTGGACACCGCCCAGACTCTGCAGGGCTACCCGGCGCCGTTCAACCAGCCGATCAACGAGATCAAGATCAACATGGCCCTCGGCGGCAATCCGGGCCCGCTGGCCCCCGGCGCCCTCGCCGGTGACGGTGCCACCTTCGAGGTCGACTGGATCCGCGTTGTCGACATGTGACCGCCAGCCCCTGGTGGAGGGTGGCCGTGTTCGCCGGTGGGCGACCGGTGGCCCTCAGACCAGGGTGAACACGCCGACCCGGTTTCCGTAGCCAACGGCAAGGCCCCCAGCGTCCCAGCTACGGTGCGCGCCTCCTCGGGGAGGGCCAGGGTGGTGATGGTGGCCCCGGTGGCCGGGTCCCACACCCGCCTCGCCACCGCCAGCCGCGATGGGACGGTGCGGGTATGGGACCTCCCGCCGCCGGCGGCCAGCGGGTCCACGGGTGGCGAGCGGCCCACTGGGCGGTGGTGGCGGCGCCGAAGTCCCACGGTGGTCGGTCGAGTGGTCGGTCGGTTCTCCTGGCCGGTTCGGGCCGCTGCGTGGTCGCCCGACGGAGGTCGGCTGGCGGTGGGCGACGGGAGCGGCCGGACCACCCTGTTCGACGTCGAAACGCATGACACCGTCGAGCTGATCGCAGCCGGTGACGGGTCGTTCGCCTGGCATCCGGCCAGCGGCCGCTACCGCTGGACCGGCGACCCCCGGGGCCAGGTGTGGTGGAGCATCGGCTGGCGGAGGGTCGAACTCGAGGACCTGGCGGGTGGTGGGCGGCCGCCGGTGCCCGAGGGCGAGCCGTTGCCGCCGCCGCCGTCACCGTGATCGGCGGCCGGCGCCGGATCAGTCCGCGTCGATCTGGGTGTTGGCCACCATGATGGC
>JBKDZN010000295.1:0-8687 GCA_047971245.1 Acidimicrobiales bacterium
GCGGCCTGCGGGTCCTCGGGGTCGGACGGCACCGCCACCGGTGGGGACGGCGCAACGGCCGAGGGGCCGGGCACGTCGATCTCGACCCCCGAGGCCCAGGGCGACCCGGTGTCCGGCGGGACCGCGACGATCATCCACCAGGCGAACCCGTCGTCGCTCGATCCGGTCACGGGGGGTTCCGGCGGCGACCATGTGTCGCTCTATCCCCTGTACGACCGGCTCATCAACTTCGAGCCCGCCACCCTGGAGGCCCTCCCTGGCCTGGCCACCGCCTGGGACTACCCGGACCCCCGGACTCTGGTCCTGACCCTGCAGGAGGGGGTTACGTTCCACGACGGGACCCCGTTCGACGCCGCCGCCGTGGTCACCAACCTGGAACGGGCGGTGAGCGCGGACGGGTCGACGGTGAAGGCCGACGTGTCGATGATCGAGTCGGTGGAGGCCACCGGCGACCTCGAGGTGACCATCCACATGAACCGGGACGATGCGTCCCTGTTGCTGATCCTGGCCGACCGGCCGGGCATGATGGTCTCACCGGCCGCGATCGAGGCCTACGGCGACGACCTGAGCCGCAACCCGGTGGGGACCGGGCCGTTCAGGTTCGTCGAATGGCTGCCCAACGACCGGTTGGTGATGGAGAAGAACCAGGACTACTGGCAGGACGGTCTGCCATACCTGGACGGTCTGACGTTCCGCTACATCAACGACCAGCAGACCGCCGTCAACGCCCTACTGGCCGGGGAGGCCGACATCGAGCTCCGGGTGTCGCCCACCGACGTGGAGAACCTGGAGGCGAACCCGTCGCTGGTGGTGGTGCAGAACCCGTCGCTGTTCACCGACCTCTGCTACTTCAACTTCAGCCGGCCCCCGTTCGACAACCCGGACGCCCGGGCCGCGGCGGCGTACGCCATCAACCGTGACGCCCTCAACCAGCTCTACGTGTTCGGCACCGCCGAGCCTGCCAACGAGATCTACCCACCCGGCTACTGGGCCTACGCCGAGGCCCGCGAGGGGTACTTCGCCTTCGACCAGGACAAGGCCCGCCAGCTGCTGGCCGACGCCGGGTACGGCGACGGGGTGACCATCACCGCGGTCGCCTATGACGCCGCCGGGCAGGCCCGCAAGAACGAGATCATCCAGGCCCAGCTGGCCGAGGTCGGTATCGACATGACCTTCGAGCTGATGGAGGTCGGCGCGGCCACCTCCACCTTCTTCGAGGATCTCACCTACGACCTGTACTGCGCGGCGTGGACCGGCCGGCCGGATCCGAGCCAGACCGCCCTCAGCGTGTTCGGCGCCGACGCCTTCTACAACGCCGGGCACTACGGGGCGCCGGGCATGGCCGAGGCCCTCGATGCGGCGGGGGCCAGCACCGACCAGGACGAACGGGCCGGCGCCTTCGAGGACGTCATCCGGATCAGCCAGGAGGACGCCCTGGTCCTTCCCCTGATCCATCAGGCCGACATCATCGCCTACTACCCGCGCATTGGTGGGGTGACCCCGAACCTCTACGGCAAGCCCGACCTGTCGTTCATCTGGAATCAGGAGGGCTGAGCGGTGCTCCGTGCCGTGCTGTCCCGGATCGGGGCCCTGCTGATCACCCTGTTGTTGGCCACGTTCATGGTGTTCCTCCTGGTCAAGCTGGTTCCCGGCGATCCGGCGGTGACCATGGCCGGGGAGCAGGCCACGCCGGAGCAGCTGGCCCTCATCCGGGCCGAGCTCGGGCTGAACGACCCGATCCTCGTCCAGTACTGGCATTGGCTCTCCGGCGTGCTCGGCGGCGACCTCGGGTCGTCCATCCACTCCCGGGAGGGGGTGGGGGAGGCGATCGCCCGGACCTTCCCGCCGACCCTGCAGATCGTGGTCGGTGGGATGCTGGTGGCCACCGTGATCGGCATCCCGGCCGGGGTGCTGTCGGCCAAGCGGGCCAACACCCCGGTCGACGGGGCGGTGTCGTCGGCGTCGACCGCCGGGGTGGCCATGCCCAGCTTCTGGCTGGGGCTGGTCCTGGTCTCGGTGTTCGCCCTCCGGTACCCGGTGTTCCCCGCCACCGGATTCCGGGGGATGAGCTCGGGCGTCATCGAGTCATGGCGGTACACGGTGCTCCCGGCGGTGGCCATCGGCCTGGTGGGGGCGGCGGAAGTCACCCGCCAGCTCCGGGCGGCCATGATCGAGGAGCTGGCCTCCGACCATGTCCGCACCCTGCGGGCCAAGGGGATCTCGGAACGGTCGTTGATCTGGCGTCACGCCCTGCGGAACTGCGCCGTACCCCTGCTGACCATCCTCGGCCTGCAGGTCAACCGGTTCCTGGGGGCCACGGTGGTCATCGAGGCCGTCTTCGGGATCTCGGGGCTGGGCACCCTGGTCGTCAACGCCACCCGCCAGCACGACGTCCCCCTGGTGCAGGGGGTGGTGCTGGTCATGGTGGTGATCGTGGTGGCCACCAGCTTCCTGATCGACCTCTCCTACCGGATGGTCGATCCGAGGATCAGCCGATGAGCCGGGCCTCGGCCGACGAGCACCTGATCCGGGAGTGGCTGTGGGGCAACACCCGGGCCCGTCTGGCCACATCGTTCCTGATCCTGGTCACCGTCCTGGCCGTGGCCGCCCCACTGGTGACCACCCATCCCCCCAACGAGCAGAGTGTCACCGCAGTCCTGCAGGGACCGTCGGCCGAGCACTGGTTGGGTACCGACGACGTGGGGCGTGACGTGTGGAGCCGCCTGGTCTACGGCGGCCGGGTCTCCCTGCTGGCCAGCGTGATCGCGGTGGTGGTGGCCGTGGTGGTGGGGGTGCCGATCGGCCTGATCGCCGGGTTCCGGGGCGGTTGGGTGGATTCGGCCCTGATGCGGGTGGCCGACACCCTCCTCGCCTTCCCCAGCATCGTGCTGGCCATCGGGGTCACCGCGGCGCTCGGTCCGGGCCTGGTCAACGCCATGGTGGCGGTGGGTGTGGTGTTCTCCCCCAGCATCGCCCGGATCATGCGGGGCCAGGTGCTGTCGGTGCGGAGCCGGTCGTATGTGGAGGCGGCCCTGACCTACGGCAGCTCGAACACCCGGGTGATCGTCCGCCATGTCGTGCCCAATGCCATCCAACCCGTGGTCATCCAGGCCACCCTGATGATGGGCCTCGCCCTGCTGGCCGAGGCCAGCCTCTCGTTCCTCGGGCTCGGGGTACAGAACCCGCAGCCGAGCTGGGGGGTGATGCTGCGCCGGGCCGCCCAGTTCATCTATCAGGCCCCCAACGCGGTGTACCTGCCGGGGATCGCCATCGCCCTGACCGTGCTGGCCTTCAACACCCTGGGTGACTCCCTGCGGGATTCACTCGATCCCGTCGAGGCGGCCCGCCGCCGGCTGAGACGGTCGAATCGGCGCCGCCGCCGGGCGGGGTCGGCGGCATGAGGGCCCGTCGCCACACCGTCGGGAGGTAGGCCTCCCCGGCGTTGACGTCGGCGGGTACCCCCAGCACATGCCATTCGAACATGGAGCGGTCGAACATCGAGATCAGCACCTCGGCCGTCGCCTCGGCATCCAGGCGTACGTCGGCCCGGCCCGCTTGCTGGAGGGCGACGATCACCGCCCGGAGCCGGCCGGTCAGGGTGGCGCGAACCCGGAGGCGGACCGCGGCACAGTCCGGGTCGATGGTGGCGAACTGCTCGGCCACCACGATGAACGGCAGGTTGTCGCGGTAGTAGGCGATGGCGTGCCGCAGGTCGTGCCCGAGTGTGCTGATCGACGGGTGCTCCGGTGGCGCGTGGATCGTGGCCAGGTAGTCGTCGACCAGGTTCACGGTGAGGGCGGCGAAGATGTCGAACCGGGACTGGAAGTAGTTGTAGAAGGTGCCGTGGGCCACGCCGGCCCCGGCGGTGATGTCGGCCACCCGGGCGTCGAGGTAGCCGACCTTCTCGAACACGGCCCGTGCCGTGCCTAACAACTGGACCCGGGTGGCCTCCACCCCCGGGGAAGCGGGTCCGGGACCCGGCCCGGCGGTGTCGTCGCCGGGGCTCTGGCGCGCCGCCGGGGCCGGATCGACCCCGGCTCCGGCCGGTTCGGGCCGGACCGTGGCCAGGTCGTGCCGGGACCACGGCAGCCCCAGCACAGTGCCCCACACCCTGTCGATGGCGTCCAGCAGCCGGTCCGGCATGGTGTCGAGGCCGCGAAGGACGAACGTCACGTACGAGAGGTTGTCGACCGTGGCGGTCAGGGCGGGGACCGCCTCACCGAGATCGACCTCGGGGGCGACCCGGCCACCCGCCTGGTGGCGTGACAGGCGGTCGAACAGGGGCCGTATGAAGTCGGGCTGCCAGTCCCGGCGGACGGCCCGGACGGCGTCGTCGACCGCGAGTTGTTGCTCCACGAGGCGGATGACATCCGCGTAGTCCCGGTAGGCGGCCACGTACCGCCGGTTGGCGTGGGCGAGCCGAACGAACAGCGGCCCGTCGGACTCGGCGCCGTCGCGGGAGGCCAGGGCGGCCATCGACTGGTCCTTGGCCTGGGTCATCACCTCGGCCAGCACCTCGGACTTGGAGGAGAAGTGACGGTAGAACGCGGCTTTCGACATGGACGCCTCGGCGGCGATGTCGGCGATCCGGGCGTCGAACAGTCCCTTGCGCAGGAACACGGTGGTGGCCGCCTCCAGCATGACCCGCCGGGTCACCTCGCCCTTGGTGGTGCGTCTGGTTGTACGTCGAACGGCGCCCACGGGGTCAGGGTAACCAGGCCCTGTCCCGGACCCCGGTCACCACCCGATCCGGCCATCGAGGACGGTGGCCCGACTGGTCGGGCCGGGTTGCTACCCTCGGCCCGGTTCCATCACGCCCGATCACCGAGGTTGTCGTCCCGATGCACCCCTTCTCCGCAGCAGCCCCCGTGTACCTGGCCAACGACACGGCGGCCGGCGGCGCCGGCCCGACCGATCTCCCGGCCCCCGAGGACCTGCTCCCGCACCGGCCCCCGTTCCTGCTGGTCACCGGCCTGGTGTCGCTCGCCCCGGGGAAGGGGGCGGCCGGCTGGTGGGATCTCACCGGCGAGGAGGACTTCTTCGCCGGTCACTTCCCGGGGCGTCCCACCTTGCCCGGGGTTCTCATGCTCGAGGCCCTGGCCCAGGTGGGGGCCTGTTCGGTGCTGGCCGACCCGAGGTTCGAGCGTCAGCTCCCCCTGTTCGGCGGGGTCGACAAGGTGAGGTTCCGCCGTCAGGTCGTGCCCGGGGACCGGCTCGACCTCGAGGTCAGCATGAGCCGTCTCAGTGCGCGGGCGGGCAAGGGCACCGGTCTGGCCAGCGTCGACGGTGAACCGGCCGTCCAGGCCGAGCTGCTGTTCGTGCTCGTCGACCGCTGACCCGACCGGGTCAGGGCGCAGGACCAGGGTCAGGGGGCCGGAGCGATCACCACCGAGCCGTTGTGGCCGCCGAACCCGAAACTGTTCGACAGTGACGGGCCGGGCTCCCAGGCCCGAGCCTCACCCACGACGAAATCGATAGCCGGCATGGCCGGATCACGTTGTTCGAGGCCCATCGTGGGCGGGATCAGCCGGTTCTGCATCGACAGCACCACGGCCGCCGCCTCCAGGGCACCAGCCGCACCGAGCGCATGGCCGGTGACGCCCTTGGTGGACGTGACGGCCGGTCCGTCGGCGGTGCCGAACACCTTGGCCATCGCCTCCGCCTCGGCCATGTCGTTCAGCGGGGTCGACGTGCCGTGGGCGTTGATGTGGACGATGTCGTCCGGTTCGAGGCCGGCGTCGGCGATCGCCAGCTCCATGCACCGGACCGCACCGCTGCCGCCGGGGGCGGGGGCGGTGATGTGGTGGGCATCGGCCGTGCTCGCGGCGCCCAGGAGGACGGCCAGAGGGGTGGCCCCCCGGGCCAGGGCCCGGTCGAGCGATTCGAGCACCAGCACCGCCGCGCCCTCGGCGATCACGAAGCCGTCACGACGCTCGTCGAACGGCATCGAGTGGCCGCTGGAGGACAGGGCGGTCATGTTGCCGAACCCGGCCAGGGCGGTGGGGGTGAACGGGGCCTCGCTACCGCCGGCGAGCACCACATCGCACCGCCCTGAGGTGATCAGGCGCAGGGCGTTGCCCAGCGAGTGGGTTCCGGCTGCGCACGCGGTCACCGTGGCCTCGCACGGGCCCTGGAAGCCGTGCCGCATCGAAACGGCGGCGGCCGCCGCGTTCGGCATCATCATCGGGACCAGGAACGGTGATACCCGTCGCTCTCCCTTCTCGGCCCGGATGACGATCTGGTCCTCGAGGGTGCCGATACCCCCGATCCCGGTGCCGATGATCACGCCGCTCCGGCTCGGGTCGGCGTCGATCTCGCCGGCCTGCTCCACCGCCAGGGCGGCGGCGGCGATGGCCATCTGGGCGAACCGATCAGTGCGTCGAGCCTCTTTCGAGTTCGGGATCCAGGGGCTCGGGTCCCACTCGTCGACACCCCGTTGCCGGCCGTCGGCCGGCGGGGTCAGCAGCCCCTGCCAGAAGGCGTCGGCGCCGATGCCGCAGGGGGCAACGACGCCGATACCGGTGACGGCGGCGACGGGTCGAGTCATCAGCGCTTGCTCATCACCAGGTCGTAGGCGGCGCCGACGGTGTCGATGTTCTCGAGCTCCTCTTCCTCGACCGACACCCCGAACTCCTCCTCGAGCGCCATCACCAGCTCGACCAGGTCGAGACTGTCGGCGTCGAGATCCTCGGCGAATCGGGCCTCACGGGTGATCTGGGCCGGATCGACGTCGGACAGGACCTCGACCGCGCACTTCTTGAACTGTTCGAAACTGTCATCACTCATGCTCGGTCCTCCTGAGACCAGTAACGCCCGGCCGCCGCCCAAACAGCAAACCGGAAGGATCGGGTGTCCGGTGTCGCAGACCGAGCACCGGCCGGCACAACCTAGCGAGATCGCGGCCGCGCCTCACGGTCTCATCCCCAGACCGCCGTCGACGCCGAGGGTCACCCCGGTCACGTAGGCGGCGTCCTCGGAGCACAGATAGGCCACCGCACCAGCCACTTCGTCCGCAGTGCCGACCCGGCCGACCGGTACCTGCTCGACCATCGCCGCCACACCGTCGTCGCCGATCTCGGCCAGCATGTCGGTGTCGATCGGGCCGGGAGCGACCAAGTTGACGGTGATTCCACGGCTGGCGTACTCACGGGCCAGGGAGCGGGCGAGCCCGCCGAGGCCGGACTTGGCGGCCGAGTAGTTGGCCTGACCGACCTGACCCAGGCCGGCCACCACCGACGAGATGAACACGATCCGGCCCCAGCGGGCCTTCATCATCGGTCGCAGGGCGGCCTTGGCGGTGCGGAACGCGCCGTTGAGGTTGACGTCGACCACCGTGGTGAAGTCGTCTTCCGACATCCTCAGCACCAGGGTGTCGCGGGTGATGCCGGCGTTGGCGACCACGATGCCGGGTGAGCCGAGCCGTTCGGTCACCGTGGCGTAGGCGGCGTCGACCGATCCCTGGTCGGCGATGTCGAGTGGGACCCACAACAGGTCGTCGTCGGTGTGGTCCGGCTCGGTGCGGGAACCGATGGCGACCCGGTGACCCTGGCTGGCGAGGCGTCGGGCCACGGCCAGGCCGATGCCCCGGGTGCCGCCGGTCACGAACGCGACGCGGGGGGTGGCCGGCGCCGGTTGTCGGTCGGTCATCACAGCCCGATGGTGGCGGTGCGCAGCCAGGCCAGGGGCTGGGAGACGTTGACCCGCTCCCCGGCCATGGCCAGCAGGCCCGCGAGGGCGCCGGCGAACACCGAGCGGACCTCGGTGCCGTTGACCGTGCCCACCACCTGGCCGCGTTCGATGTCGGCGCCGGTGGCCAGTTCGGCGTTGGGTTGGAACACACCGGTGAGGGGGCTGACCACGAGCCGTTCCGCGGCGTAGAGCGTCTCGCCCTCGGCCTCGGCCCGGCGTTCGCTCGTCCCGCCCAGTTCGGCGACGAGCTCGTCGGCCTTGGCCGGGGAGTCGACCCCGATCGCCCGGGTTCCCTTGGCGGACCGCTTGGCCAGACCGGTCAGAACCGAACCGGGGCCGAGCTCGACGAACACCGTCACCCCGGCCTCGACCATGTCGGCCAGGGTCTCCCGCCACCTCACCGGGGCCGTCAGCTGGGCCGACAGCAGGTCGGCCCATTCGGCCCCGGCCACGTGGGGGGCGGCGTCGACGTTGGCGTAGACCGGGCGGACGGCGTCACGCAGGTCGGCGCTTCCGATGGCCTTGGCCAACTGCTCCCGGGCCGGCGCCATGAACGGGGTGTGGAACGCCCCGCCGACCTGGATCGGCATGACCCGCTTGGCCCCGAGGTCGGCCAGGGCTCCCTTGAGCTCGTCGATCGCTCCGGGGTCGCCGGCCACCACGACCTGACCCGGGGCGTTGCTGTTGGCCACCCAGACCTCGCCGCCGCCGGCCTCGCAGGCGCCGGCGACCGCCTCGTCGTCCAACCCGAGCACCACGGCCATGGTGCCGGCGCGGTGATCCGCCGCCGCCTGCATGGCGTTGCCGCGCTCGGTGACCAGGCGGACCCCGTCGGCGAACGAGAGGACCCCGGCGCCGGTGAGCGCCGAGTACTCCCCGAGGCTGTGTCCGGCGTGGAACGCCGGGGCCAGACCGGTCCGCTCGACCGCGTCGAGCACGATCATGCTCGCCACATAGGTGGACAGCTGGGCGTTGCGGGTCTGGCGCAGTTCCTCGGC
>JBKDZN010000296.1:0-24970 GCA_047971245.1 Acidimicrobiales bacterium
CGCCGGCGGGGCTCGACCGGGATCGATGGTGACCTTGGTTGTTCCGTCGCGACCCTTGTGGCTAGGGAATTCACGTCAAACTCCCTAGCTGCACGTCCCTCACGGACGCTAGGCTCACCCCTGGGTCGGAGCACCGCGTCATCGCGGTCGCGGGCAGAACGCCGAGCTGGTTCCCACCAACTGCCGCGCTTCGAGGTCCGTCGTGACGTACGTTTCCCCCTTCCCCTCCCGCCGCCCATCCACCGAGCCCGCCGCCGCCGGGCCGTCCGGTGGCACCGACGCGCCCGAACCCGGGCCGGACCCGGCCGGCACCGACCCATCGGCCACCGCCGACCCCGTCGAACCGTCGATTCCCGATCTGTGGGGCGAGCCGGATCGTGATCGGCCGTCGTTCATCCGCCCCTACGAGCCCCCGCGCACCGGCCGCCGGTCGCGGCCACCCGCCGGGGCCGGGACGGCCGTCGAGGTGACGGCTCCCGGCGCTGTGCCCCCGCCGACCCCCGGGCCCAGCGACCCTCCTACCCCCAGCACCGAACCAGACCCCAGCATCGAAGCGGACGACGAACCCGACCGGCGGCCGGTGCCCCGGGACCGGGAGGCAGGGCCACACGATGACCGTCCCGGTCGCCAGGATGGCCACGACCCCGACGACCACGCCCGGGCCGGGGCCGAGGTCCCGACCGAAGCCATCGTCTACGTCGATCTCACCGAGGGCACGCCCCCGTTCGCGCCCGACCACCATCGCGACCTTCGGGACGCCGACCGGCGCTATTCGTCTCGGGACGGTGTCGACCCGGGACGTCCCGACCACGGCCATCAGCACCACCACGCCGAGGAGACCGGGGACGGCACCAGGACGGCCGACAACGACCGGGAACAGGGTGAGCCTGCTCGACCGGACGCGGCCACGGCGGACGGTACCGAGGGAACCGGGGCCGAAGCGGCCGGCGTCGAGGCACCGGCCGGTATCGAGCCGATCGGGCCGGAGACCGACACAGCCCAGTCGGACACGGCCCAGTCGGACACGGCCGGCGACGACCGCTCCGAAGAAGACAGCAGCACAGAAGACAGGGCCGAAGCGCACAGGGGCGAGGCTCGCCGTGCGGAGGAACGCGGCGCGGACGCACGCGGTGCAGACGAACGCCGTGCGGACGAGTGGGATCCCGACCCGCCTGACGTCGGCGAGCGGGACGTCCTCGATCTGGGCCGGGTGATCACCGATCACCCCACCGGGGCCGATCACGGCGGCCAGGACCTGATCGCCACCGCAACGGAGCCGACCGCGGGACCGTCGGCGGCCCACCGCGCCCCCGACGGCCTGGAACCGCCGAGGTCCGCCCCGACCCTCGCCGACTGGGCGAGGGGCTGGGACCCGCCCGATGACCCCCATTCGCCGTGGGACCGGGACGCCGTCGATCGGGCCTCCACCGACACGGCCACCGTCGGGCCTCCTGCGGTCGCCCTCGGGGTTGCCGGGACCGAACCGGGCTGGCGGGAAGACGCCTGGCCGGCCTTCGATCAGACCGAGGAGCCGTGGCCCGGGACACCGGACCGGACCGCCACCGACCTGGTCAACCCGGACGACCGCGAGGATGTCGACCGGGAGCCGGCCACCGGCCACCACCAGGCCACCGGCGGCGGTGGTGAGCTCCCGATCGCGGCGCATGACGGCCCGACCGATCTCGCCGACCCCGACGAAGCGGACCTCGACCTCGCCGACCCCGATGTCGTCGACACCGATCCCGACCCCACCGGAGCGAACCTCGGCCTCGTCGACCCCGACGTCGTCGACACCGACCTCGACCTCACCGACACCGACCTCGGCCCCACCGACACCGACCTCATCAACCCCCACGTCATCGGCGCCGACGTCGACCTCACCGACACCGACCTCATCGACCCCGACGTCATCGATGCCGACGTCGACCTCACCGACACCGACCTCATCGACGCCCACGTCATCGGCGCCGACGTCGACCTCACCGACACCGACGCCGACGCCGACCTCAACGGCCCCGCCGACTTCGACCTCGACCTCACCGGGCCCGCCTCCGACGAGCTCCGCCCGTCGCCGGCCCCGGGCGGGCCGATCGAGCCATCACTGAGGCACGGGCCCGACGACCAGGGGCCGGGCGAGGCGGACGGGCGGGAACGGTGGTGGCGACTGCTGGCCTGGCGGGCCTCGACGCCGGAAGGTCGCCGCCAGATCCTCATCCGCTGGTGGTGGGTGGCCACCCTCGCGCTGATCCTCCCGGTCGTGATCGCCCTGGCGGTCCGGGCCCTCACCCCGGTGCGCTACGAGTCGTCGGCCACGGTGCTGCTCCGCACGCCCGCTTCGGCGTCACTGTTCCCGGACGGCGGGACCCTCGCCTCGGACCGAACGGTCACCGCCGAAATGGCCTATGTCGGCACCGGCGATTTCCGGCTCGAGGCAGCCCGGACGGCTGCCTCTTCCGATCCGGTCGAGATCACGGTCGACGATCCCGGGGCCGAGGTCCCCAGCACCCTCCGGTTCACCGCAGCATCCCGAACCGCAGAGGGAGCCGCCGCCACCGCCCAGGGCTGGGCCGAAACCTATGTGGCCGCCCGGCACCGCCTCGATGTGAACGAGCTCCGGGCCCATGCGGCGGCCAACGAGGCCGGCCTGGCCCGGCTCGAGACCGAACGCGACCGCCTCGGTGTCGAGCTCGCCGACGCCGAGCGGGCCCTGGCCGCCGCGCCCGACGACTCGACCCTCACCGCACGGCGGGACACCGTCCAAGCCCAGGTCGACCGGGTCGACCTGATGAGCGGCACGGTGATGGCCGAGCTGGCCCGGGCTCAGGCCGGGTTCACCGCCTACGACGGTGCGGCACCGGGGGCGTCGCTGGCCGTCTCGGCCATCGAGCCGACCGAGCCGGCATCGACAGGATCGGTCGGCTACGCCGCCTTCGGCCTGTTGGCCGGGCTGGTCCTGGCCGGCCTGTCGGTGGCCGCAGCCGCCGCCTTCGACGACCGGGTCGGCTCCGCCGGCGAGGTGGAGCCGACCACCGGCCTCGATCCCCTCGGGCGCCTCCCCGGCGTGTCCACCCAGTGGCTACCGGTCTCCGTCCCCCCGGGGTCGGCCCTGGCCAACCGGCTCGACGATGTGGCTGACCAGCTCGACCGCCGGCGCGACGATCCGGAGGCCTGCCAGGTGGTGGCGGTCAGCAGCGCCCGCTCGGGCGAGGGTCGCACCTCCCTGGCCGCCAGGTTGTCGGTCGTTCTCGCCGGCCGGGGACACAATGTGCTGGTCATCGACGGTGACCTGCGCCGCCCCCAGCTCGCCGCCGCCCTCGGGGCCCCGCCCGGACCCGGTCTGGCCGACTATCTCGGCACCAACGACGTGGCCGTCGAACACTGCCTGCACCGGGTGCGCCGCCGGGCCCACCTGGTCAGCCTGCCGGCGGGCACCCTCCCGCCCGGCCGCAGCTCGCTCGACCTGCTCGATTCACCCGACCTCGACGAACTGGTTGATCAGCTCCGCCCGTTCTGCCACACGATCCTCATCGACACCCCGCCCATCCTCGACGGCGACGACGCCGCCCGCCTGGCCGAGACGGCCGATGTGGTGGTGGTCAGTGTCATGACCAATCGGACGCGGGGCCGGGCCGTGCGTCGGGCCGTGCAACGTCTGTCCCGGTCGGCGCCGGTGATCGGGGCCGTGGTGATCGAGACCGCACCCACCCCGATGCTGATGGGACGGACGCCACCGAGCCCCTGATCGCCCCGGCCGGCGGTGACGGCAGGTTCAGGATCCGTCGACGCCGGAACGAGGATGCAACCCGAGCCGTTCCACCGTGTCACCTTCGAAGTCGAACTGGATCAGCACCACCTCGGTGTCGCCCTCGACCCAGGAATCGTGGCCCGGGTCGACGGCGATGAACGCCGGGGCGGTGTAGTCGAAGGTGGATCCGTCGGCATATTCGCCGACGAAGTGGCCTCGCGCCAGGTAACCGACGTGGGCGTGTTCGCACCATTCGGTACCGACATTCGGTTTGACATGGGTCGACCAGCGGCCCCCGACGCCGTAGATCAGTCGTTTGATCCGGGCATCGCCGAAACTCGCCATGGCGACCTCGATCCCCGAGAAGTTGGCGGTCTTGGCGCCATCCACCGGAGCGGTCAATGTGTCCTCGACACCGGTCGAGGTGTCCTCGACTGGCCCACCCTCGCTCATGTGACGCACGCTACAACCCGGGGGACGCCATGGCCAGAGCGTGGCGGTCCGGGTTCGTCCGCGCCCCGGTGCCCGTTTCGTTCCCCGGTTGGATCGGGGCCTACGCTTCACGCCCATGGCCAACGACGCGTGGATCATTGACGCTGTCCGCTCCCCACGAGGGATCGGCAAACCCGGCAAGGGCGCCCTCTCGCACCTGCATCCCCAGAAGGTGTTGGGCCAGGTCCTGAACGGCCTGGCCGAGCGGACGGGGATCGACACCGTGGACGTGGAGGACGTGGTCACCGGGAACGGTTCCCACGCCGGCGACCACGCCCACGACATCGGCCGGATGGCCCTGCTCGACGCCGGTTGGCCGATCACCGTTCCCGGTGTGACCCTCAACCGGTTCTGCGGTTCCGGCCAGCAGGCGGTCAGCTTCGCGGCCATGGGCGTCGGCGCCGGCCACCAGGACCTGGTGGTGGGCTGCGGGGTGGAGTCGATGAGCCGACCGGCCCGCAACGGGACCGACGGTTTCCACGCCAACAACGAACACCTCCTCGCCACCCACCCCCAGGTGCCCCAGGGCCTGTCGGCCGACCTGATCTCGGCGGTCGACGGCTGGACCCGGGAACAGTGCGACGAGGTGGGCCTGATCAGCCAGCAGCGGGCCAAGGTGGCCATCGACGAGGGCCGCTTCGAGCGGAGCCTGATCACCATCCTGAACGACGACGGCACCGTCGCCCTCGACCACGACGAATACCCCCGTCCCGAGACCACCGCCGAGGTGCTCGCCGGGTTGAACCCCAGCTTCCCCAAGATGGACGACCACAAGATGGAGCAGTCCGATCTGACGATGCGGGAGATGATCGCCCAGAAGTACCCGGGCATCGAGCTCACCCACATGCACCATGCCGGCAACTCCTCGGGCGTGGTCGACGGGGCCGGGGCCGTGCTGGTCTCCTCCCCCGCCTACGCCCGGGCGCACGGCCTCACGCCTCGGGCCCGGGTCGTGATGACCGCGGTGGCTGCCGATGAGCCGCTGATCATGCTGACCGCCCCCGGCCCGGCCGCCCTCCGCTGCCTCGACAAGGCGGGCATGACCATCGACGACATCGATCTCGTGGAGGTGAACGAGGCGTTCGCCTCGGTGGTGCTCCGCTTCCTGGCCGACACCGGTTTCGACCGGGAGAAGGTCAACGTCAACGGGGGCGCCATCGCCCTCGGCCACCCCATCGGGGCGACCGGCTCGATGCTGACCGGCACCGTCATCGACGAGTTGGAACGGCGAGACCTCCAGACCGGCCTGGTGGCGATGTGCACCGGCGGTGGCATGGGCACCGCCACCATCGTGGAGCGGATCTGAGCTCAACCGGGTCGGCAGCGGGGTTCTCGGGTCGAGGGCTGCGGCTCGTCCGGTGACCCGCTGGCTGATCGACGGCACCAATGTGTTCGGCTCCCGGCCCGACGGGTGGTGGAACAACCGCCCGCGGGCCGCCGACCGCCTCGCCCAAACGGTGGCCGCATGGTGCCGCGGCCATGACGACGAGGTGATCCTCGTCTTCGACCAGCCCGTCGACGACGGCACCGTGGCCCTCAGTGGTGGCAACTTGCGGATCGTGGTGGCGGAACGGCGGGGCCGGGACGCCGCGGACGACGTCATCGTCGATCTCACCGGCGCCGGACCGGCCGGGTCGGAGCGGGTCGTGGTGATCTCATCCGACAAGGGGCTCCGAGCCCGACTCCCGGCGTGGGCGGAGGTCGAACCGGTCAGCGCGTTTCGCCGCCGGATCGGGTACTGACCGACCGGACCGTCGGCGCCCCGGGCTTCGCCGCGCCGACGCCGACAGCCGATGTTCACCGGGCCGAAACCGGCGGGGCGGGCCGGCCGTCTCCGGGCCGGGTCGAGACGCTTAGGATGATCCGATGACCGAAGGACGTTCGGCCGGCTCGCCCCCTTCCGGGTCGGCCACGGGTTCGATCAACGGCTCCTCCACCGGCCCCGAACACCGGGCGGACCCCGCCCCGGCGGCGGATACGGCACGCGCCGCGGCCCAGCGGGACCAGGCATTACGGGCCGACGTCAGCCGGCTGGGTCGCCAGCTCGGGGCCAGCCTGGTGCGTCAGGTGGACGACGGCTTCCTCGACATGGTGGAACAGGTTCGGCTGCGGGCCCGGGAACTGCGGGGCCGGCCCGGCGACGCCGCCGGACCCGATCTGGCCGCCATCCTCGGCCGCCTCGACGAGGTCACCGCCATCCAGCTCGTCCGGGCCTTCACCCTCTACTTCCACCTGGCCAATGTGGCCGAGCAGGTCCATCGGGTGGAGGAGCTCAGCGTGAGCCCGGAGGACCAGGGTCGATTCCCCGAGACGGTGGCCCGCCTCCTGGCCGGAGGGACCGAGCCCTCGGCGATCGCCGATGTCGTGGCCCGGGCCGACTTCCGGCCGGTGTTCACCGCCCACCCCACCGAGGCCTCCCGCCGCACCGTGCTCGACAAGACGGCCCAGATCTCCCGTCTGCTGGAGGATCGCCCGCTGGCCGGGCCCAACGACCGGCGCCACATCGACCGCCGGATCGACGAGATCATCGACGGCCTGTGGCAGGCCGACGAGATCCGCAGCGACAAGCCGACCCCGTACGACGAGGCCCAGGCGATCTTCTACTACCTGGAACAACTCGGCCACCAGGGCCTCCCCGAACTGCTGGACGACATCAACCTGGCCCTGGAGGACCTCGGGACCACCGTGGACGTGACCCACCCGGCGATCCGGTTCGGCTCGTGGGTCGGGGGCGACCGGGACGGGAATCCGTCCGTCACACCGGTCGTCACCCTCGAGGTGATCGAGGCTCAGCGGGCCCGGGCGATCCGCTTCCTCCTGGACGAGATGGACGAGCTCAGCCGTGAGCTTTCGACCTCGGCCCGGATCGAGCCGGCCGGCCCGGAGCTGACCGCCGCCCTCGACCACTACGAACACATCTTCCCCGTCCTGTTCCGGTCGTTCTCCCCGGTCACCCGGGCCGAGCCCTACCGGATGCTCATCTCGGTGGCCCGCCGGCGTCTGGAGGGGGCCCTCGACAACCCACCGGCCGTGTACGCCTACGCCCGTCCCGACGATCTGGCCGCCGACCTGCAACTGGCCGCCGATTCCCTGGCCGCCGCCCGGGGCGAACGGATCGCGGAGGGTCGCCTGCGCCGGGTCCGGTCGCTGCTGGCCACGTTCGGCTTTCATCTCGCCACCCTGGACATCCGTGAACACGCCACCCGGCACCACGAGAGCCTCAACCGCCTGTTCGCGGCCACCGGCGTCGCCTATCCGACCGACGACCCCGCCGCCCGGATCGAGCTGCTGACCGCCGAACTGGGTAGCCGCCGCCCCCTGGCCCCGCCGGGGGCTCCGGTCCCCGACGCCGACGCCCTCGACCTGTTCCGAACCCTGCGTCTGGCCATGGACCGCTACGGCGACGCGGTGGTAGAGAGCTACATCGTGTCGATGACCCGGGGGGTCGACGACATCCTCGCCGCCGCGGTCCTGGCCCGCGAGGTCGGCCTGATCGATCTCCCCCACCGGGTTGCCCGGCTCGACATCGTTCCCCTGTTCGAGACCATCGATGACCTCCGGTCCCTGGAGGCCACCGTCGACGGTCTGCTGTCGTGCCGCCCGTTCCGGGAGCTGATCCGGCGGCGCGGCGACCGGCTGGAGATCATGGTCGGCTACTCCGATTCCAACAAGGACGGGGGGATCACCACGTCCCAATGGGAGATCCACAAGGCCCTACGGGTGGTCCGCCGCCTCGGTGAACGCCACCAGGTCCGGATCCGGGTGTTCCATGGCCGGGGCGGCACCGTGGGTCGCGGCGGCGGACCGACCAACGCGGCGTTGCTGTCCCAACCACCCGGGGTCCTCGACGGTGAGGTCAAAATCACCGAGCAGGGCGAGGTGATCGCCGACAAGTACGGCCTGCCGGAACTGGCCCGCCGCAATCTCGACCTGGGCTTCTCGGCCCTGATCGAGGCGTCGGTCGCCCATCGGGAATCGGTACTCGACCCGGCCCTCCAGATGCGATGGTCGTCGATCATGGAGAACATGTCGGAGGCCGCCTACGCGGCCTACCGGGAGCTGATCACCACTGACGGGCTGGTCGAGTACTTCCTGGAGGCCACACCGGTCGACGAGTTGGCCTCGCTCAACATCGGTTCCCGACCGGCCCGACGCGCCGGGGCCACATCGGGGATCGATGATCTCCGGGCGATCCCGTGGGTGTTCGGCTGGATGCAATCCCGGCAGATCGTGCCCGGCTGGTACGGGGTCGGCAGCGGCCTCGACACGGTGGTGGCGGCCGGGTACGCCGAGGATCTTCGGCACATGCGCGCCGAGTGGCCGTTCTTCGCCACCTTCCTGTCCAACGTCGAGATGACCCTGGTCAAGACCGACCTGACCATCGCCGGCCGGTATGTGGACCGGCTGGTCGATCCGAGCCGTCACCATGTGTTCGAGCGGATCGTCGCCGAGCACCGCCGCACCGTGGCGGCGGTGGAGGCCCTCAACGGCGGCCTCCTCACCGACGTGCCGGTGCTGGCCCGCACCCTGACGGTCCGCAACACCTACCTGGACCCGATCCATCTGCTCCAGGTGGAGATGCTGGTCCGCGACCGGGACCGGCAGCGCAGCGCCCAACAGGTGCGCCGGACCACCCGGGCCCTGCTGCTCAGCGTCAACGGGATCGCGGCCGGGCTCCGCAACACCGGCTGATCGGCCGGATCGCGCCGGCCCGGCCGGTGTGGCATCGGTGACGAAACCGACCGGTAGGATTGGCCGCCAAGGCGCGCACCTCGCCGCCTGACCACGACCTGGGCGACCGCCGACGGACCTGTCGTTCGCCGTCGTTCCCGGGACGACGAAGGGGAACTACAATGGTGGAATTCGCGTCCTATCCGGCCGCTACACCGTGCTGGGTCGATCTCATGTCGGGCGACGTGGACACCTCGATGGCCTTCTATACGGCGGTGTTCGGCTGGGACGCCGAGGAGCGCTTCGACGACGACGGCAACCGGATCTATGTGGAGTTCCAGCGGGACGGGAAACCCCTGGCTGGCCTGGGAGGCCTTCCCCCCGGTGCCGACGCCATGCCCTCCACCTGGAACAGCTATATCGCGGTGGACGACGCCGAGGCGGTACAGGCCCGCATCACCGCGGCCGGAGGTTCGGTGATGCTGCCGGCCATGGCGGTGATGGCGGCCGGCACCATGGGCGTCTACACCGACCCGACGGGAGCCGCCTTCTCCATCTGGCAGGCCGGGGAGCACCACGGCAGCGCGATCGTCAACGAACCGAACACCTACGCGTGGAACGAACTGCTCACCCGTGACGTGGCCACGGCCAAGGCCTTCTACACCGAGGTCTTCGGCTGGAGCTACGAGGAGGCCGACATGGGCCCGGCGGGCACCTACACCCTCATCGCCGGGGGCGACAACGGTGGCCTCGGCGGGATCATGCCCATGCCGGCCGAGCTGCCTCCGATGGTGCCCAACCACTGGATGGTCTACTTCCTCGCGGCCGACCTCCCGGCCACGATCGATGCGGTGAAGAACGCCGGTGGCCGCCTGGCCCAGGAGCCCTTCGACGCGGCCGGGGTCGGCACCATCGCGGTGATCCATGATCCCGTCGGCGCCAGCTTCTCCCTGCTCCAACCGGAAAACTGATCGGTGCTCGGGGCACCGGCACCCCGAGCGCTCGGCTGGCGCGGCCCGGCCAACGGGGACCGCTATGGTTATCCGCCATGTTCCGACGCCCTGCTCGCCTCCTCGTCACCCTGGCCGCTGCCCTCGGCCTCCTCGCCGCCGGCTGCGGCGACGACAACGCCTCCGCTGACTTCTGCGATCACGCCGCCGCCAGTGAGGAGGAGCTCAACAACCTCGACCCCACGGCGTACCAGGACGATCCGGCCGCCCTCCTCGACGTGATGATCAACGTGTACTCCGGCTTCGACTTCCCTGAGGAACAGCAGGCCAACGCCGACCTCGTGCTCGGCACCCTCGAGGAGACCAAGGCCGACGTCGAAGCCGACCCGGACAACGCCCAGGCCGCGTTGACCACGATGTTCACCGACACCGAGGTCTCCACCGCGGCCGATGAGCTCAGCACCTACATCGTTGAGACCTGCGACCTCGACGAGGAGGCGGAATAGTTCGGATCCTGGTCGGTGCCCGTCGGGCGCCGACCAGGATGTTCGCTCACCGTTCATCCATCAGCACACGCCGTGATCGGCTTCCGCCCCTTCGCCCCCCTTGGCCTCCCGGCCAGGGGTTCTCCCGACCTCCCGGCCACGACCTCCACCGTTCACGTCCCCCGAACCGGGGCGGCCATCGATCCGGTTGCCGTCGTTCCCTTCGTCAGCCGCCAAGCGGTGGCCTATCGTGAGGTTCCCGGATCGCCGCCCGAGGACGGATCGTTGCCCTACCAGCCACGCCATCGTGCCTTTTCGTCGGTGATCGAGGCCTTGCGTTGGCGGGTGGACCAGGCTCGAAGCAGCTCGGGTACACCGGTCGGCGACATAGACCTTGGTCCGGTACGCCGCGTTCCGGGTGCGCCGGCCCGGTTCACCGTCGGGGTGGCGCCGGTGTCGTTCGACCCCCTCCGCCACCGCCGCCTGGGCATCCGGTTCGACCCCCCAGCCGAGGGGCCCACCGCCCCGGGGGCCCCGTCGGACGCGACCCTGGTCCCGGTCGTCCGGGTCGTGAAAACCGGTCCGCTCATGACCGTCGAGATCGCCGAACCCACCCACCTCACCGCGGGTCGGCTGGTGGCCGGCGACGACAGCGAAGCGACCTGGCAGGAAGTGCTGGAGCTGCTGACCGACCAGGTCCGGCCCGGGCTGGCCGATGCGGTCATGACCGCGACCTTCGATCCTGCTCCTGAACCCTCGTCGGGCACCTCCGAGCTGACCGAGGAACAACGCCGGGTCGTGGCCGCGGTCCTCGGCGACGGACTCCAGGGGGTATGGAGCCTGCCCGGTA
This sequence comes from Acidimicrobiales bacterium, assembly GCA_047971245.1. Taxonomy (GTDB): domain Bacteria; phylum Actinomycetota; class Acidimicrobiia; order Acidimicrobiales; family SZUA-35; genus CADEDH01. The sequence continues at coordinate 11,194 of JBKDZN010000296.1, forward strand.
CCGGCCGGACGACGGCGATCGCCGAGGCCGTCGCCAAGGCCCTCCGCTCGGGCGACTCGATGCTGCTCACCTCCAACGACGACCAGGCACTCGACGACATCCTGAAGCAGCTCACGGCCACCAACACCATCGACACCGGCACCGTCGTGCGGATCGGCCCGGCCCAAAGCGATGACCTCATCGACCACCCCGACCTGTCGCTCAGTTCGCTGGTGGCCCAATTCCGCCGACCGCTGCAGCAGCGGCTCGATGAGATCGAGGCCGAACTGGGCGAGCTGGATCGTGACCCGGTCCAGACCGAATGGGCCGAGGTCAGCGCCATCCTGGATCGTTGCGGGGTCGACCACATGCTGGCCGCCCAACGCCGCCTGGCCAACCGGCACCGGGCCGAGCTGGTGCGAGCGGAGCTGGAACGCCTGACCCGCATGGTCGACCAGCTCGCCGAGACCGAGGACGCGGCCCGGAGCCGCCTCGAAACCGCCGAGGGTGACCTGGAGGTACCGGCGGCCGATCTGTGGCGCCGGATCGACGCCGAGGCCCGGCTGGACGACGAAGCCGCGGCCCAGACCGAACTGCGACGCCAGGACGCCCGGGCCAGCCGGCGGAGTCTCGACCTGGCCGTCCAACGGATGCAGGCCATACCCGGTTACCGGCTCGTGGAGAAGCGCCGGGCCAACGCCGAGATCGAGACCGAGCAGACCGAACTGGATCGGCGGGAGGCCCGCTGGCTCGAAGCCGACGCGGCCTTCTCCGTCAGCCACGCCGCTTACCTCGACCGCAGGGCCGAGCTGGAGGCCCGGCTACCCCACGACCGCGGCTCGTCGTGGTGGCAGGACGTCACCCGGCGTCAGGACTCCGCCCGGGAGGAGCTCGATCGCTGCCGCACCACCCGGGTCGAACTCGACGGGGCCATCGATCGGGCCCAGGAGGCACTCCGGGCCGCCGAGCTCGAACCACCCACCGAGGCCGACATCGAACTCATGGAGACGATCGCCCCCCAGCTCCCAGCCCTCCGCCAACGCCAGGCCGAGCTCGACACCGACTACCGCGACCAGCAGGCCCGCCGTTCCGATCTGCGGGCGGAACGCACCGAGCTCGAGGCCGCGGTCGAAGGTGCGGTGGCCCGCATCATCAACGGGGCCAAGGTCATCGTGCTGCCGGTGGCGGCCATCCCCCGCATCCCGGCCGTGCACAGCCGGCGCTTCGACGTGGTCGTCGTCGACGAGGTCACCGACATCGACCTCTCCCTCCTGGTGCTCACCGCGACCCTGGCCGACCGGGGGGTGACCCTGTTCACCGATCCGACACGACCGGACCCGAGTCTCGAGCCTCGTCCCGGGCGGTTCTCCGTCTCCTCCGACGGCCTCTCCGACGACGCCTGGCGGTGGTTGGCCACCAGCCCGGCCGAGCACTTCGGGCTCCGGGAACTGGCCGAGGAGGACGACCGGCCCGGTTTCGTGTACCTGTCGAGGCAATTCCACTACGGCCCGACCGTCGAGGTCCTGTTGAACCACACCGTCGCCGGCCAACGGCTGTGGACCGACCGGGCGGCGTCGGCCCCGTTCGACGATGGGGCCGGTGAGGTGGTGGTGGTCGACACCGACACCTTGCGGCGGGAACACGACCGGCCGGGCGCCGAGGGCGCCGACGTCCGGTGCGCCCTGGCCGTGGCCCTGATGATCCGCCTGGCCGAACTGCACCGCGACCGCTCGGTCGCCCTGGTGGCCGACGATCCCCGGCAGGCTCGACGCCTGGAGACGGTGGTGGCCGATCTCGACCTGGCCCCACGGGTCCGGGCCGGCACCCCGCTCGGCCTGGGTGGTGAACGGTTCGATGTGGTCGTCGTCGACGCCGAACCGGACCTCGGGCCGGCCGAGACCCCACCGGCCGACGGCGACAGCCCGGACGCCGGGGGCGACCGGGGTGATGCCGGAGCACGTCTCGCCGCCGCCCTCACCCTGGCCACCGGCCGGGTGTACCTGGTCGGGCCGGCGGACACCGACACGATCCGGCCCCTGGTCGATCAGGCCGACGACGGCGCCACCAGCACCGTCGACGCCGCCGACCTGGTCGACGACCAGCGGATCAGCCGCCACCGGCCGCCGGTCGGGACCACCCCGGGTGGCCTGTTGAAGCTGGTCGCGGTGCACCCGAAAGCCGAGTGCTACCACCGGCTCGAGGCCCTGGTGGCCGAGAGCCAGTCCCGGGTCGACGTGCTCTCGCCCAGCGTGGGCCTCCGACGGGTCCGCACCCTCGGTTCGGCCTGGCTCCGTGCCGCCCGGCGGACCACCGTGGCCGCCACCATCCGGCCGCCCCGGACCGAGGACGCCCAGGCCGGCCTGGAGGCCCTTGAGCAGATGGGCGTCGAGGTCGAGACCCGACCCACCCTGGCCCGTCGGCTGGTGGTGGTGGACGGTCGCTCCGTTCTGTGGGGCAGTGTCGATGCGTTGGCCGCCAACCGGACCTCGACGATCATGGTCGAGATCGAATCACCCGGCCTGGCCGAGCTCCTCCTCACCGGCCACTGATCCTGATCCGGCGGACGTCCCGGTCGGTCAGACCCCGACGTCCGGCGGTTCCGCCGGCTGGAGCCGGCGGTCGAGGGCCCGGTCGAGTTCGCGGGCGTCCCGCTCGTAGCGGTGCTGGCGGACCACGGCCACCACGGTCTTGGCCAGGATCTGCAGATCGGTCCCGAACGACCACTGGTCGATGTAGAGGTTGTCGTACTTGACCCGTTCGCTGATCGAGGTGTCGCCCCGGAGACCGGCGATCTGGGCCAGTCCGGTCAGCCCGACCGGCATCCGGTGGCGGTCGTCGTAGTCGGACACCTCCTGGGTGAACTCGGCCACGAAGGCGGGGCGTTCCGGCCGAGGGCCGACCAGGGACATGTCGCCCCGTACGATGGACCACAGCTGGGGCAGCTCGTCGAGATTGAGGCGACGGATCAACGCCCCGACCGGGGTGACCCGGGCGGCGGCCGTCCATTCGGTGTCGCCGCGGTCGCTGACCGTCATCGACCGGAACTTCCACACCACGATGGGCCGGCCGTAGCGGCCCACCCGTTCCTGACCGAAGAGGACCGGCCCCTCACTGGTGAGCTTGACGGCCAGGGCCACCGCGGCCATCACCGGGGCGAACACGACCAGCATCGTCCCGGACACCGCCACGTCGAACCACCGCTTGAGCAGGAGGGACAGGCGTGGATGGGCGGCCCGCTGGAGCCGAACCAGTGGGTAGCCCCGAGCCCGGTCCGGTGACATCGAGTCCATCCCGAGGCCCATCTTGTAGAACCGGGGGACCACGAACACCGGGATAGAGCGGCTGGTCGCCCACCGGGCCACCCGAACCAGCGTCTCGTCGGTCCGGCTGTCGAACGGGGCCACGATCAGGCGGTCGGCGCCGGTGAGCGAGACGACGACGCCGAGGTCGGCGTCGAGCCCGAACCACGGTTCCGGCATCCCGGCCAGGGGTGGATCGTCGGCGGTGATGCAGCCGACGACGTCGACCCCGTACTCGGGCCGGACCCCGATCTCGACCGCCAGTTCGGCCGCGAGCGGACCGGAGCCGACCATCAGGGCCGAGGCCCGCATCCGACCACGTCGCCATTGGGCGCGCACGACCAGGATTCCCGCAGCCTGGGCCACCAGGGCACCGACGACGAGCAGGACCACGAGCAACCCGAGCGTGCCGGGCCCGGGGTCGGCTGCCGACGTCTGGTCGGTCACCACGGTGGCCGACATCACGCCCACCGCGACGGCGCCCCCGATCAGTGGGACCCGCGAGGTGACGTCGGGAATCATGCGGACGCGGAAGTGGCCGCGCGACACCAGGACCACCATCGCCACGATGATGGCGACGCCGACGGTGAGGCGTCCCCCCCATCCGGCGGCGATGATCACCGCTCCCGCCGCGGCCATGGCCAGCATCGTGAAACCGGCCATGAGTGCGGAGACGGCCCGATGCCCGCTCAGCAGACGACCGTTGGGCTCCACGATCCGGCCCCGATCCCCGCGGCCCGGTCCGGGTCGTTGCGTCCGGGCGACACGCAACGATCCGGACGACGAAGACACCGGGGAGGCTGATAACGGCGACGATGTTGGGCGATTCATGCGGCGGCCTCGAGCTAATGATCTTCTCCCAACGAGAGATATCGATTCGATATTGATCGTCAGGAATCACGTAGCGGACGCGCGGGAGCCAGGCGCGCAGCACGGCTTGAATCCCACAAGTCGGACAGCACGATGGGCCCACGCACGAGAGCGATGGGGAAACTAAAGCACAGCTCAGATGGGTTATCCGAGTGATCGAAATCCAACGCGAACCAGGTAAGGGTTCGTCGCCCGGTCGGTTTCGATCAACTTGTCGCTGGCGGTCATTGCCTCACCCGCGTGCCGCATGGTACGGAGACCCTGTTCGAATTGGCAAGAAAATAGATTCAGATGCACTGGGCAATATTCGTATTTCCTGGCCAGCGAATTGGGGCATTAACCAGCTCTATCGAACCGTTTGGTTGTCGATCCAGATCGACGGAACGGCCGCCTGAGTCCACGGTGCGGGCCGGGTGACCGCGAGGGGCCGGCGCCGACGGCGACCGCCTGGGTGCCCGGATTCCCCGGCCGCCCACCAACTCGACCTGCTGCGGGTGGTGGGGACCGAGTGGATGACGAACTCCGCCGGCTGAGTCGGCCGGGCGAACTCGCGCCAAACCCTAGACATAGGTTAAACCTCTGTCTAGAGTTGAGGTGTGTGCTCCTCTGCCTCCCCGACCCCCGAACGGCGCCTGGCCCAATCGAGCATCGAGCTACCGGACCCACTCCCCGCCTTCGGCCGGTACGTGCCCGCAGTGCGGTACGGGTCCCAGCTGTGGGTCGGCGGCCACTTCGGTACCCGGCCCGACGGCTCGGTGCACACGGGCCGTTGCGGACAGGACCTCACCGCGGCGGACGGTCGTGACGCGGCCCGCGCCGCGGCCGTCAACCTGCTCGCCACCGTCCGCCACACCCTGGGTTCGCCGGATTCCGTGGTCCAGGTGGCCAGGCTCTTCGGCGTGGTCAATGCCACTCCCGACTTCGTCGAGCACACATCGGTCATCGACGCCGCCTCCGACGTCCTCGTGGAGATCTTCGGCGACGCCGGCAGCCATACCCGGCTCGCGGTCGGCGTCGCTTCGCTGCCAGGGAACCTCGTGCTGGAGATCGAGGCCACCCTCATCGTGACGGCCTGATCGTGACGACCTCATTGTCCGTCTCGTAGCCTTCGGCCATGACCGATCCCCCCAGCGCCGAGTTCTCGTTCGGCGGGAGGCTCTCGCTCGATCTCACCTGGACGGTCCGCTACCGGGCAGTGTGGCCGACCGAGTTGTTGGTGAACCCGGACGACCTGCGCCGGTGGCTCGAGGCGGTCGGCCTGCCCGCGCCCGAGGCACCGACCGAAGCCGACCTCCGGCGCACCCGTGAGCTGCGCGAGGCCATTTACCACGGCGCCGCTGCCCTCGTCGGCGGCGACCTCGTCGGTGCAGAAACCGCCGCGGTCATCAACCGGTGGGCGGCCGAGCCGACCCCCTACCCCATCCTCGGCCCCGACGGCACGGCACAGGTCGATGCTCCCGCGGGGACCGAGACCTCGGCGTCGCTCAGTGTCATCGCCCGGGACGCCATCGACCTCCTGGCCGGGGCCGGCGACGGCCGCCTGCGCCGCTGCGAGGGACCGCACTGCAGCCTGCTGTTCCACGACGACTCGCGGCCCGGCACCCGCCGATGGTGCACCACGGCCCGCTGCGGCAACAAGGTGAACACCAAGGCCTACCGCGACCGCCGGCGCCGCGGCGCCTCCGACCGGCGCAACCCCACCCGGGCTACAGTCGATCCGTGATCCTGGGGGTTCTACGCGACCTGCTGGCACCATCGAGCCGGATCGACCCGAAGACCGTCGAGGTGGTACGCCAGCACGAGGGCGAGACCGATCGCCTGATGGTCTACGCCGAGGGCCAGGGCCTGATCGGCTCGGCACCCACCCTGGGGGAGGGTCGCGCCCATGGACTCACCGAACGCTGCAAGCTGGCCGTGCTGGAGGCCGCCGACCAGTGGCGGCAGGAGCATCTGTCGGAACTGAACCTCCCGGTGCGGGACGCCGCTCCCCCGGCTCCGACCCGGGCCGATCGATCAGCCGCGTTCGGTGCCCGACCCCCGGTCACCCTGCCCCTCCCGGAATCAGTGGAGCCGGGCGACGGTCCGACCGCACCGGCCGCCGGTGCCGACCCGGAGGCCGGGTCGGACACCGAACCGGTCGAATCCAAGGCGCCGACCCCGACCGCGGACCAGCCCAGGCCCCAGACCGCGGCCTCGTCGGTGGCCGATCGGGCCAGCCGCAACCAGCCTCCCGTGGCCAAGCTCAACCTCGGCCTCAATCGCCCGGGCGAGCCGTATCAGGCCCAGATCGACCGGATCCGGCGGACCGACCCCCAACGCTGGGCCACCCTCCGCCTCCCCCGGCCGACCAAGTCCACCCCCGCCGACCCCGCCGTCGGGTGGATCCGGCGGGTGGAGAACGAGAAGCGGGTGGCCCGGATCCTCGGCAAACTCCCCGACGAGTGGACGGTGATCCACTCCGTGCCCCTGGTGGACGGGGTGATCGACAATCTCGTCATCGGACCCGGCGGCACGTTCGTGATCATCACCGGACGACGTCGCCGCCGGCGGCGCCCCCGGGACGCCGCCACCGCTGCCTTCGACGATACGGACCAGAACGAGGCCGGCCAGGCCCTGGCCATGGCCCGCACCGCCGCCCGGCTGCTCAGTCTGGCCACCGCCATGAACGTCGAGGTCAGCCCCCTGGTCGTTTCGGCCGCGTCGGCGGCGTCGACCGGCGACCATCAGGTCCCCGTCGTCGACATCGATCAGCTCGGCCTGTACCTCAAGTCCCAGCCGAAAACGCTCAGTGCCGACGACGCCAAGACCATCGGCAACCACGCCCGCTGGCGGACCATCTGGAGTTGACGGGAACCGCCCCACACCCGAGCGTGGTGATCCCCGCCCCGACCGTCGTTCAGAGCAAGGCCGCCAGGTCGGTGAAGGACTCGATGACGTGATCCGGATCCCCCGGCTGGGCATTGACCTCGGACGGCCGGTACTTGCCGGTCCGGACCAGGATCCCGGTCACCCCGACGTCCTGGGCCGCGAGCACGTCGTTCTCGATGTCGTCACCGACCATGGCGACCCGGCGGGCGGGGAGGCCCAGTTCGGCCAACCCGGTCAGGAAGAAATCCGGGGACGGCTTGCCCATCACCAGGGCCGACACCCCCGACGCCTGCTCGAGGGCGGTGAGATAGGCCCCGGTGTCGAGCGAGTAGCCGTCACGGGTCTTCCAGTACCGGTTGCGGTGCATCCCGACCAGCTCGGCCCCGTCGAGGAGCAGGCCCAAGGCGTGGTTCATCTGCTCGTAGGAGAACTCGGGCCCCGCCCCGCCCAACACCACCAGATCGGCGGCGCCGCCCACCGGGGCCAGGTCGAGGTCGGCCAGGTCATCGCCCAGGTCGCCGGAGTTGATGAGGTAGCAGGACGCCCCGGGCCGCTCCCGCTTGATCCAGGCCGCGGTGGCCGACGGGGCGGACAGGATCTCCTCGGAGGCGACCGGCATGCCGACCCGGTCGAGGCGAGCGGCCACCTCACGGCGTGACGCCGAGGTGGTGTTGGTCACGAACCGGATCGGCACGTCCCGTCGCCGGAGCTCGGCCAGCGTGCCGGCCGCTCCCTCGATCGGTTCCCAAGAAACCACCAGTACACCGTCGATGTCGAGCAACAGGCCATCGAGTTCTGACACGGATCAGTGTCCTCCTGGTTCAGGGCAACGCACCATGATGGTCGGTGGTGGGAGCAGGGTGAGGATCGGGCACCGACGAATCCGCCTCGTCGTCGGTCACCGGCACCGCGCCGGACCCCCGTCGAGCGGTGCGGCGCAACAGGGCAGCGTAGAACACGAGACCAAGGGTGGCGAAGATCCACCACTGAGCCATATAGGACAGATGTGGCCCCCGGTCCAGGGTTTCCATGGGGATGGCGGTCGGGAACTGATCGGCGGGCTCGCTGCCGGGCGCCTCCCGGAGCCACACGTCGACCACCTCACCGTCGACCCGGCGGGCCAGGTCGGCGACGTTGAACCGGGGGGTGAGCCGGCCCGTGCCGTCGTCCACCGGCTGGAGCCAGCCCCGCTCGACGGAGTTCTGGAGCCATCCGTCGATGGTCACCGATCCGGCCGGCGGCGGGGACACCGCGTCCTCCTCCTCCAGGGGCACGAAGCCCCGATTGACCAGGATCTGCCGTCCGTCGTCGAGGGCGAACAGGGCCACCACCTGCTGCCCGGCGACACCATCCATGGTTCGGTTGGCCACCCGAGCCAGGTCCCCGTCCACGAACGTGCCCGTGGCGGTGACCGCCTGGAGATCCCGCTCGTCGGCGGGGAGGGCGAGGGCCTCGTCGATCACCAGGCCCGGCGGGCCCGACCGGGCCTCGATCAGGGCGTTGCGGTCGGCCCGCTCGTGGTAGCGGGACAACTGCCAGAAGCCGAGCAGCACGAACGACACGATCACTGTCGCCGCGAACAGGTGGGAGAAGATCCAGAACGGCCGCCGGGCGAAACTCCAATCCGGGTTCACCCCACCAGTGTGGCCACTACCGTCCCGGATTCAAGCAACCCGGGCCGCCAATCCGGTCAACCGGTGCGCCACCGCCGGGATCGGCTGCCACACTCGGTCTGTGATCTTCCAACGGGGTCATCCGCCGGACCGGTGGATCGTGCGGACCGTGATCGGTTTCGTCATCGTGTCGCAGGCGGCCGCCCTGCTCGGTGACCTCGTCCTGGCCGGGATCGTCGACCGGTACCCGGCCGCCCTGATTGCCCTGAATCCCCGCAACCGCAACCTGGCCCTGGCCACCAACCAGCTGTCGGCGGCCGCCTACTACACGGTCGGCTTCGTCCGGCTCGTCGTGTCCGACCCGCTCTACTACCTCCTCGGCCTGTGGTACGGCGATCGGGCCATCGCCTGGACCGAGCGCCGCAGCCGCACCTACGGGCCCCTCGTACGCGACGGTGAGCGCCTGTTCCGCCGGGCCTCGTATCCCCTGATCTTCCTGGCCCCGAACAATCTGATCTGCGCCATGGCCGCGGCCACCGGGGTCCGGGTCAGGGTGTTCATCGCCCTCAACCTCACCGGCACGGTGGCTCGGCTCGTCCTGGTACGCACCCTCGGCGCCGCGTTCTCCTCCCCCATCCAGACCGTGCTCGACCTGATCGCCCGGTACCGGACCCCGCTGCTGATCCTGTCGGCCGTGGCGGTGGCGTGGACCGTGTTCGGCGAATTCCGTCGACCGGGATCCGATCTCGACCTGCTGGAAACCCCCGACGAGGCCGAGGGCGACGCTCAGGCCGGCGAGACCGGCCCGGCGGGCGGGGACGGCCTGGGGGCCGACTGACCGAGCACCCGGTCGAGCAGGGTCGTCGGGGTCTGACCGGACGCGACCTGACCGGCAGTGGCCGTCACCTCGTCGGTGACCCGCCGGACCCGGTACCAATGGGTGGTGCGGGAGACCGCCCAGCCTCCGGCCACCGCGACGGGCAACCCGACCAGGGCGACGGGGGCGGTGGCCACCAGGGCCACGGCCGACACCGCGGCCGCGCCGGTGGCCGCCACCGCCGACCCGGCGGCGATGGCCTGAACCCGCTGATCGCGGACGTCGGCGGTGAGGCAGACCGCGGTTTCCCCGGTGGGCGCGGTCACGGCCGCCCCCTTCACCTCGCGGACCCGATCCAGTCCCGATGAGCGGCCCGACACGGTGCGGACCCCACGGGTCAGGGCTGTCACCATGCCCCGCCGGGGCCGGGCCACCACGGTGCCGTCCGGATCGACCGCGGTCTCCAACAGGTGGCGCCGACGCAACACCGCCCGCATCGTCTCCTGGGCCGTGTCGCCGGGCAGGTCGCTGCGTTCGCGGACCGCGACCACACCGGGGCCGAAGACCCGGTCCAGCACGGATCGGGCCCGGGTGGCATCGGCGCCGACACGATGCTCGGCCAGCGCCGCGGCCAGGGCAGACGGGGGGAGGTCGAGCTCGGCGGCCACCGCGGCCAGGGTGACCACGGTGAACCCCTCCTCGGGCGGGGTGGCCGCCTCGGCCAGCTCGATGGCCCGTCGCAGCACCCGCTCACCGGCCTCGGCATCGATGGAGCTGGCCCGGGCCCCGCCCGTCGGCGATGCCGTCCAGGGGGGGCTGACGAACCCGATCGGCGGTGGACCGGGGCTCGGCCGCCCGGTGGGGGGCGGGGGTGCGGCCGCAACGGCGGCACGATCCGGTTCGGAGCGACCCCGGCGGCGGCCCATCAGAACAGCACCTGGTCGAGGCCCACGGTCAGGCCGCTCAGGCCGGAAACACGACGGACGGCCAGCAGCACGCCGGGCATGAACGATTCCCGGTCGAACGAGTCGTGACGCAGGGTGAGGGTCTGGCCGACCGTCCCCAGGATGACCTCCTGGTGGGCGGTCAGGCCCCGCATCCGGACCGAGTGGATGGGGATCCCCCCCGGGCCGGTGGCCCCCCGGGCGCCGGGGATCGTCTCGGTGGTGGTCGGATCATCGGCCCAGGCCGCCTGCGCCGACGCCATCCGCTCGGCTGTCCCGATGGCGGTACCACTGGGGGCGTCGACCTTGCCGTCGTGATGGAGCTCGATGATCTCCGCGGTGTCGAACCAGGGGGCCGCCTGCTCGGCGAACCGGATCATCAGAACCGCACCGATGGCGAAGTTGGGCACGATCAGCCCGTTGGAACGGGTGAAGCGGGGGCCGAGCCGGTCCACGTCGGCGGCGGTGAACCCGGAGGTGCCGACGACGGCGTGGATGCCGTGATCGGCGTAGAACTCGAGATTCGCCCGGGCAGCGTCGAGGTGGGTGAAATCGACGACCACCCCGGCTCCGGCGTCGGCCAGGCGCTCGAGGCCGCCGGCCCGGTCATCGGTGAAACTCGGATCGACCTCGGCCACCAGTTTCAGGTCGGCCTGGGCGGCCACCGTGGCACAGACCAGGCTGCCCATGCGGCCCGCTGCGCCCACCACGCCAACCGCGATCACATCGGCCGGCGCCGCTCCGGCCGGGGAATCGGATATTCCTGCCGTGGGCGACCCAACCATGGGGTCACTCTACCGCACCGACGCCGGGCGGCTGGTGCCGACCGGGTCACCCCGGACCCACCCCGCCCCCGCAGGGCCGCACGATCACGCCGCGCCCCGCCAGGGCCGCATGATCACGCCGCGCCCCGCAGGGCCGCATGATCACGCCGCGCCCCGCAGGGCCGCTATGGGCTCGGTGCTGGCGGCTTTCCACGCCGGGTAGGTGCCGGCGACCAGGCCGATGAGGGCGCCGAGCACCGGGGCGGCGAGGGGGAGCCACGAATCGAGCACCGGGGTCCACTCACGGGAGGCCGACACCACGACAACGGTGAGGATCCCCAGACTGGTGCCGAGCAGGCCGGCGAGGGCACCGAGCGCCACCGATTCGGCGATGAACTGGACCGCGATATGACGCCGGGTGGCGCCGAGGGCCCGCCGCAGACCGATCTCGCCCACCCGTTCCAACACCGACACCAGGGTCACGTTGGCGATACCGATCGCTCCCACCAGCAACGACACCCCGCCGAGCACGAGGAACAGGGCGTTGAGGTCGTCGGCCACGCCCGACCTGACCCGCTGGGGGGCGGGCGGGACGGCCACCGCGAGCAGCTCCGGGTTGTTGGGGACCAGGGCCACCGCGGCCTCGTTGCCCACCTGTTCGGCCGCTCCGACCTGGACATCGATCACGGCCTCCTCCACCGCGGCGACGTCGAACTCCTCCCGGGCGGTGGCCATGGGCACCACCATGGCGTTGAGCAGCTCGGGGTGCCGGGCCACATCGGCCAGGATCCCGATCACCACGAACGACCGGTCGCCGATGAACACGGCGGGCGAATTGTCGACCCGGGTGATGTTCAGCCGCTGGGCCGCGCCCGGACCGAGCACCACGACGTCGTCGGCCCGTTCCTCGTGCCCGGCGTCGAACAGGCGCCCGGTGGCCACCGACGCCCGGACCGCCCCGAACAGGCCGGGGCTCACCCCGATCACCGGCAGGTTCAGGTCGGTCATGCCCTCCACCGGCACCGAGCGGATCCGTTCCTCACCGATGTCGACGGCGCTGATGGTGCCCGCTGCGTTCACCCCGTTGAGACGGATCAGGCGGTCCTCGGCGTCCCAGGGGATCACATTGCTGACCACACTGGTGCCTCCCCCGCCCACCGCTCCCCCCCGATCGGCCGGTTGGACCTGCACCTGGGTGGCTTCGAGCTCGTCGAAACGGGAGACGATCTGGTTACCGGCCGTCTTGGCCAGGCCGAGCGTGGCCACCAGGGCGGCCACACCGAGGATCGTGCCGAGGGCGGTGAGCAGGGTTCTCCCGGGGCGGGCGGTCAGCGCGATCGTGACCTCCGCGGTCAGGTCCCGGACGCTGAAAACCGATGGGGTGGGGGACGTCACCGGCGCCGCCCCGATCCTGCCGCCACCCCCGCACCCGTCTCCGCGGTGAGGATGCCGTCCTGGATCCGCACCACCCGTTCGGCTCGGCGGGCCACGGTCGGGTCGTGGGTGATGCGCACCACCGTGAGGCCCTCGGTGTGGAGCTGCCCGAACAGCTCCATGATCTGCTCCCCGGTGGCGGTGTCGAGGTTGCCGGTCGGCTCGTCGGCCAGCAGCACGCTGGGGGACGACACCAGGGCTCGCGCCACCGCCACCCGTTGCCGCTCGCCGCCCGACAGGGTGGTCGGGTTCCCGTCGAGGCGGTGGCCCAGGCCGACCGCCCGGAGGGCGGCCACCGAACGTTCTCGACGGTCGGCCTCGCCGCCGGGCCGGTACACCTCGGACAGCATGACGTTCTCGACATTGGTCCGTGAACCGAGCAGGTGGAACGACTGGAACACGAACCCGATCTCGGAGGCCCGCAACCCGGCCCGTTCCGCCTCGGTGAGTTCGGAGGTGTCCAGACCGTTCAGCCGGTAGCGGCCCGAGGTGGGCCGGTCGAGCAGGCCGAGCAGGTTGAGCATGGTCGACTTGCCCGATCCCGACGGGCCGATCACCGCCAGGTACTGGCCCCGGTCGACGATCAGGTCGGCCGAGCGGAGGGCCTCAACCACCGGCGGCCCGGGAAAGACCCGGCTGACCTGGTTGAACTCGATGACGGGAACGTCGTTCGGGTCGGCGGCCGCCGGCGGTTCCAGGACCGGGCCCGCCGTCCACGGCCCGTCACCCGCCACCGTCGTCCCCGGAGTCCTCGTCCGGCGAGACATCGTCGCCGTCGCCGGCCTCGTCGTCGCCGGAATCCCCGCCGGCCTGGTCGGAGCCGACCACGACCCGGTCGTCGAGTTCCAGGAACGCCCCGGCCAGGGGGGCGATCTCCACGTACCCCCCGGCCTCGATACCGGTCCGGACCGACACCATCACGGTGGATCCGTCCGCCTGCTGCACCTCGACCCGGGCCGCGCCGTCCGGCCCCGCCGACAGGGCCGCCAGGGGCGCCACCAGCACCTCACCGTCACTGCTCGACACCGGTATCGCCACCCGAAGATTGACGTTCAACGCCTCGGGCGGCAGCGGCTCGAGGGGCACCAGCTCCAGCCCGTACCGGTCGTCGGACAGATCGACCCCGCCCGGGGTCTCGGCCACCTTGGTGACCCGGGCGGGTACCGACAGGTCGAGATCGGGATCGTCC
>JBKDZN010000297.1:0-19504 GCA_047971245.1 Acidimicrobiales bacterium
TCGGTTCCCGGTCGGTGTCACGCCGCACAGTAGCGGATTATTCCCGCAACGCGCTGGCGTGCGGTTTCGCGACCGCGCCCCGGGGCGGACCCGATCCCAGCGGCCGGGCCCGCGGCGGCGAAACGCTGGGGGTGGGCCACGATAGTGACCGATGGGTAGTCTCCCCGGGCCGATGCACGGCCCCCCACCACGCGACGCGGCCGCGTCCCCGCCGACCGTCCCGGTGCTCCGGGCCAAACCCCCCGGCGCGCCGGTGCGGATCCTGGCCACGGTGACCCCACGGATCCGGGCCGTGACCGACCAGATCGAGCCCTACACCCGCTGGTGGAACGGCAACAACCAGGCGGCCGTCGGGGCCACCGGACCCCTGCTGGTGGCGGTCGGCGATTCGACCGCCATCGGGATCGGGGCGTCCGCCCCCGGCCGCGGCTACGTCCGCCTCCTGCTCGATCTGCTCCGGGAGCACCGCGATCCTCGCTGGCGGGCGATCAACCTGGGGCAGTCGGGGGCACGCGCCGACGACGCGATCGAGCGGCAGCTGCCGGCGGCCCGCCGGTTGGACCCCGACCTCGTCGTGTGCTGTGTCGGCACCAATGACCTGGTCTGGACCCTGAGTACCTCCGGGCTCCGGCGGGATCTCCGGGCGATCGTGGACGGGCTGCCGATGACCTCGATCGTGGGCCTCCCGGCCGGGGCGTCGCCACGAGCCCGGGCGGCCCGCCGGGTGGTCGTGGCCTCCGGCCGGGAGCGGGGGCTGGCCGTGGTCGATCCGTGGAGCGAGCCGGCTCCCGGAGGTGAGGCCCGCCTGGCCGTCGACCGGTTCCATCCCAGCGACCTGGGCTACCGCCTGATGGCGGCGCCGTTCGCCCGCCGGCTCGGCCTCCCGGTGGACGGGTTGCTCCGATCCCCGGCCGGCGACGGGTAGCGTCGCGCCGGTGAGCGGCATCCTCTCCGGCCCCCTGGACGCGGAACCCGGTCGGCGACGCCCGGCCTCGAGCCGGTGGCCCAAACGGGCCGCTGAACGCGGCCTGGTGGTCCGGCACCGGTCCACCGGCACGGTCGGCGCCGTGATCCGGTTCAACGAACGGCAGGTGACGGTCCGGGACCGATCCGGCCGGGAACATGTCATCCCCGTCGCCCCGGGGGCGTTCTCGGTGGAGGGCGCCACGGTCACCCTGGTCCGCCCGGCCCCGGCAGCCGAACGGGGCCGCGGCGAGACCGCCTCGGGTTCGATCCCACCCCCCGACCGGCGGGCCCGGGTGGCCCGCCCCAGCCGGATCATGGTGGAGGGCCTGCACGACGCGGAACTGGTGGAGAAGGTCTGGGGCGACGATCTGCGAGCCGAAGGGGTCGTCGTCGAACCGCTCCACGGGGCCGACGATCTCGCCGCGGTGGTGGCCGAGTTCGCCCCCACCCCGGACCGCCGCCTCGGCATCCTGCTCGACCATCTGATCGAGGGCACCAAGGAACAACGCATCGCCGCCGAGGCCGCGCACGCCGATGTGCTGATCACCGGCCACCCGTACGTCGACATCTGGGAGGCCGTCTCCCCCGCCCTCATCGGGCTGGAGGCCTGGCCCCACATCCCGAAAGGGACCGACTGGAAGACCGGCATCTGCGCCGCGGTCGGGTTCCCGGGACCGGCCGGCCAGTTCTGGACCCTGCTGCTGGGACGGGTCCGCTCCTACCGTGATCTGGCCCCGCCACTGGTGGGCGCGGTCGAGCAGCTCATCGACTTCGTCGCTCCGCCCCCCATCGACGACTGACCTGGAGCCGGCTCGAACCGACCCGGCTCCAGGCGGTAGATTCTCGGGCCATGGATCTGCGACTCGACGGCAAGGTGGCCCTGGTGACCGGGGGATCCCGGGGCATCGGCAAGGCGATCGCCACCGCATTCGCCGGGTCCGGGGCTCGGGTTATGATCGTGTCCCGCAAACCGGACAGCCTGGAGGAAACGGCGGCCGAGATCGGTCACGGCTGCCAGTGGCACGTCGCGAACACCGGGGACCCCGATCAGGCCGCGGCGGCCATCGACGCCACGGTGGCCGAGCTCGGGGGCCTCGACATCCTGGTCAACAACGCCGCCACCAACCCCTACGCCGGTCCGATGATCGACGTCGACCTCGCCCGCTGGGACAAGACCATCCTGGTCAACCTCACCGCGCCCCTGCTGTGGACCCAGCTGGCCTGGAAGGCATGGATGCAGGAGCACGGGGGCGCCGTGATCAACATCTCCTCGGTGGGTGGGCTCTCCACCAACCCGATCCTGGGGGTCTACGACCTCACCAAGGCGGCCATGCTCCAGATGACCCGGCAGCTCGGCGCCGAACTCGGCCCCCAGGTACGGGTCAACGCCATCTGCCCCGGTCTGATCAAGACCGACTTCGCCCGGATCCTGTGGGAGGGCGAACGGGGCGCCGAGGTCGCCGAGCACTACCCGATGAAGCGGTTGGGGGAGCCGGAGGACATCGCGGCCGCCGCGGTCTGGCTGGCCGCCGATTCCGGTTCGTGGATCACCGGCCAGCACATCGTGCTCGACGGCGGCGGCCTCGTGGCCTTCAAGGACTACGGCACCAGCCAGGGCTGACCGTCCGGGCCCGTCCCCCTGTTCGGCCCGTCCGGGACGTCGGACTCGGCCCGGTGCCCCGCTCCGGCCGGCGGTGCACCATAGTAGAACCCGGTGATGACACACGGATCGATCCGGCTGGGTCGGGTGTTCGGGATCCCGCTGGAGGTCCACTGGTCCACACTGCTGCTGGCGGTGGGCGCGGTCGCGCTCCTGGCCGATGTGTTCGGGCGGATCCAGGCCGACGCCTCCCGGGGTGCGATCCTGGCCGCCGCCACCGTCACCGCGGTGTTCATGATCATCTCGGTTCTGGCCCACGAGATCGGCCACGGACTCACCGCGCTCAACCACGGCGTCCCGGTCGAACACATCGGCCTGTCCGCGGTCGGCGGCTCCACCCTGATGCACCCCGGACCGGGCAGCCCCGGGGTCCAGGCCCGCGTCGCCGCTGCGGGACCGGCGGTGACCTTCGCCATTGCCCTCGGCGCCGGCGCCCTCGCCGTGGTGGTCGACCAGATCGGCGCCCCCCGGCTGGTCGCCTCCGGCGCCGCCATGCTGGCCACCGTCAATCTGGCCATGGGATTGTTCAACATGATCCCGGTGGCCCCGCTCGACGGCGGCCGGATCGTCGGCGCCGCCCTCTGGCGCCGCCAGGGCAACCGTTGGGCCGCCGGGTTGACCATGGCCCGTGTCGGCCTGTCGGCCGGAGTGCTCGGCACCGTGCTCGCCCTGGGCGCCGCCCTCCGGGCCGTGTCGACCGGAGCCGACGCCCAGGTGTTGGTCACCCTGCTCGTCGTCGCCGTCTCGTGCGGCGTGGTGGCCCTGGTGGCCCGGTCGGAGATCGCCGCCTCGGTGATGGCCGGGCGGATGGCCACCACGACCGCGGCGACGATCGCGGTGCCCCTCGGTCCGGCGATGGGCGAGGCCACCACCCTCCAGGACCTCGACCGGTGGCAGCCCCGGGCGGGAGTGGTCCACCCCGTCATCCGTTGGGGTCCCGACCCGGTCGGCTATCTGGCCACCCCGGCGGCGCCGACCGTGTCCGGCCCGGCCCGGGCTTGGACCCGGGTGGGCGAGGTGATGCGTCCGGCCGACGCGACGGAGTGGATCTCGCCGACGATCAGTGTGCAGGATCTGCTCGACCAGCCCGGGGCCCGCCAGCCGATCATCCGGCTCCTGGCCGGCGTCGAAGGTGAGCCCGCGGCCGCCGTCACCGACACCCAGTTGCAGAGCCTGCTGGCACCCGTCGACCTGTGGGGCCGTCCCCGCCCGGCCGGACCGCAAGCGGCCTCCCGGCCGGCGCCCCCGGTCGGATCGGGCCGGTTCGGCTGACTACGCTTCATCGGTGCCCGGCGACGCGCTGACATCGACCCGGATTCCCCCCTGGGTGAAACGCTCGATCCTGTTGTGGTGGGGGATCCTGGTCGGCTTGTGGGCCAGTCTGGCCACGGTGCGGGCCCTCCGTGGCCTGCTCACCCAGGTCGCCCTCGCCCTGTTCATCTCGTTCGCCATGGAGCCCCTGGTGGATCGGCTCAACCGCCGGGGGATCAGCCGTGGGATGGCCAGTCTGGGCACGATGGTGCTCGTGTTCGGTCTCCTGGGCGTCTTCGTGACCGCCATGGGGTCCCTGATCGCCGAACAGCTCCGCGAACTGGCCAACGATCTGCCGGAATACGTGAACTCGGCCGACTCGTTCATGGAGGAACGGTTCGGCCTCGTCATCGACAACGCCGCCGTCATCCAGGAGATGCGGGCCGGCGGTGACGTCTCCCGTTACCTGACCGGCGCGGCGGACAACCTGGTCAGCGTCGGGACCTCCGTGGTGGGGGTCATGTTCCAACTGCTCACCATCTCATTGTTCACCTACTACTTCAGCGCCGACGGGCCCAGGATGCGACGGGCCGTGTGCTCATTAATGCCTCCGGCCCGCCAGGTGGAGGTGCTGCGGGTGTGGGAGTTGGCCATCACCAAGACCGGTGCCTTCATCTCGTCGCGGGTGATCCTGGCCATCTTCTCGGCCTCATTCCACTGGCTCGTGTTCAGCGCCCTCGGCCTTCCTTCCGCCCTGGCCCTGGGGATCTGGGTCGGCGTGATCTCTCAGTTCATCCCCGTCATCGGCACCTACATCGCCGGGACCGTCCCGATCCTCATCACCCTCGGGGTCGACCCGTTCAAGGCGCTGTGGGTCCTGGGCGCCGTGGTGCTCTACCAGCAGATCGAGAACTACGTCATCCAACCACGCGTCACCGCCCAGACCCTCGACATGCACCCGGCGGTCGCTTTTGCCGCCGTGCTGGCCGGCACCGCCATGTTCGGCGTCACCGGAGCGCTGCTGGCGTTGCCGTTCCTGGCCACGGTCCAGGGCTTCATCTCTGCCTACGTGGAACGTCACGACGTCATCGCCAGCCCGCTGGTGGCCACCGACACCAGCCCGCTCCCGACGACGGCGCCGTCCGACGCCACAACCACCCCAGATCGCGACCGTGGCCATCCCCAACCGGCCGCATCCGATGATTCAGGTCAAAACGGAACGGCCAAAACCCCCACCGTTGACCGTCAAGACGACGACGGTCCGGTTTGACGCCATTCCAGCAAGATCCCCGTTCGAAGTAGCCCGGATGAGCCCACCCATCGACCCGATTGTGACCAACCGCATGACCGACGAAACCTCACCCAATACCCCTCCGCACGACCCGAGCCCCGACGATACGATCGAGTTCTTCTGGCGGCCCGGATGCGGGTTCTGCGCCAATCTGGAGCGAGCGCTAACGCAAGCAAATGTCCCCATGAGCAAGCGAAACATCTGGGCCGACGACACCGCGGCCGCCATCGTGCGCTCGATCGCGAACGGGAACGAGACCGTGCCCACGGTCCGGTTCCGATCCCATTCGTTGGTCAACCCCTCGGCTGACGAAGTGATGAAACTCCTAGAAAACGAGGCTCCTGACCTTCTGCGGAGTTGAGAGACGCCAATCTCGGATGGCTGCAACCCCACTCTTGGCCCCCCACAGCCAGCCCCGTCCGGTCGTTGTCCACGGATGATCATGCGGCATCATCCTGACTCCACAGATTGGCCGGTTGCTGTTGAGAACCACCTGCAGTCGCATTAGAGTCCAGTCGCTGGCTCGGCACGCCGAGGCAGTAACCCGCCGCATGAGAAACATAAAGGGGACCAAGTGTCTGATGACAACGGTCGCAAAGCCCTCCACGCATACGTCAGCGACGACGCGCACGATCACTGGCACGGTTTCGCCGCCGAGCAAGGGGTCAGCGTCAGCGCGATTCTGGAAGCGCTCGCTCCGGAACTCGACTTCGACGCCCCGATCACCCATGAGCAACTCGGAGCCAGGTTGAACGTCGTGGTGAAGTCCGCCCGGAAGATCGACGCCCAACGGCGACGGCGGCGCCGCTGACCGTTCCCCACACCAGCTTCTCCTGACTCCGGCTCCGGTCGGGTTCCGGGGGTCCACCAGGGCCCCGTCACGCGGAACCCGGCCGGAGCCGGAGCCGCGTCCGTGGTGACGAACCGACCACCGTCCACCCCTGGAGCGCGCCGGTCGGACATCATCGTGACCCGGACGGATTCGTGGTCCGATCCCGGCGGCCGACCACGAACGATTGTTCGATAGGCTGGACCGGTGCCGGGCCACCCGGCCTCGCCCACCGAACCCCAGCGCATCGGAGACCCCACAAGCCCATGACGGCATCAGGCGATCTCATTCCCTTCGCCCGTGAGGTGATCGACGTGCCCGTCGATGACGAGCTGAGCGACTCGTTCCTCGCCTATTCGCTGTCGGTCATCACCGCTCGGGCCATCCCGGACGTGCGCGACGGCCTCAAACCGGTACAGCGCCGGATCCTGTACTCGATGCACCGGATGGGCCTCCGCCCCGACCGGCCCCACAAGAAGTGCGCCCATGTGGTCGGCGACGTGATGGGCTCACTGCACCCCCACGGCGACTCCGCCATCTACGACGCCCTGGTCCGGCTGGGTCAGGACTTCACCCGGCCCGTCACCCTGATCGACCCCCAGGGCAACTTCGGCAGCCTCGACGACCCACCGGCCGCCATGCGCTACACCGAGTGCCGCCTCACCCCCGCCGCCCTCGACGTGCTGGCCGAACTCGACGAGGACACCGTCGACTGGCGTGAGACCTACGACGGCGAAACCGTCGAACCGGTCTACCTCCCGTCACTGCTCCCCAACCTGCTGGTCAACGGCACCTCGGGCATCGCGGTGGGGATGGCCACCAACATGCCAACCCACAACCTGGTCGAGATCCACCGGGCCATCGAGCTGGTGATGACCAAACGGCGGCCCCGCCCCACCCTCGACGAGCTCCTGGCCGTGGTTCCGGGCCCCGACTTTCCCTCCGGGGGCATCGTGATCAACGAGGGCATCGCCGAGGCCTACGAGACCGGCCGGGGCACGATCCGGATGCGGGCCAAGGTGACGATCGTCGACGTCACCCGGGCCCGCAAAGGCATCGAGGTCATCGAACTGCCGTACATGGTGGGCCCGGAGCGGGTGGTGAGCAAGATCAAGGAGCTGATCAACGCCGGCCGCCTGGACGGGGTGGCCGACGTGAAGAACCTGAGCGACTCGTCGGGCCTGAAGCTGCTCATCGAGGCCAAACCGTCGGTCGACCCCCAACGGTTGCTGCAGAAGCTCTACCGGCTCACCCCGCTGGAGGAGACCTTCGGGATCAACAATGTCGTCCTGGTCGACGGTGTCCCCACGACCCTCGGCCTGTACGACCTGTGCCTCCACTACGTCAATCATCGGCTCGATGTGGTGGTGCGCCGTTCCCAGTACCGGCTCGATCAGGCCCGCCGCCGCCTCCACCTGGTGGAGGGCCTGTTGATCGCCATCGACCACATCGACACCGTGGTGGCCATCATCCGCTCGTCGGCCGACTCCGGCGAGGCCCGCTCCCGGCTGATGGCCGAGCTCGGCCTGAGCGAGGAACAGGCCGAGTACGTCTTGGAGCTCCGCCTCCGCCGTCTCACCGCCCTCGCCTACGACGAGTTGGTGGCCGAGAAACAGGAGCTGGAGCAGACCATCGCCGCATTGGAGAAGATCCTCGGCTCGGAACGCCGTCAACGCACCATCGTGCTCAACGAACTGGCGGCCATCGTCGAGGCCTACGGGGTGGAGCGCCGCACCACCATCATCGGGCCCGACGACCTGCTCGAACTCCCCGAAGCCGCCGACGTCCCCGAGCCGGCCGCGCCCGACGAGCCCTGCGTGGTCACCCTGAGCGCATCGGCGCTGGTGGGCCGCGAGCCCCAGGGAACCTCCCGCAGCTACAGCCCTTCCCGCCACGATGTGCTCGGTTCCGTGCTCGTCACGTCCACCCACCAACCGGTTCTCGGCGTGACCTCCGGGGCCAAACTGGCCCGGGTCACCGCCCTGGACATCCCCGAGGTGGGCGGTCGCAGCCGGGGCAAGGCCACGGCCGAGACCTTCGAGCTCGACCGTGGCGACACCCTGCTCGGGCTCCTGCCCGCCGATGGGGAGGTGGTGGTGGTCACCGCCGCCGGGATGGCCAAACGGCTCGACCGGGCCGCCCTGACCGATCTGGCCACCGGCCGGACGGTAATCAACCTGGCCGGCAACGACCGTGTGGTGGCCATGGTCGCCGTGCACGCCGACGACGACATCATCCTGGTCGCCTCCGACGCCCAGGCGCTACGCACCCCGGCCTCCGGCATCAGCCTCCAGGGACCGGGAGCGAAGGGGGTCGCCGGGATGAGCCTGAAGGGCAAGAGCCGGGTCCTGACCGCCGGGGTCGCCACCGACGCCGCCACCGTCCTCACCGTCACCGACCAGGGGACGGCCAAGCTGACCGCCACCAGTGAGATTCCCGCCAAGGGCCGGGGCACGGGCGGGGTCCGCCTCACCAGGTTCGGGGCCGAGCAACGGCTGGACTACGCCTGGGTGGGCGCTCCGGAACGGGTGATGTGCGTGGTCGGCCAGGCCGACGCCCCGACCCGCCCCGACACCACCCCGGCACCGCTCACCCTGCGGCCCAGCCGCCGTGACGGGGCCAGTACCGCCACCGACCGACGCATCCTGGCCGTGGGGGCGATGCGGTGGTGACCCCGATCGCCGCCCGGCCGGGCCGGGCCGCCACCCCCAACCCGCAGCCCCCCCTTCGAGGACCACGACCGTGACCACCGGAAAACCGACCAAGACCACGGGCCGCAGGACATCCGGCCGCACCGGCACCGGCTCCAGGACGGCGGGCCGGGGCACCGACGACGTCTACGACGCGTCCAAGATCGAGGTCCTGGAAGGTCTCGACGCCGTCCGGAAACGGCCCGGGATGTACATCGGCGGGACGGGCAGCGAAGGCCTGCACCACCTCGTGTGGGAGATCCTCGACAATGCCGTCGACGAGGCCGCGGCCGGGTACGCCGGTCACATCGACCTCACCCTTCACGCCGATGGTTCGGTGGAGGTGACCGACGACGGCCGCGGCATCCCCATCGATCGAAAACCCGACGGCCGTACCGCCCTGGAGGTGGTGTTCACCGAGCTCCACGCCGGCGGCAAGTTCGGATCGGGCGCCTACTCGGCGTCCGGGGGCCTCCACGGCGTCGGGGCGTCGGTGGTCAACGCCCTGGCCACCAAGCTGGTGGCCGAGGTCGACCGCGACGGCTCAACCCACCGGCTGGTATTCGTCGAACGCACCCCCGGCAACTATCTGGCCTCGGGTACCTTCAAGGCTGGTTCGAAACTGGCCAAGGTCAAGAAGATCGCGGCCAACCGCAGCGGAACCCGGGTTCGCTACTGGCCCGACCTGGAGATCTTCGACAGTGAGGCCCGCCTCGACTACTCCAAGATCCGGGATCATGTGGCCCGCGTCTGCTTCCTGGTTCCCGGGCTCAAAGTGGTCCTCCACGATCGCCGCCGGCCCGGCACCGAGCCCGAGACCCTGGTGGCCAACGGAGGCCTGGCCGACTATGTCGACTACCTCAGCATCGGTGATCCGGTCACCGACGTGGTCACCATCCACGACGAGGGCAGCTTCGAGGAGAAGGTGCCCGTCGACGGTCGCCTCACCACCGTGACCCGGCCGTGCACGGTCGACGTGGCCCTGCGGTGGGTGAAGGGATACGACGCCACCATCGTCAGCTTCGTCAACACCATCCCCACCGCCGATGGCGGCACCCACGTGGCCGGGTTCGAGCGGGCCCTGTCCCGGGTGGCCAACGAGGACCTGCTGGGCGACACCAAGAAACTCAAGAAGCTGGCCAAGCAGGGCAACGACCGGGCCCTGCCCAGCGACATCCAGGAAGGACTGGTGGCGGCGGTCAAGGTCACCCTCCCCGAGCCCCAGTTCAAGGGTCAGACCAAGCAGGAGCTGGGCACCCCCGCCGTCCAGTCCTTGGTGTACGACACCGTCAAGACCGGGCTCGGTAGCTGGATGGCCGGAGGCGGCAAGAAGACCCAGGTCAACGCCCTTCGGGAGAAGATCACCCAGGCTGTCCTGGGCCGGGTGGCGGCGAAACAGCAGCTCGAGGCCCGCCGGAAGGCGGCCAACCTCGGGGCCACCGGCATGCCGGACAAGCTGGCCGACTGTCGCCGCCACGGAATCGACTCCGAACTGCTCATCGTGGAGGGCAACTCGGCGGCCGGCCCGGCCAAGCAGGGTCGCGACGCCGACACCATGGCCGTGCTCCCCCTGCGGGGCAAGGTGGTGAACGCGGGCAAGGCCAGCCTCAAACAGGTCATCGATAACGCCGAGGCCAAGGCCCTCATCACCGCCATCGGAGCCGGCTCGGGCCGCGATTTCGATCTCGAGTCCTCCCGCTACGGGCGGATCATCATCCTGTGCGACGCGGATGTCGACGGCAGCCACATCCGCTGTCTCCTGCTCACCCTGATCTACCACCACATGCGGCCACTGCTCGAGGCGGGCCGTGTCTTCGCCGCCCAGCCGCCACTGTTCGCCGTCAAGCACCGGGGTGACGCCGTCTACGCCTACTCCGACCACGAACGGGCCCGGCTCAGCGAGGAGCTCGGCATCGGATCGGAAAAATGGAAGCGTTTCAAGGGCCTCGGGGAGATGAACGTCGACGAACTGGCCGAGACCACCCTGAACCGGGAGACCAGGGTCCTCAAGCGGATGACGATGACCGACGGGGTCGCCGCCAGCCGGGCCGCCCAGCTCTTCTCGGTCCTGATGGGCAACGATGTTGCCACCCGTAAGGACTACATCGTCGAACACTCCGGCCTGATCGACGCCGACCAGCTCGACATCTGAAGCCCTATCCGAGCCACCTCAGGCGGTGCTCAGGGTCGGTTCAGGGTAATCCCGGATACCGCCCGGCGGCCACCCGAACGAAGATGAGGCCATGAGCGAACCAACCAACCCGACCGACGGCACCCGCGCCGCACCAGCCCCGACGCCGGTACCCACCCCTCCCCCGCCCGGCCGGACCGGCCCGTCGTGGCTGTCACGTCGACTGGTGCGCGACCCGGACGGCATGATCGGCGGGGTCGCCTCGGGGATCGCCCAGGTCTACGGGATCGACGTCTCCCTGGTCCGTTTGGCCTTCGTCCTCCTCGCCTTCGCCTCCGGGCTCGGTATCGCCCTCTACCTCGTCGGGTGGATCGTCATCCCGGTCGGCGACCCGTGGCCGCCGGAGCCGCAGGGCGGCTGACCACCGGCCGGGCGACCCGGAACTCGTCCGCCGAGGCCGCCGCCCAGTCGGCCGCCCATGATGGCGGCGGCTCGTGGAGCAACTGGCCCGGTTCGAGCCATTCGTGGATCTCGGCGTACGACCGGTTGCGGTGGGCGCTCACGTTCCGGCGCAGCAGGTGCGGGTTGAGCTCGGCGGGATCGGCAACGCCCATGGCCGCCATGAGCGTGATGGCCTCCCGGACCGTCTCCTCCTGGTAGTTCTTGACCCGCTCCGCCTTGCTGGGCACATCGAGTGCCCGGGCCCGCCGGGGGTTCTGGGTCGCCACCCCCACCGGGCAATGGTCGGTGTTGCACTTCTGGGCATGGATGCAGCCGACCGCCATCATCATGGCCCGGGCCGCGTTGAGGTAGTCGGCCCCCTGGATCATCCGCTTCACCACATCGGTGCTGGAGGCCACCTTGCCGCTGGCGGCCACCCGAACCTGATCCCGCAGGCCGGCCCCGACCAGGGCGTTGTGCAGCAGCATCAGGCCCTGGGTGAGCGGCATGCCCACATGATCCTCGAACTCGAGGGGTGCGGCACCGGTGCCCCCCTCTGAACCGTCGACAATGATGAAGTCGGGTGTGGCCCCCACCTGGATCATCGCCTTGACGATGGCCAGCACGTCGATCCGGGAGCTGACGCACAGCTTGAACCCGGCCGGCTTCCCGCCCGACAGGTCCCGCATCCGGGCAATGAACTCGATCAGTTCGACCGGGGTCGAGAACACCCGGTGCGACGGTGGGCTCACACACGTCTCGCCCTGGGCGACGCCACGGATCTCGGCGATCTCGGGGGTCACCTTGGGACCGGGAAGGACCCCACCGATGCCCGGCTTGGCCCCCTGGCTGAGCTTGAGCGAGACGCACTTGACCCGGTCATCGGCCGCCTTGTCGGCGAACTGGTCGGGGTCGAAGCCGCCGCCGGCGGTGCGGGCCCCGAAGTAGCCGGTGCCGAGCTCCCAGACCAGGTCGCCGCCGTATTCGAGGTGGTACGGGGAGATACCTCCCTCGCCGGTGTCGTGGGCGAACCCCCCCATGGCGGCCCCCTTGTTGAGGGCTCGGATGGCGTTGGCCGACAGGGCCCCGAAACTCATGGCCGACACGTTCAACACCGACATCGAGTACGGTCGGCGGCAGTCGGGGCCACCGACCATGATCCGGGGCGGCTCGTCGGGCTCCGCCACCGGCGACACTGAGTGGACCAGCCACTCGTAGCCGACCTCGTCGACGTCGAGCTCGGTACCGAACGCGTTCTCGTCCGAGATCCCCTTGGCTCGCTGGTAGATGACCGAGCGGACGTCACGGTTGTAGGGACGGCCGTCCCAGTTCCGTTCCACGAAGTACTGCTGCATCTCCGGGCGGATGTCCTCCAACAGGTAGCGGAGGTGCCCGATGACCGGATAATTGCGGAGAACGGCGTGCCGTTTCTGCGTCAGGTCGTAGCCGGCCACTGCGGCCAACGCCGCGCCGGTGGCCCCCAACAGCTTCTTGCCCGTGCTCGATCCCATCCACGCTCCCGGGTTTCGTTGTGTCCGCTCGACGGACGGCCGAGTACCGGCCGGACACCACCGTACCGACCGGGTGCCATATGGGGGTTCAGGGCCGGGGCGGACGGGACCGGAGCCGGTCGTAGTCGACGCGGGCGAACACCTGCTGTTCGGTGACCGTCCGCTCGGATCGACCCCGACCGACGAAACTGACCGTCCAGTGCAACAGGGTGGTGACCCGGCTCTTGAAACCGATGATGTAGACCAGGTGGAGCGCCAGCCAGGCCACCCAGGCGACGAAGCCCTTCAGCTCGACCCGGCCCATCCGGGCCACCGCGCTGAACCGCGCGATGGTGGCCATGCTGCCCCGGTCCCGGTATTCGAAGCGCGCCGGCTCCGCCGGGCCCGACCCCGACGACGCCCCGGTGGCACCATCGGCGGACCGTTCCAGGCGGCACACGATCCGGTCGGCCGCGTAGCGACCGCCCTGGATGGCGAGCTGGGCCACACCCGGGTAGCCCCGGAGGCTGATCAGATCACCGACGACGAACACCTCGGGGTGCCCGGGCAGGGTGAGATCGTCGTTCACCTCGAGGCGCCCGGCCCGATCCTGGGACGACCCCGACTGGGCGGCCAACTGGTCGGCGAGCCCGGAGGCCTTCACGCCGGCGGCCCAGATCTTGGTCAGCGCCTCGATCCGGTGCGGTTCGCCGTCGCGATCGACGACATCGAGACCCTCGGCGTCGATGGCCACCACCCGAGTGCCGAGCCGGACGTCCACCCCGAGGCGCTCCAGCGACCGCGCCGACCAGCGACCCAGCCGGGGCCCGAACGCGGGGAGCACCGCGTCGGCGGCGTCGAGCAACACCACCCGGGCCGAGGCGGCGTCGATCCGCCGGAAGTCGCGCCTCAAGGTCCGCCGCGACAGCTCGGCGATCTGCCCGGCCAGCTCCACGCCGGTCGGTCCCGCACCGACGACCACGAACGTGAGGGCACGATCGGTTTCCTCCTCGGTCGAGGCCACCTCGGCCACCTCGAACGCGCCGAAGATCCGGCCCCGGATCTCGAGGGCGTCGTCGATGGTCTTGAGTCCCGGGGCGTGCTCGGCGAACCCGTCGTTGCCGAAGTACGACGACGTCGAGCCGGTGGCCACGATCAGGCTGTCGTAGGGGGTGACGAGCGGTGTGGCCGTCGCTGCGCCATCGGCCTCGTGGTGCCCGCCCACCCGGGGCAGGACCGAGGTGACGGTGCGGTCGGCCAGATCGATCGAGG
The DNA here is from genome assembly GCA_047971245.1 of Acidimicrobiales bacterium. Classification (GTDB taxonomy): domain Bacteria; phylum Actinomycetota; class Acidimicrobiia; order Acidimicrobiales; family SZUA-35; genus CADEDH01. The sequence goes on from JBKDZN010000297.1 coordinate 14,022, forward strand.
TCACATCGCCCAGAATCGGACGGACGTTGGCCTGACGGGCGAGCACCTCGCGGGTGCTGGGGGCGATCTCGCCCTCGGACAGGATGCCGGTGGCCACCTGGTAGAGCAGGGGCTGGAACAGGTGGTGAGTGGTCCGGGAGATCAGGGTGACCTCGACGTCGGCATCGGCCAGGGCCTGGGCCGAGAACAGGCCTCCGAATCCCGAACCGATGATGACCACCCGGTGCTGGGCCGTACCCGTGTCGGTGTTCATCCGACCATGCTGCCAGAGTGGTCAGGCGATGGCGGCCGGCATGGGCCGCCGGTGGATGATGCCCAGGTGCTGGACCGCCCGGGTCATGGCCACGTAGAGGTGGCGCAGCCCGTGCTCGGCCTCGACGATCTCCGCCGGCTCCACCACGATCACCGCGTCGAACTCGAGCCCTTTCACCCCGGCCGGGTCGAGCAGGGCCACCGCTTCCCGGCCGGGCAGGCCCCGTCCCTCGACCCGTTCGGCCGGCACCCCGGCCGCCCGCAGGGACGCCTCGAGCCGATCCAGCATCGGTGCGGGGGCAACCACCGCCACACTCTCGGTCCGCTCCCGCAGGGCGGCCGCCTCGGTGACCACGGCGTGATCGAGCGACGCGGTGTCATCGGCCACGGCCAGCACCAGGGGCGGGTCGCCGCCGGGGCGCACCGACCGGGCCGGCGTGACCCCGGGGGCGGCCTGCGGCAACAGGGCGTTGGCCACATCCAGGATCGACGCCGGCACCCGGTAGCCCACCGTCAACTCCCGAGCCTCCACGGTCGGTGGCTCGGCCATGGCACCGGCCAGGGCCGCCCGGGTCAGCTCCCATGAACCCGGCGCCCCGGGCGCGGTGGCCTGGGCCAGATCCCCCAGCACGGTCATCGAGCCGGTGGCGGCACGCCGGGCCGCCATCCGCAACGCCATGGGTGACAGGTCCTGGGCCTCGTCCACCACCACATGCCCGTAGCTGGCGGGGACCCCCTCGATCCGGGCCGTGGCCTCGTCGATCAGGGGGATGTCGCCCGCCGTCCACGGCTCCGCTTTCAGCCCCCCGGGGGCCTTGCGGACCAGCCGGGCCTGGTCGTCAGGGTCGAGCCGTCCGGCGGCGGCGGCCCGGAGTTTCGCCGGCGACCGGTACAGGTCGCGTACGACAGCGGCCGGGTTGAGGGTCGGCCACATCTTGGCCACCGCGGCGTCGAGGGCATTGTCGGCCCGGAAGGCGGCGGTGATCACGGGTTCGGCGGCCACGTCGACCCCGGGCCGGGCCGCGTGGCGCCGCCAGGCCTCCTGGACGATGAGCCGCCGGAACACGGCGCGGCCCTGATTCACCGGCAGGGTTCCGCTCAACACCCGGGCCTGCAGATCCTCCAGATCCCCGGCGTCGAGATGGATCCGGGCCGAACCGCCCCGGAGGGTGAGGCCGTCGGGCAGGGGCCGGATCCGGGCCGAGACGGCCGCCGAGATCACCTCGGCCATCTCGACCCGGCCCTTCAGCGTCGTCACCTCCGGAGGGTCCTCGGCCCGGACCGGGGTGCGGGCGGCCAGCAGCCCCGTCAGGGTCGACTGGGACACCGCGGTCTCTCCCAGGGACGGCAGGACCTCGGCGATGTAGCGAAGGAACACCGGGTTGGGGCCGATGACGAGGACCCGCTGGTCCTCCAGAGCAGCCCGGTGCTCGAAGAGGAGGAAGGCGGCCCGGTGGAGACCGACCGCCGTCTTCCCGGTGCCCGGGCCGCCCTGGACGATGACCACGGCCTCGAGCGGTGCGCGGATGATCTCGTCCTGCTCGGCGGCGATGGTGGCGACGATGTCGTGCATCCGATCCGACCGCGACCGTTCGAGTTCGGCCAGGAGGGGATCGGGCAGACCACCGCCACCGGTGGCCTCGGGGTCGGTCAGGTCCTCGTCGAGCAGATCGACGAGACGGCGGTCCTCGGCGATGAACCGGCGGCGCAGGGTCAGGCCCAACGGATCGATCGCGGTGGCCCGGTAGAAGGCCGCCGACACCGGGGCGCGCCAGTCGACCACCACCGGCCGGGCCGACCCGTCCTCGACATGACGACGCCCGACGTACCACTGGTCCCCGTCGTCACCGTCGATCCGGCCGAAGCACAAGGGCCCCGATCCGGTATGGAGCGCCTCGACCCGCCGGGCCAGGTGGAACCGGGCGACGCGGGCGTCGACACTGTCGGCGTCGCGCACCGTCTGCTCCCCGATGGCCAGCATGGCGTCGGCCCGGTCCTGCATGGCGGTGAGATGGTCGTAGGCCGCGTCGAGCCAGGCCTGCTCGGACGCCAACTCGTCGTCCCGGGTTGCGCCAGCCATCTATCGCTCCTTCGGGGGACGGATCCGCCGGGCCGACGGCGCTAACCAGGCGTTGGGCGAGCTGATCAAGGCTACTGGGCCCAGGTATCCGACCCACCGGTGCGGACCGCCGATCGGCGGCCCCACCAGCCCGGGCCTCGATCCCGGTTTCCGGGTCAAGACCATCGCGGTCACCGCCGATCCTTCCCGAATCGTCGCTCAGAATTCCCCCCGGAACCCGGAACGGATCGACCCGCTGGCCGGTTGGGCATGGTACTTCCAGCGGGCCGGACCCCGTTTTCAACCATCTTTGACCGATCGCTCAGCTTTCCGTACACTGGCCGAAACGATCTGCCGCCCAACGTCCGTGCGGCCGCTTCTGGTCAGTACCCCTACCGATCCCCCACCGCATCCGGGACGGTCTCAGGCCAGTCCCGCATCCGACCCCATCGGAGGTCGCATGGACACCGAATTCACCCGCCACCCCGAAACCGATGACAGTTGGACGGACCAGGCCCTGTGCAAGGGCCTCACGCATGTCTTCTTCGGCCCTGCCGCCGAACGACCCGAACGTCGGGTCGAGCGGGAAGCCATCGCCGCCAGCTACTGCCTGTCCTGTCCCGTGATGGTTCCCTGCCGCGAGACCGCTCGCCTCAACCGGGAACACGGGTTCTGGGGCAGTGAGAACGACGAGGAGCGGGCCGCCGCCGGCTATGCCCCTCGTTCCCCCAGCCGGCGTGCCGTCATCCAGGCCCGCGACCGAGCCCGGGCCGCCGGGCGCGAACCCGTCGACGCCTGACCGTCGACACCGACCCATTGCCGCGTCACCGTTGACCGACCCGACCACCGCCGACGATCCGCCCGAAGGCGGGCGAGCCGTGCTCGTTCTCGCCTTCGGCGGGCCCGAAGGCCCCGACGATGTGCTGCCCTTCCTCCGCACTGTCACCGCCGGCCGCGGCGTGCCCGACGAACGCCTGGCCGAGGTGGCGGAGCAGTACCGGCTCTTCGGCGGCCGGTCCCCCCTGAACGACCAGATGCGGGCCCTGGTGGCCGCGCTCGGCCCCGCCCTGCACCGGCGGGGCATCCCACTCCCGGTGTACTGGGGCAACCGCAACTGGCGCCCCTACCTGGCCGACACCGTGGCCGGCATGGCCGCGGAGGGGATCACCGAGGCGGTGGTGTTCGCCACCTCCGCCTACGGCTCCTATTCGGGATGCCGCCAGTACCGCGACGACATCACCGCGGCGCGAGCCACGGTCGGGCCCGACGCCCCCACCCTGCACAAGTTGCGCCTGTTCTACAACCACCCCGGTTTCATCGATCCGATGGCCGACGCCCTCCGGGTGGCACTCGGGGCCGCGCCGGGAACCACCGGACCCCTGACCCTGCCGCCGGGCACCCATCTGGTCGCCACCGCCCACTCCATCCCGGTCTCGATGGCTTCCGGCTGCGAATACCCGGACCAGCTGGCCGAGACCACCCGCCTGGTCGTGGAACGGGCCGAGGTGGTCGATCCGGACGGTCGACCGGCCACACCCGATCCCGTCTTCCAGAGCCGCAGCGGACCACCCACGGTGCCCTGGCTCGAACCGGACATCAACGACCATCTGCGGATCCTGGCCGAACGGGGAGCGACCCGGGTGGTGACCCTGCCGGTGGGATTCATCAGCGACCATATGGAGGTCGTGTTCGATCTCGACACCCAGGCTGCCCGAACCGCGGCCGGTCTCGGCCTCAAATGGGACCGGGTGCCGACCGTGGGCACCGACCCGAGGCTCGTGGCCATGATCGCCGACCTGGTGGCCGAACGATTCCTCCATGCCCCACGCCTCGCGGTGGGCCGGGACGGCCCCTGGCCCGACGAGTGCCCGGCCGGTCATTGCCCCGCCCCGGCACGCCGCCCCCGGTGACGCCCCGGTCGGTTCAGACCCCGCCGACCACGCTGCCCGACCGTTCCCGCCACGCCAGGATCTCGCGACCCATCGGGGTCGACGGTGGACTCGAGGTGAACGGCCACAGCTCGGCCGCGATCCGGCGCCAGTTCGCGGTCGCCTCCAGCTGGGCGAACAGGCCCATCAGGCCGAGCGAGATCCGTTGCACCACCACGAACGACGGGGGCACGTTGAGGAACCGCATCAGATCCTGATACGGACCGTTGGTGTCGAACAGATGGCCGAACCCGGCGGCCGCGTATTCGGTGTCGATGGTGACGGGACCATCCTCGAGGACATAGCGGTAGTAGTACGAGAAGTACTCCTCCACCTCGGCGTCACTGAACGGGGCGTCGGGGGCGAGGATCCCGGCCTCGGTCACGATCCGCCGGAAGGCGGCGGCGTCACGCTCCACCACCATGGTCCGGATCATGTCGGCGAAGAGCTGGGTCTCGGCCTCGGTGAACCGCTTCACCAGGCCGAAGTCAAGGAAGGTCACCCGGCCACCGGGGCCGAACAGATAGTTGCCCGGATGGGGATCACCGTTGAACGCGTGCAGCCGGTAGATCGCCCCGAACGAGAACCGGAACAGGGTCTCCGCGGCCAGGTTCCGCTCGCTCTGCGACCAGCCGATCACGTCGGAGAACCGGGCCCCGGTGGCCAGGTCGGTCGTCAGGATCCGGGTGGTCGACAGGTCGTCGACCACGCCGGGAACGGTGATGAAGGGATGCCCGTCGAAGTAGCCGTGGAACATCCGCTGGTTGGTGGCCTCGATGCCATAGTCGAGCTCCTCGACCAGACGGTCGGAGATCTCGGCCACGATCGGTGCCGGGTCGACACTGGGGAACATGGCCGCCAAGCCCCCGAAGATCCAACCGGCGTTCCCGAGATCGGCAGCCACCGCGTCGGCCACCCCGGGGTACTGGACCTTCACCGCCACCGCCCGACCGTTGGCGGTGATCGCCCGGTGGACCTGCCCGATCGAGGCCGAGGCGATCGGCACCGGATCCCACTCCAGGAACAGCCGCTCCGGGACGGCGCCCAGCTCGTTCCTCACCTGTTCGGCGGCCAGCTCCGGAGCCATCGGCGGAGCATCGTGCTGGAGTGACGCCATGGTCTGGCGGACGGTGTCGGGCAGGCCGGTGTCGAGGTAGCTGGCCATCTGGCCGATCTTCATCATCGCCCCCTTCATGTTCCCGAGCTCCGCGGTCACATCGGCTGCGGTCCGCAGCTGGAACTCG
>JBKDZN010000298.1:0-5683 GCA_047971245.1 Acidimicrobiales bacterium
AGCAGATCGGTACGTTCCTTCTTCTTCTTGGGAGCGAACACCTCGGTGATCTCGATCCCGTCGACATGGAACTCGGCGTCGGCCTTCACCACGTCACCCACTTGGGCACCGTCGTAGAGCAACGCTGCCGGTACCTCACCCTTGGGTTGACGGGCGCCGGCCATCCGCCAGGTCCATGACCCGGTGTCTCGAGCGCTGGTCAGCTCCACTTCGATCCTGCGACCCATACGGACACGTACCCTACCGGGCTCGGCTCAGGCCGCAGGCGTGTCGCGGGTGGTGGCGGGAAAATCCGGTCCCGAACCGACCTCGTCGCGTCAGGATGCCGTCATGTTCGCCGGTGGTGGCGGCGTCAGGGGCTGTCGGGGGTGAGCTCGAGGCTTTCGAGACTGCGGTAGACGTCGTTGCTCCGGGCGGCCGCCCGCACCTCGCGGGCCGTCGCGTCGATGTAGCGCTGGGTGGTGGCCAACGATTCGTGCCCCAGCAGCCGTTGCAGCTCCACGCCGCTGGCTCCGTTGCGGGCCAGGCTGGTGGCAAACGTGTGGCGCAGAGCGTGGACCAGGGCGCCCCGGGGGACACGGCTGCGGATCCCGGCCTCCCGGTACAGCTGCTCCACGAGATACTGGAGTCCTCCCCGACGCAACGGTTGGCCCGAGTTGGCCACGAACAGGGCGTCGTCGGGCCGGAGCCGCCCCGGGAACCGGCGGAGACGGCTCTCCAGGTAGTCGACCAGGATCGATTCGAGCTCCGGTTCGAGCGGGGCCGTCCGCTCCTTGTTGCCCTTGCCCCGGACGCCGAGGACCCGGTCACCGACCGGCCCGTCGATCGAGGAGATCCGCAGGTCGATCAGTTCGGCCAGGCGGAGCCCGCAGGCCAGCAGGGTGGTCACCACGGCCAGGTCCCGCTCCGGCCACGGGTTCCTGGCCCGGACCCGGCCGGCGGCCGCCACCCGCAACAAGCGCTCCACCGAGTCGTCACCGGTGATCGCCTTGGGTCGGCCCCGCGGCACCCGCGGCTTCTCGACCGCGGCCATCGGATTGCCGGCCACCGCCTGTTCGGCCACCAGGAAGCTGAACAGCTGGTTCCAGGTCGACCAGGTGCGGGCCACCGTGGCCGCCGATTGGTGGGAGACCGCCGCGAACGCCCGCCGGAGGGTGCGAATGTCGAGCTGGCTGACGGCCAACTCGGATCTCGGGGTGCCGGTGGTTTCGCTGAGCGCGTCCGCGATCACATCGAGGTCGCGCCGGTAGGCGGCCAGGGTGTGCGCCGAGTGCTTCTTCGGCATCCGGGCCACGAAGAACTCCTCGATGGCCTCCTCCAGGCTCACGATCATCGCTCACCGAGCCTACCGCTCCGGTTGGCCTCAGCCTGTTCTGACCGTTCTGACCGTGGATGTTCCGAGTTCTTGGAGCATCCACGGTCAGAACCGCGGGTGGCGCCGGGCTCGGGCACCGGGTGATCACCGACGCGGCACGGGTCACCCGGTGAAGGCGGCGCGCACCTGCTCGGCGGTCATCTCGATGAACGCCGCCGTCGCCGTGGCCACGGTGACCCCGTCGACGGTCGCCTCGGCCTCCATCTGGTGGACCCGCCGGTTCGTGGCGGCGATCCGGGCCGCGAAGCTCACGGTGGCTCCGAGCGGGGCCGGAGCGAGGTAGCGGATCGACAGGGTTCCGGTGAACGCGGAGGCCATGCCCCTGACCCGGAACACCGATCCCATCACCTCGTCGAACACCGCGGCGAGCGCCCCACCGTGCGCCCGCCCGGGCGGTCCTTCGTAGGCGGCGTCGAAGACGACCTCGGCGGTCGCCTCGTCCCCACGGCGGCGGTACACCGCCCCGGCGGTCAGCGGACTGAGATGGCCGCCTACGAAGGAGATGGGATCGAACTGGACCGTGGCCCCCTCGGCGGGTGGATCCGGCCACGCCCCGGTGTCCAGAAAGGTCATGGACCGTTGCATCCCCGGATGACGTCGGAACACGTCGTTCTTGGTCCGGTCCGGGTACGCCTCGATCCTCGCCGTGAGGGCGTCGAGCTCGGCGGTGACCGTGGCCAGGTCCGCCTGGCCCAGCTCATGACCGAGCAGGGCCGACAGCAGCCGACGGGCGGCCGCCGCCGTGTCCCGCTCTCCCGCCGGCAGGTCGGCCCAGGTCACAGGGAGGTGCCGTCGGGGCCGAGGTAGTCGGGCGAGAAGTGACCGGCGTCGGCCATGGCCTGCATCTCCTCGTCGTCGAGACCGGCCACCTCACGCCACACCACCTCGTTGTCGCCCCCCAGTACCGGCAGCGGATCCCACCGCAGCGCCGGCCCGTCCCAACGCCAGAGATGGGTCGGGGTCGGGTACGGACCGGTGTCGGCGTTCCCGTTGTCGCGGAACAGGCCCCGGGCCCGGAGATGAGGGTCGGCCAGTGCCTCCAGCTCGTGCAGGACCGCGCCGGCCGGGACCCCCTCGGCCTGGCAGGCGTGGAACACCTTGTCCGGGGTCAGGCTCGACGTCCAGCCCCCGATGAGATCGTCCAGCTCGTCGTGGTGTTCACGGCGGAGCTCCGGGGTCGCGAACCGGGGGTCGGACGCCCAGTCGGGGGCGCCGGCCGCCCGTCCCAATCCCGCCCACTCGTCGTCGTCGCCGACGGAGATCACCACCCAGGCATCGTCGCCCTGGCACGGGTAGCAGCCCTGCGGTGCCCGGGTCCGGTGCCGGTTCCCGAGGCGTTCGTGCTCGATCCCGGTCCAGTCCGCCTCGATCAGCAGCTCGCCGATGTGGTTCATCATGTTCTCCGACTGGGCCAGCTCGACCAGCTCGCCCACCCCGGTCCGGTCGCGACGGCGCAGGGCCATCATCGCCGCCAGCGCCCCCCCGGTGCCCGAAGCCGCGTCCATGTGAAACACCGGTTCGTTGTCGGTCAGGTCGGCGTCGAGGTAGCCCCGCAGGACCCCGAAGCCGCACAGGGCCTCGAAGTTCACCCCGAACCCCAGGTAGTTCCGGTAGGGGCCGTCGAGGCCGACCGACGGCATCCGCACCATGGTCGTCCGCGGGTTCCGGGCGTGGATCTCGTCCCAGCCGACACCCAGCTTGTCGAGCAGGTCGACCGAGTTGTTCTCGATGATCAGGTCGGCCTGGTCGACCAGGCGCATGAACATCTCCCGGCCGAGGTCGGTGCGCATGTCCAGGGTCACGCTCCGCTTGTTGCGGGCGTGGGCGTTGAACAGGGCGATCCGGTTCCAGGGCCGGTCACCGGGATCGGCGTCGGGGAACCCGCCGAAGATCCCACCCAGATCGACCGTCATCTCCTTGGTCGGTCGGGGCAGCACCCCTCGGGTCGCGGTGGGGAAGATGTAGGGGTTGTCGATCCGGATCACGTCCGCGCCCAGGTCGCCCAGCACACAGGTGGCGAACGGGCCGGCCCACACCACGGTCAGGTCGAGTACCCGCACGCCGGCCAGAGGCAGCGACGGATCGGCGGTGCCGGTGGCCGGTGAGCCGGTTCCGGCGTCGGGGGAACCGGTGCCGCCGCCGGCCGCGTCGGAGGCGACGAGTTCGGCCGTCACCTCCTCGGTGTGTTGACCGAGCAGGGGGGCGGGCCGGCGGAGCCGCCAGCCGTCTTCCATGCGCCACGGCGGCCCGGGCTGGCGGACGACGCCCGCCGCCGGGTGCTCGATGGGCACGAAATACCCGCGCGCCTCCAGGTGGGGGTCGGTGAGCAGGTCGACGGGCCGGTTCATGGCTGTCACCGGCCAGCCTTCGGCCTGGGCCTGTTCCATCGCCTCCTGCCGGGTCCGGGTCAGGGTCCACATCATGAGCTGGGCGTTCGCCGTGTCGGGGAGGTCCTCGTCCAACAACCACGCCGGGTTGGCGTAGAGCTCGTTCATCACCTCGTCGTCGAGGACCCGGAGCATCCGGGGGATCCAGTTCATCAAGGTTGACACCTGGACGTGGCCGTCCGCGGCCGGCCGGCAGCCCCCGGGGAACGGGGACACCGTGTACCCGCCGGGCCGGGGCACGTTCTCCGACCGGTACGCCCCGTACAGCAGGAACGTCATCCGCCGATCGATCGACGCGGCCTGGGTGTCGACGTTGGCCAGGTCGATATGGGCGCCCTGGCCGGTCGTCTCGGCTACCGTCACCGCGGCGAGGGCGGCCACCGCACCCACCGAGCCGCACTGGTACTGGCCGATGTCGGCCCCCATCTTGATCGGTTCGCGGGCCGGGTCACCGGTGGCCGACATCGGCCCACCGACCGCGATGTGGACGATCTCCTCACCCCGATAGCCGGCGTAGGGCCCGGTCAATCCGAACGAGGTGGCCGTCACCACCACCAGTTTCGGGTAGCGACGCCGCAGCTCCTCCGGGTCGGGAACCGGTTCGGACTGGATCACCACGTCGGCCCACGCCAGCAGGCGCTCGGCCAGCTCCCCGTCGGGTGCTCCCACCACCGACCGCTTGTTGGTGTTGAGGTGCAGGAAGAGGGCGGACCGTTCCTGGTCGGGGCCGGTCTCCGGGAACGGGCCCATGCGCCGGCTGCGATCCCCCTCGGGGGGTTCGAGCTTGATCACCTCGGCGCCGTAGTCGGCCAGCAGCTTGGCGGCGAACGGCCCGGCGATGCCCTGAGCCAGTTCGAGCACCCGCAGCCCTTCCAGTGGCTGGGTCACGTCGTTGTTCCTCCGGATCGGTTCGGATTGTCGGTTCGGTCGTGATTACGACGGATCATCGTGGCCGGGGTGGGCGGCCGCAGCCAACTCGGCCCGGATCGCCTCGGTGTGGGCCCCGAGGCCCGGTGGGGGACCGGGGGCCGGTCCGGCCCCGCCGACCAGCTGGCCGAAGACGACCAGACGCCCGTGGTCGGGGTCGTCGATGGTCGTGACCAGATCATTGTCCTCGGCGAGCGGGGTCGCGGTGAGCCCGACCCGGCAGACCTCCACCGAGCGGGCCCCGTCATGCCAACACCATCGGTCGGCCGCCCCGTCCGGCCCGGTCCAGGTGTCCCCCTCGGGCCCCGGATAGTCGAACCCGCCGACGGCCGGAGCCGGCCGGCCCGCGTAGTCGGTGAACTCGGCCGCCTGGGCCACCATGGTCGACTGGACCAGCGAGGTCCGCACATGCTGTCCCCGGCCGGTCCGGGCCCGGCGGGCCAGCCCGAGCACGGCCCCGAAGGCCCCGATGATCGGGGTGACCACATCGTGGACGGGGACAGTGAGGAACACCGGCTCCGGCCCGTCGCCCTCCAGCCCGCCCTGGGCGGCCATGATCCCGCCCAGGGCTTGGACGAGCGGGTCGAACGCCGGCCGGGCCGCCATGGCCTCGTCGGTGCCGTAGCCCGGGGAAGACAGGAACACCAGGTTCGGGTTGACCGCGCTCAGGGTGTCCCGGTCGACGCCGAGACGGGCCGACACCCCGGGGCGGAAGTTCTCCACCACCACATCCGCGGTGGCGGCCAGCCGGTGCAGCTCGGCCTGCCCTTCGGGGGTGGTGAGATCGAGGGCGATGCTGCGTTTGCCCTGGTTCCACGACAGGAACAGGGGACCGATGGCCCGGAACGGGTCCCCGGTGGGGGGCTCGACCTTGATCACCTCGGCCCCCAGCATGGCCAGATGGCGGCTGACCACCGGCCCGGCGATGAACGAGGCCAGGTCGATCACCCGCAGCCCGGCCAGGGGTCCGGGCCCGTCGCCGGCGGTCGGTCGG
>JBKDZN010000299.1:0-3719 GCA_047971245.1 Acidimicrobiales bacterium
AGCCCCGTACAGCGGGGATTGCCCCCGATCAGGATCCATGATGCCCGTACCTTAAGTCACCCAGCCCGGCCGGGCACGCCGGGTTACCTCAGCCGCCGGCGGCATCATGGCGAAGCTTGAACTTCTGGATCTTGCCGCTCGGTGTGCGGGGCATGGCGTCGATCACCACCACCCGCTCGGGGTGGTACTGCACGGCCACCTGTTCGGCGGCCAGGTAGCGCCGTAATTCGGGGAGATCGAAGGCACCGCCGGGGGCCAGGGTGACGAACGCGCAGGCCCGCTCGCCGAGGCGCTCGTCGGGATAACCGACCACGGCGACCTCCTCCACCGCCGGATGCCGGTACAGGAGGTGCTCCACCTCCAGGACGGGGATGTTCTCGCCGCCGCGGATGATCAGATCCTTGGTCCGGCCGTCGATGCGGACGTAGCCCTCGTCGTCCAGGAAGGCGAGATCCCCGGTGGTGAACCAGCCGTCGGTGTCGGTGGCGTTGAGTTGCGGACGGTGCAGGTAGCCGGCGAACTGCTGGGGCCCGCGGACCTGGAGGGACCCGGTCGTCCCGGCCGGGAGCGGTTCCCCTCCGGCACCGACCACCCGCAGCTCCATGCCGGGCATCGGCCGGCCGTCGCTGGTGGCCGACTTCTCGGCGGCCCGGTCCGGTTCGGTGAGGGTGGCCGCCCCGTTCTCGGTCATCCCCCACGCCGAACAGACGGTGAGGCCCAGGACGCGGTGGGCCCGCTCGATCAGGACCGGCGGGATCGGTGCGCCGGCGCACACGAACCGGGCGAAGTCGTCCGACACCGGCGCCCCGGCCTCGGCCGCCGCGCACAGGTCGGCCACGAAGGGGCTGGAGGCCATGGAGAAGGTGATCCCCTCGGCGGCGACGATCCCCAGCGCCCGGGCCGGGTCCCACTGGTCGAGGCACACCGTGGTGGCCCCGAGCACGATGGGCAGACCGACCAGGTAGCCGTAACCGGTCAGGTGGGCCATCGGCGACGCGCCGAGGACGACGGATCCGCCGTCGAGGCCCATCCGTTCGGCGAACGCATACGCCCCGGACAGCAGGGTGTTCGAGGTGTGCATCACCCCCTTCGGTTCGCCGGTCGTCCCGGAGGTGTACATCAGAAGGGCCACGTCGTCCGGCCCGAGGCGGCCCGGCGGTGGTGGACCGGCCGGGTCATCGCCTTCCCCGGTCAGCCAGCTGGTGCCCCCGTCGTCGCGGTCGCCCACCGTGAGCACGGTCATGGGGTGGTCGAGCGAGCGGGCCAGTTCGTGGGCCATGGCCGCATGGTCGAAGCCACGGAACACGGTGGGGACGATCAACACCTTGGCCTCGGCCAGGCCCAGCATGAAGCGGAGCTCGCGTTGCCGGAAGATCGGCATCAGCGGTCCGGCCACGGCGCCGATCCGGGCGCAGGCCAGGGAGATGACCACCAGCTCCCACCAGTTCGGGAGCTGGTAGGCAACCACGTCCCCGGGCTCGACCCCGCGGCGGGTGAAGGCGTGGGCGGCCGCGTCGACCAGGTGATCGAGCTCGGCGTAGCCGAGACGCACCGGTTCGTCCCGGTCGCGGCGGTAGGCCACCACCGCCTCATGGTCGGGGCGGTGGGCGACGGCGTCGGCGAGCCAGTCGTCCAGGGTCCGATCGCGCCAGTACCCGCCGCGCACCATGGCGTCCCGGTGGGGCGGGACGAGAACCGGTTCGAGCGCCATGGCGCGCACGCTAGTCCGGCTTGTGACCGATGTCGCTCCGGGCGGCGCGAAACCCGATCAGATCGGGCGCATCGTCCCGGCCTCGTCCACGTCGTCCTCGTTGCCGTCGTCGTGGCGGGCCTCGATCCGCTTGAACAGATCCTTCAGCTCGCTGAGCGGATTGTCCGAACGGTGCTTCACCGCCTCGGCGATCATGTCGTCGGCGCGGGACGGACCATACAGCCCCTCCCAGATCTGGCGTTGACGGTCGAACTCCGGATCGTCGTTGGAGCCCGCATCGAGTGGATTTGATTGGTTCACGACCAGGACGCTAGTCGTTGTCGAACCCCGGCTGCCCGACAAGGGGTCGGCGCCGCGTGGCCGGGGCGGGGGTCAGCTGGGATCGGGACGGCCGGCGTGGTAGTACGAACACAACCATCCGAACCTTTCGCCACCCCTCCGGCGTCGAGCAACCCAAACCGGGAGACCAACCATGGCCTATGAGTACACCCAAAAAGGCAAGGAGATGCAGGAGGCGGTGAAGTCGTACATGGACGACTTCATCTACCCCAACGAGGACGAGTACTACGAGGAGCAGCGCAACCTCGACGATCCCAACGGCACACCGCCCCTGATGCAGAAGCTCAAGGCGGCCGCCAAGGAGCGGGGCCTGTGGAACCTGTTCATCCCCCACCTCGACCCCCAGGCCCCGGGGACGAAGCTGTCCAACCTGGACTACTCCCCCATCTCCGAGGAGTTGGGCAAGGTGACGTTCGCGTCCGAGGCCCTCAACTGCTCGGCCCCCGACACCGGCAATATGGAGATCCTCAACCTGTACGCCTCGGAGCGGGTCAAGGGGCGCTGGCTGTCGCCCCTGCTCGAAGGCGAGATCCGCTCCGCCTTCTCCATGACCGAGCCCGATGTGGCCAGCTCGGATGCCTCCAACATCGAGCTCAGCATCGAACGTGACGGCGACGAGTACGTGCTCAACGGGAAGAAGTGGTTCTCGTCGAACGCCCTGCGGCCCGAGTGCGAGGTCTTGATCGTGATGGGCAAGAACGATCCCACCGCGGCCCGTCACCAGCAGCAGTCGATGATCGTGGTCCCCAAGGACACCCCGGGGATCAGCGTCGGCCGTGATCCCCTCGTGTTCGGCTACCACGACCGGGGCGGCCACCCCGAACTGGTCTACGACAACGTCCGCGTGCCCGAGGACCACATCCTCGGCGGTGAGGGTGAAGGTTTCGCCATCAGCCAGGCCCGCCTCGGCCCGGGCCGGATCCACCACTGCATGCGCAGCATCGGGGTGGCCGAACGGGCCCTGGGTGTGATGGTCGACCGGGCCCTGCAGCGGGAGACGTTCGGCAAGCTGGTGGCCCAGCACGGCCTCATCCAGGACTGGATCGCCGAGTCGCGCATCGAGATCGACCAGGCCCGCCAGTACGTGCTGCACGTGGCCCAGCTCATGGACACGGTGGGCAACAAGGCCGCCGCCCAGGAGATCTCGGGCATCAAGGTGGCCATCCCCAACATGGCCCTGCGGGTGATCGACCGGGCCATCCAGGTTCACGGGGCCGCCGGCGTCACCCAGTTCACGCCCCTGGCCCACATGTACGCCCACATGCGCACCCTGCGGATCGCGGATGGGCCCGACGAGGTCCACAAGATGACGATCGCCCGGCGCGAGATCCGCCAGCACGATCCGTCGTTCCGGATGGCCTAGCCCCTCCCGCGGCGGATCGGGCCGGGTTGACGGGTCAGGCCTTGCCCTGGCCCCGGGATCGCCCCCGGCCCCGTGACGAAGCCCCGGTTCCCCCACCCGCCTTGCGCTTGGGGGGCCGGGGCTTTCCCGACCGTTTCGCCCCCCGCTTCGCCTTGGCCGCCCGCGCCTTGCCGCCGCTCCGGCCGGAACGGGAGCGCCCGCCCCCGGGACGGCCGCCCTCCGAGCGGCTCGGCCCGCCGTCGGCGGTCTCGGAGCGCACCGGGTCGGTGCCGCCGCTCGTGGGCCGGCGGGTGCCCGACCGCGGGG
>JBKDZN010000300.1:0-24593 GCA_047971245.1 Acidimicrobiales bacterium
TGCCGGTGAGACGAACCTCCTTCACCTTCACCCCCAGGGAGAACTACACCGACGCCGAATAGGGCCCAGCGGCCCGGACGGCCCCCATCACCTCCCTGCCGATTGCCCTGAGCGCCGCACCCACATTCGAGAACGGCAACGACTGTTGGAGGCAGACGTTTGCCGGCCCGGGCGAACCGGCCACCTCCACCATCAGATCGACCCCGTCGACCGTGGTTCCGACCAGATTGCCCACCGATCCCCCTCGGTCCACGCAGGCCTGTCGCCCGCCCAGGTCACTCTAGCGGGTTGGAGGGTGGGCCTCGAACGCCGGTCGCTTCCCCACTGTCTACCCTGCCAACCATGCAGCCGTCCGAGCCGACCCCCGATCTGACCGCCGCCACCCGCCACCTGCTGCGGTACGGGGCCGAATGGTCGCCGTTCGTGGCCGACCGGGCGGCCGGCGCCTTCGTGTTCGACGCCACCGGCCGCTCCGTGCTCGACTTCACCAGTGGCCAGATGAGCGCCATCCTCGGCCACGCTCACCCCGAGATCGTCGAGGTGGTGAGCGAGGCCATGGGGCGGCTCGATCACCTGTTCTCCGGGATGCTGTCCGGTCCGGTGATCGATCTGGCCGAGGTGCTCGGTTCCCTGGCCCCCGGCCTGACCCGGGTGCTGCTGCTGTCGACCGGGGCCGAAGCGAACGAGGCCGCCCTGCGGCTGGCCAAGCTGGTCACCGGGGGTTGGGAGGTGGTCGGCTTCGCCCAGAGCTGGCACGGTATGACCGGCGCCGCCGCCTCGGCCACCTACTCGGCCGGTCGTCGCGGCTACGGCCCCGCCCAGGCCGGTTCCATGGCCGTGTTCGCCCCCAACGCCTACCGACCCCGGTTCGTCGATGCGGCCGGTGGGCTCGACTGGCGGGCCGAGCTCGACGACGGCTTCGACCTGATCGACCGGCAGAGCGTCGGCGCTCCCGCCGCGTTCATCGCCGAACCGATCCTCAGCTCGGGCGGGATCCTCGAACTGCCGCCCGGCTACCTGGCCGAACTCCGCCGCCGCTGCGACGAGCGGGGCATGCTGCTGGTGGTCGACGAGGCCCAGACCGGGTTGGGGCGCACCGGCACCATGTTTGCCTTCGAACGCGACGGTGTCGTTCCCGACGTGCTCACCCTGTCCAAGACCCTGGGTGCCGGCCTGCCCGTGGCCGCGGTGTTGACCACCGATGCATTGGAGGCCCGGGCCCACGAGGCCGGGTTCCTGTTCTACACCACCCATGTGTCCGATCCCCTGCCCGCCGCGGTGGCCCGCCGGGTGATCGAGATCGTGGTGCGCGACCGCCTGGCCGAACGGGCCGCCGTGGCCGGCGCCCGGCTCCGCCGGGGCCTCGACGAGATCGCCGCCCGCCACGAATGCGTCGGCGACGTGCGGGGCCGCGGTCTGCTCGCCGGGGTCGAGATCGTGGCCGACCGGGCCTCCCGGCGCCCCGACCCCGAGCTGGGGGCGGCCATCACCCGCCGCTGTTTCGAGCTCGGCCTGTCGATGAACATCGTCGCCCTGGCCGGTATGGGCGGTGTGTTCCGGATCGCCCCTCCCCTCACGATCACCGACGACGAGCTCGACCTCGGGGTCACCATCCTTGATCAGGCCATCGCCGACAGCGTCACCCGAACCCCCGCGACCGGGACGTCCTGAACCCGGCGTTGCCCGCCCCGAACCGAAGGGTCAGCCGACCCCGCCGGGCAGGGGGACCGGGTGGTCGGCGTCGCCGGGAACCAGGGGGAAGTCCAGGTTGCGCCAGCGGTGCTTGGCTTCCTCGATCCGCTCCGGGTCGGAGTGCACGAAGTTCCACCAGATGTGGCGGGGCCCCAACGGCTCCCCGCCGATCACCACGGCCCGCCCGGTGCCCCGCAGGCTCCGGGCCCGATCGACGTCATCGAGGATGACCATCCAGCCCGGCTCGAGGGCCCGGCCGCCCACCTCTACCTGACCGTCGAGCACCACCACCGCCATCTCGGGGTGGTCCACCTCGATCCCGATCGCCCCACCGCTCAGGGTCACGTCGGCCAGAACCAGGGGTGACGAACCCTGCACCGGGGCCCGCTCACCCCAGCCGGTGCCCGCCGCGACCCGAACCACGGCACCCTCCGCACCCACCACCGGGACCTCGGCGGGGTCGCTGTGCTCGAACCGGGCCGGACCGTCCTCCGCCCCGGTGGGAAGGGCCACCCAGGTCTGTACCCCGAACAGGGTCGACCCGCCGGCCCGTCGTTCGGGTGGGGTCCGTTCGGTGTGGGTGATCCCCTCCCCCGCCGTCATCCAGTTGACCGCCCCGGCGGTGATGGTCTGCACCGTGCCCAGCGAATCCCGGTGCCGGACCTCGCCGGACAACAGGTACGTCAGGGTCGACAGGCCGATGTGGGGATGCACGTCCACGTCCATGCCCTCACCGGCCGGGATGTCCTCGGGCCCCATCAGATCGAGGAAGATGAACGGCCCGACCATGCGGCGTTCCCGCCACGGCAGCAGGCGCCGCACTTCACCCGAACCGACCGGCCTCGTCCTCGGCGCCACGATCACCGGCCGACCGTACCCCATCCGGCCTGGGGGACCATCACCGGGCCGGTGCCCCGGTGGTAGTCTGAGCCCGGCGGATGCCGCCGGGTCCCAGGCCGGCGGTTCCCCCTGCGTCCGCCGAGTCGTCATGAACCTCGATCAGATCATGCTGCAGGCCGTCCGCTACGTCGGCCAGCGACCGCGGCTGTCCAATGCGGCATTCCGGTTCGCCCGGGCCAACCCGTTCGATCCCGAACGGCACCGCTGGCCCTACGACTACTACGACCGGGTGACCGCTCCCGGGCCGGTCGTGTACAGCCGGCTCACCCAGGAGTGGACCGTGTCGGGCTACGACGAGGTCACCGCGGTGCTCCGCTCCCCCAACGTCAGCACCGCGGTCGGGATCCAGCGGATCATGCACGTCTCCCCCTACTCGAAGCTGTCCCCGAAGGCGGCCGCCAACTTCGCCACCTGGATGCTGTTCGTCGACCCGCCCGAACATCACCGGTTGCGGAGTTCGGTCAGCCGGGCCTTCAGCCCCCGCCGGATCGCCGGCTGGGAGCCGCTGGTGGCGTCGGTCACCGAGCGGCTGTTGGCCGCCATGGCCGACGACCCGGCCCCCGACGTGATCCGTGACTTCGCCGGCCCCCTGCCCGTCGACGTGATCGGCGAGATCCTCGGGGTGCCCGTGGAGCTGCAACCGTGGTTGCGCACCACCTCGGCCGAGGTCGCCGGGCTGCTCGACGCCCTCTACCCGTTCGATCCGGTGTCGATGAACCGTCGGTTCGACGAGCTCGACGAGACCTTCACCGACCTGGTCGAGCAGCGGCGGGCCGATCCCCAGGACGATCTGATCTCGGCCCTGGCCAACGACCCCGACAGCGAGCTCACCACCGACGACATCGTCGCCACCATCGTGCTGCTGATGTTCGCCGGTCACGAAACCACCACCGGCCTGATCGGCAACGCCATCTGCGCCCTGGCCGCCCACCCCGACCAGCGGGCCCTGTTGCGTTCCCAACCCGACCTGATCGGCAACGCGGTCGAGGAACTGGCCCGCTACGACCCCCCGGCCCAGATTACGGTGCGGCGCACCACCGGCCCGGTCGAGGCCGGCGACACCACCATCCCGGGCGGGGCCAACCTGAGTGTCCTGCTGGGGGCGGCCAACCGGGACCGCCGCAAATGGCCCGACGCCGACCGGCTCCGCCTCGACCGCCCCGACCCGAACCCGATCTCGTTCGGCAGCGGGCTCCACTACTGCCTGGGCGCGGCCCTGGCCCGGCTCGAAACCCGGATCGCCCTGCCCGCCTTCCTCGACGCGTTCGGCGACTACACCGTCGACACAACCGGGGCCACCTGGAAGCGGAGCAATATGCTGCGGGGCCCCACCAGCCTGATCGTCCGGCCCGGTCCGGCCTGAGGCCGGGCATCGCATCTCCCCGGGCCGGTTCACCGGCGGGACGGCCGGCGCGCGGTCAGCTCGGCGCGGTCAGGCGGGACAGCTCCTCGACGATCCGCTGGTCGATCGCGTCCCAGTACTCCTCGGTGTCGTCGGTCGGGGCGAACCAGCCGCAGGCGTCGAGCTGGACGGCCACGGCCTGCTCGTCGCGCTGCAGGGCGGTCAGCCGGTCGATGCCGGCCGCGCTCAGTTCGGGCCCGGTGTCGGTCTCGGTCATCTCCTCCTTCCCGATGGCGGTCACCTCGACGGTCAGCTCCTCCCGGATGGCGGCCACCGAGACGGCGTCGTACCCGTGCTCGTCCAGGCACCGGAGGACGGCGGTTTCCAGGTCCTGCTGGGGGCCACGAACATCGATCTGCTCGAAGGCGAACAGGTAGGCGACCTCGGGGTGGGCGGCCAGGGCCGACTCGTGCGCCTCGGCCTCGCAGTCGTCGAAGGCATCGAAGTAGGCGGTTCGGGCCCCGCCCTCCAAGGCGTCGGCCTCGGAGGCCACCGGCTCGGCCCCGACCCCACCCACGTCGGATCCGAGCACCGTGCCGTCCAGCACCGCGGTGTTGAAATAGGTGGTGGACACGTTCAGCCCGTCGACCGCCGGGTCGCCCGTCCCGGCGAAGGCCACCTCCTCCGGTTCGGGCTGGTAGTCGAACCCGTCGGCGGCCATACAGGCCGCCATCCCGTCCTGGAAGGTCAGGGCGTAGCCGTCGGCCACACCCTCCAGGTAGCCGGGGTCGTCCCGGGCCTTGTCGAGGAACTGTGCCGCCTCACTGTCGCCGGTGTCGGCTGCCCCGCACCCGACGGCGAGGGCCGCGGCCACCACGGCCGCCACGACGGCCCCGACCCGGCCGGCCAGCCGCGGCCCGGGGGTGGCCGGCCGCCACCGGGGCCGCAGGCAGATCACGATGGTGACCACGATGACGATCGGGGCCACGATCGCCGGCCACAGGGGGATCAGGTAGAGGGGGCCGCGGACCACCCGGCTTCCCACGTACAGGCCGAGGCCGGTGACGATCGAACCGGCCACCGCCACCGGGACGGCCACATGGGCGATGGCCAGCACCCGCCGCCGGCGGGGCACCTCCTCGCTGGCGGTCAGGGCCGCCACCTCACGGTTGGTGGCCTTCACGTCGACGGTCCACAGCACCAGGGAGCCGATGATGGCCAGCAGGCCGACGAACCACATCACCCGACCGATCGTCTCCAGACCGAACTCGTCGCCGAAGTCCCCGTCGGCCAGGCCGTACCCGGCCCGGCGGGTCAGCTCGTACTGCATCGTCGCCCGCTCGGCCGGGCCGAGCCCGGTGTAGTCCTCGAGGACCAGGGTCCAGGTGCCGTTGGGGGATCGCAGGGCGTCGGCGGGCACCCCGGAGCCGTCCGTCGGGGCGACCGCGGCGGGCAGCAGGCCCCCGTCGAGCAGTTCGAGCGGTTCGGCGGGGACGGTCTCGACCGCCAGGATCTCGTTGGTCTCCGACCGGATCGTCACCAGACCGATACTGCTGCCGTCCCCGAGGAGGTAGTCGGCGGCGTACCAGACGTCGTCGGCCCGGTCGAAGCCGGCCCCGGCGGTCCAGGACGAGTCGACGGCGGGGAGCTTGACGTCGGGCGCCTCGCCCAACTCGTTGACGCAGGTGCTGAAGGCGTCCGGCATATTGGACATCGTCCGGAAGCAGTCGATGTTGTGGCCGGGGATCACCCGCAGCATCCCGTCGCCGGTGTCGTCGGGGGTCCGCATGATGGTCCCGGCGCCCCCCACCTCATCCCCGTAGACCCGAAGCAGTTCTTCCCCGTCGGCCCGGTCGAGGTCGCGCACGACGAGGGAGTTCGGGGGGACCAGGCTCATGCCGGCGAACAGGGCTTCGACCTGGACGATGATGCTGGCCAGGCCGATCAGGGCCAGGCCGGTCATGGCCAGCCGGGTGGGGCTGTAGGACAGCGGATCCACCCGGTTGAGGACCTTGGCCACCGGCCCGAGGTACACCCGGCGACGGAGAGCGCCCAGCAGGCCGGGAAGGGCATCGACGATGAGCAGCATCCCGATCATCAGCATCACCGGGACGAGCAGCGACGTCGGCTCCCGGGCTCCGACCAGCAGGCCGATCCCCGCCACCAACTCGACGACGGCGACGGCCAGCCGTCCGGGGCCACCGGCCGCCTTCGCGGGCCCGTTCCGCATCGGGATCCAGATCCGGCTCTGGCCCAGCATGGTCATGGCCACGGCGAACAGGGCCACGACGACCACCAGCCGGGGACTCCCCCACGGGGTCGCCGTCCACTCCTGACCGGCGGGGCCGGCCACCAACCCGGGCGCCACCCGGAGGGTCAGCCAGGCCATCAGGTACCCGATCCCGGCCCCCGCGGCGAGGGCGATCGCCCCGGCTCGGGGGAACACACCGAGGGCCCGGCGTCGTCGCATCCCTCCCGCCACCATCCCCGTCAGGTCGGGGCCGCGGGCCCGACCGAGGCGGACCAGGACGCCCAGGGTGACGAGTACGAAGGCCAGCCACAGCACCGGGCCGGTGACGGCGATGATCTGACGGAGCCGGTCGCCGTTGCGGGCGTAGACGTCGTGTTCCTGATGGATGGCGACCGGGATCACCCGCAACAGGTTGTAGTCGGGTTCGGCGCCCGCCGCGATCAGGTACAGATCGGGGGTCGTGGAGGGCCGCTCGTCGGGGGCGGCCAGCAGGAACAGCTCCTCGGCCCGGGGTTGGCTGGGGAACAGGTAGATACCCGACACCGACCGGGCCCGCCCCGCCACCTCGAGCTCGGCGCCGACCTCGAGGTCCAGGGCGGCGGCCACCTCCTCGGTAACGGCGACCTCGCCGTCATCCGCGGGGGGTCGACCCGTTTCGTACCAGCCCATCTCGATCCCGGGCGACACGGCGGTGGCGACCGTGGCCTCGACGCCACGGCGGTCCCGTTCGAGGACGGTCGACTCGAACCAGACCGGGTCGATCCCGGCGCCCTCCACGGCGACGAGCTCGGCCGCGCCGGCCGGGTCGATCAGTGATCCCACCTCGGGCCGGCCCGAGGAGCGGGCTTCCAGGGTCTGGTGGTTGGCGGTGTCGATCCCCACCCGGGCGATCTCCAGGGCGCTGAGGGTCCCGATGAACACGGCGGCGAGGATGACCACGACCGCCGTCTCCCGGCGGTAGTGGCGGAGCAGGCGGACGGCGAGTCGGGTTCGGTTCACGCAGGCAGACCCAGGTCGATGATCTCGTCGGCTTGGGCGTAGACCGCGGGGTCGTGGGTGGCGACCACGACGGCCAGGTCGTGCTCGGCGGCGAGGCTGCCGAGCAGTTCGGCGATCCGTTCCGCGTTGGCCCGGTCGAGCGCCCCGGTGGGTTCGTCGGCCAGCAGGGTGAGCGGGGCGACGGCGACCGACCGGGCGATCGCCGCCCGTTGGAGTTCGCCACCCGACAGCTCCCGGGGCAGGGCGTCGGCCTGGCCGGCCACGCCGAGTTCGGCCAGGAGCCCGTCGATCTGATCCTCCGTGATACCGCCGCCGCACAGGGACAGGGCGAACTCGATGTTCTCCCTCACGTTGAGGAAGGGGATGAGGCGGGCGTCCTGGAACACATGGGACAACCTGGTGCCGTAGGCCGGGTCGGGCCAGAGGACACTGCCTGCGGTGGGGGCCAGGCTCCGGTCGATCAGGTTGAGCAGGGTGGTCTTGCCACTTCCGCTTGGGCCCACGACGGCGGTGACGGCCCCGGGGCGGACGGCGAAGTTCAGCGATGAGAAAATCGTGCGACTCCGCCGCCCGTTGGGAAACTCGACGGTGAGGTTCTGCCCCACGAGAACCGGTTCAGTCATGAACGAATCAGCTTACGTCGAGGCCTGCCCAGCCGCTTCGCGTCGACGTGGCACTGCTGTAGGCGTAGTTGAGAACGTTGAACCATGGGGTGGTGAGATCGCGACCCCAGTTGTGGTGGTGGCCCCGCACCAGCTTCCCGCCGGTCGACGACCAGCACCATGCCCTCACGCCTTCACTTGGCAGACCCCAGATCGTGCTGTGCCGCTTTTCGGCCGGGCAGTTGATGGCGGCATCGGCCGGGGACGTGAACCCTCCGCCGAGCGAGGCCACGATCAGGAGCAAGCCCGCGGCGAAGCCCACGAGTCGGTGTTTCATCTGAACTGTCTCCAATCTGTTGTTTCTGGTCATCCAAATTGCAATTACATGACTAGAGCTAACAGGCCCTAGTAACCCTGTCAAAGCTGAATCGCCTGGTCGACGGGTGATTCCGAGCGGATCGGTGACGCCCAGCCGGGTCGCGCCGGGGCTGGTTCGACGGTTCGACGGCGGCCACCTACGCTCCCGATTCATGAGTGACGAGCTGGCCCGCCTCGACGCAACCGCCCAGGCCGAGCTGGTGACTCGGGGCGAGGCCAAACCGGTCGAGCTGGTGGACGCGGCCATCGAACGGATCGAGCGGTTCAACCCCCATCTCAACGCCGTCATCCACACCGACCCCGACCGGGCCCGCGCCGCCGCCCTGGCCGTCGACCCCGCCACCGGGGTGTTCCCCGGAGTGCCGTTCCTGCTCAAGGATCTGGGGGCCAACCAGGCCGGTTGGCCCTACTGGCAGGGCAACCGGACCCTGCGATCGATCGATCACCGATCGGCGACCGACACCGAGTTCGGCGCCCGGTTCGCCCGGGCCGGTCTGGTCACCCTGGGCAAGACCAACACCCCCGAGATGGGGTCGACCCCAACCACCCAGCCCCGCTCGTGCGGCCCCACCGCCAACCCGTGGGATCCGGCCCGGTCCCCCGCCGGGTCCAGTGGCGGGTCGGCGGCCGCGGGGGCCGCCGGTCTGGTCCCGATCGCCCACGCCAACGACGGTGGTGGCTCCACCCGCCTGCCGGCCGCCTGGTGCGGCCTGGTCGGCCTGAAACCGAGCCGGGGTCGGGTGGCCAAGCCGGATGAGACATCCCGGCTGGTGTCGGAACTGGCGGTGACCCGGACGGTGCGCGACACCGCCCGCATCCTCGACGCGGTGCGTGGTGCCACCGCCGCCGACCTCTACCGGGCCCCAGATCCCAGCCGCCCCTACGTGGAGGAGCTGGGCCGGCCCGTCGAACCCCTGCGGGTGGCCATGCTCACCGGGGCCGACGAACCCGGCGGTGGGCCGAGCCCGGTGGATCCGGCTTGCATCGCCGCGGTGGAACACACGGCGGCCACCCTGGAGGCCATGGGCCATCGGATCGAACCGGTGGCCCCCGACGTCCTACTCGGCCCCGAATCCGCCGTCAACGGTCGGATCTGGATGGCGTCGGTGGCCCGCTGGGTCGAATCCCTCGCCCCGGTGGTCGGCCGGCCCCTCACCGCGCACGACATCGAGCCCTACAACTGGGCCGCGGTCGAACGGGGACGGACCCTGTCGGCGGTGGAGATCCTCGAGATGATCGAGGCCCAGCACGCCTGGACCCGGCGGGTCATCGACTGGATGAGCGGCTACGACGTGCTGATCACCCCCACCGCCGGGCTGCGCCCCCAGCTCACCGTCGACCTGCAACCACCGGACCGGGAGCCGTGGCGGATGGGGCGCCGGTTCGGCCTCATCGGCCGGTTCACCCTCCCCTTCAACGCCACCGGCCAACCGGCGATCTCCCTGCCCCTGTACTGGACCGACGAGGGGCTCCCGATCGGGGTGCAGTTCGTGGGCGGGATGGGAGCCGAGGACCTGCTCCTACGGCTCGCGGCCGCCCTCGAGGAGGCCCTGCCGTGGGCGGGACGGACCCCACCGGTGCTCAACCCGGGCTGCCGCTGAACCGGTGGGCGCACTCGGTGGCGCGCGGCCGCCGGGTGACGAACGGTACGCTGCGGGTGATGTCTCCCCGGAACCCTTCCCGGCGGCGGTTCCGGATCGTCGCCGCCCTCGGTCTGGGCGCGGCCCTGGCCATCACCGGATGCGGCGGCTCCACCACCGACAACGGCGCCGGTTCCCCCAGCGGCGTCGAGCAGAGCCAGGCCGGAGCCGACGCCGCACCGCTGCAGGGGGTCAGTTTCGAGGTCCATCGCGACCCCGGTTGAGGCTGCTGCACCGAGTGGGTCGTGTACCTGCAGGAAAACGGAGCCCAGGTCGACGCCGCGGACGACGCCGACCGTGACGCCTTCCGGACCGATCTGGGCGTACCGGACGAAGCGGCCTCCTGCCACACCGCGGCCCTCGACGGCTACGCCATCGAGGGCCATGTGCCGGTCGAAGCCATCACGCGGCTCCTCACCGACCGGCCCGATGCCGCCGGAATCGCCCTGCCCGGGATGCCGATGGACGCTCCCGGCATGGGGGGTGACCCGGCCACCTGGGGGTCACAACCGGTTGTCCTGGTCACCACCGACGGCCGGCTCGTACCGTTCAACTACTGAGCCGGGGCCCGTCCCTTGAACTCCGGTGGCCGGGCGCCGATGGGGCGGGATGGTTCGTCGCTGGATCCCTCCCCTGGCCACGGTGACGGCCGTGGCCCTGGCCCTCGTGGCCCTCATCCTCGTGCCCCAGGCGGACGCCGCTCCGGCCGCCTCGCCCGCCGAGGTCACCGGGGCCACCGAGTCGGCCGGGGCCACCGCCCAGGCGTCGCCGGCCGAGGGGAGCACGGCCGATTTCGACACCATCGCCCGGCTCGACGAGCTCACCAGCGACCACGCCACCGTGTTCCGCCTGTACTGGGCCTTCTTCCGGCGGCAGCCCGACCCCGTCGGCGCCTGGTACTGGATCGGCCGGCGGGACGCCTGCCTGGGACTCGACCGGATCGCCGACTTCTTCGCCGCCGGTGACGAGTTCCGGGCCCGGTACGGACCGGTCGCCGACGACGAGGAGTTCGTCGACCTGCTGTACGGGAACATCCTGGCCCGGGCGGCCGACCCCGAGGGCCTGGCCTACTGGACGGGACTGCTCGGCCGCGGTGAGCTGACCCGGGGGGCGATGGTCCTGTACGTGTCGTTGTCGCGCGAGTTCACCGTCCAGCACCCCTACCCGTCGGATGGGGTGCCGGCCCGGAGCTG
Organism: Acidimicrobiales bacterium; assembly: GCA_047971245.1. Taxonomy (GTDB): domain Bacteria; phylum Actinomycetota; class Acidimicrobiia; order Acidimicrobiales; family SZUA-35; genus CADEDH01. The sequence continues at coordinate 10,998 of JBKDZN010000300.1, forward strand.
TCACACCCCCGACGGGCGGGCCACCGGGCGCACGGTCGACATCGTCGATCGGGAACCGCTGGTCACGGTGGGCGGGCTCACCGTCGCCACCCCGGCCGCGGTGATCGAGCGGGCCGGATTCCACCAGTCGAGCCATCCGGGCGCCCAAGCCCTGACCCCGGTGGCCGATCCACCGATCCGGCTGACCACCATGGCCTCCCGCAATCGGGGCACCGACCTGCGGAGCGCCATCGACGTCGTGGTCGAACCGGCCACCGGGATCACCGCGCCGGTCACCGGCACCGTGGCCCGGGCCGGAACCTACACCCTGTACTGCCGGTACCGCGACGGCTATGTGGTCATCAACCCCGACGGGGCGCCCCAACTCGAGGTCAAGCTGCTCCACATCCAGGGCGTGTCGGTGCGGGCCGGCCAGCGGGTGACCGCCGGTGATCCGGTGGCCGCCCACGCCACCCGGTTCCCGTTCCGGTCCCAGGTCGACGCCCTCACCGCGGAGCCGTCGTGGCCCCACGTGCACCTGGAGGTGGTCGACCCGGCGGTGCCCCGGGCGCCGGGGGGCGGCTGCTGAACCGGCACTTTTTCGTGTTCTGACCGTGGATGCTTCGAGAACCTGGAGGATCCACGGTCAGAACGGAAGGGGGTTCAGCACCCCTACGGAATCACCCAGGGAGATCCAGCGCACGTATCACAGTGGGTAGGTTCATCCTCTACTCGATCGCACGAGATCGAGGCGCGCGGCCACCAAAGGGGAGGGACCTATGGAGGACGACGCAGCGACGTCAGGCGTCGACCTGTCGCTGTTGGGGGGATTCAAGCTATCGATTGCCGGGACGCCACGAGCGGTACCCGGACCGGGCCAACGGGTCCTGGCCTGGCTGGCCCTGGCCGGGGGTACGCAGCACCGCCGCTACCTGGCCGGAACCCTGTGGCCGGACAAGAACGAGCGGAGGGCCGGGGCCAGCCTGCGGGCCGCCCTGTGGGGGCTCCGCCAGGTCGACCCCGGCCTCGTCGAGGCCACCGACCAGAGCGTGGCCCTCGGCCCGGGAGTCCGCCACGACATCGACGGCTTCCAGGTCTGGTCGGACCGGGTGATCGACGGGCGGGGCCGCCTCGATGACCTCGACGCCGACTGGATCGACGCCGGCTACCAGCTCCTCCCCGGATGGTACGAGGACTGGCTGGAGCCGGAACGGGAACGGACCCGGCAACGATGGTTGCACGCCATCGAGGCCGTGGTGGCCGAACTCCTCCAGCTCCGCGCCTACGCCCGTGCGGTCAATGTGGGCCTGGCCGTCGTGGCCGCGGATCCCCTGCGGGAGAGCGCCCACCGGCTCGTCATCCTGGCCCATCTCGCCGAGGGCAATACCGTCGAGGCCCGGCGGCAGTACGAACGCTGCCGCCACCATCTCGACGCCGAGATCGGTGTGGAGCCGTCACCTCGGCTCACCGAGCTGCTCGCCGCCACCCTCACCCGGACCGGTCGGTCGTGACGGCGCTCCACCATCTGCGCGACGCCGTCGACCTGCTGGTCGCCGAACGGGCCGGGCTGGCCGTGGTGGGCCAGGCCCGCTCCCCCGCCGAGACCGAACGACTCGGCCACCTCGAAGCGGCCATCGGCCTGGTGGCCAGGGCCCGGCGCCTGCTCGACGCCGACCCGTCGCCCGGGGACGGTGGCCCACCCGCGGCGGACCTGGCCGCCGGCTGCCACACCGGCACCGGGGCCGATCACCAGATGACCCTCCGGGTCGATCACGAACTCGACCTCATCAGTGGCGACGTGGCCGTACGGCGGCACCGACCCGACGGTGCCGGAGAGCGGTTCGGCCACGCGGTCACCTTCCTGACCAGCCCCGGTCAGGATCTGGCCGCGCCGGCGGCGGTGTGGTCGATCGAGGCTCACGACGACCTCGGCGCTACCGCCGGTGGGACCCTCCGGGTGATCGGCGGGGACCACAGATCGACCGCGATGGTCCAGTTCGACGGGGACCTCAACGGGATCCCTGCGGGTCGAGCCGTCACCGTGGAACTGGCGGGACACAGCGAACGGTTCCGCCAGCTCGGCCTGGACATCGACCGGGAACGAGGGGTGGCGCTCACCGACCCGGAGGACCCCGGGAACCGGTCGCGGCAGCTGGTCGCCGCCTTCGGTGCCGCGGGCCTCGACCTGGTCACCAGCACCGGTTCCCGGCCGACCCCGGCCAAGGCGGACGGTTGGGACACCGCCGAGCTCCACACCGTCCTGGTCGACACGGCCGGCCGTACCGGCGGCCCCGACCCGGCCACCGGCGGGGACACCCGCCCGACCGTCGACCCGAAGCGCGGTGCGGCCCGGCTGCTCGTGGTCAACCGGGCTGAGGCCCGCCGCCCGGACACCATGGGGGCCGTGTTCGCCGCGGCGCCGGGGGGTCCCGGCCCGGCCGCCGCCGTCTTCGCCGGAACGGTCCGGGCCACCGCCCCCGACGACGTCGACCGGTCCCTCCTGGAGACCACCGTCGGCCAGATCGGACGGGCGTTTGCCGCCGCCTCGTCGCCCCGGTGGCCCGGGGAGCGGTTCGGATCCGACGACCTCGCCCGGCTCCGTCACGACCGGTGCCGCCCCGGCCGCGGCCCCCGCCTCCGGTTCGACGCCTACGTCCCGAGCGAACCGGTGGGGGGCGGGGTCACCCTCCGCCTGACGCCGCCCCCCACCGCGGCCCATCCGATGGGGGCCGTGTTCGGCTGGGGTCAGCCGGTGACCCTCTCGGTGACCCTGCACAACGGGTTGGCCGAGCCCCTCGCGGTGACCCCCGGGATCCTCGATCAGAAGGCGGGCCGGTTGACCGCCCTGATCGGCCGGCGCGCGGCTGCCGTTGGGGCCGACGCCACCATTGGTGCGCCGTTCGTGCCCCTGGTCCAGCGGTGCGTCGGCCCCGGATCCGTCCCCGCCGACCCGATCCCGCCCGGGGGGAGCCGCGGCGACAAACTGAACCTGACCTTCGGGGCCCACGTTTTCGGCGTCCCCGAACCGGGGTGGTACGACGTCACCGCGGTTCTCGTCGTCCCGGCGATGACCGATGGGGAGATCACCGGCGAGTACGCCGTGACCGCCCCACCCCTGGGGGTGACGGTCGTTCCCCCCACCTCCCCGGCCGAGCTCGACACCATCGCCGATCTTCTCGATCCCCGGGTGGGGGCCTGGTTCGCCCTCGGCGGTTCGCCCGCCCTCGCCGACGTCGGCGAGAGCTTGGCCGCCGTCAGCGGACGGCGGGGCGACGATCCGGCGGTCGACCCGGTCGTGGCCGCCGTGGTCCGGACCCAGGCCTTCGAGGCGCTCCGGTCACCGGTCCGCTTCGACGCGTCGACCGGACGGTTCACCGGCGGTACCGCCGATCCGGAGCGGGCCGCCGACCTCTTGGCCCGGCTGGACGGCGCCGGCCTCCGACATTTCGACCCGGCCACGGCCGAGGCCACGTCGGCCCTGGCCGAACGCCTCGGCCCAGGCTCACGGGGCGGGGGCCCGGGGGGCTCACCCGATCAGCGTGGCGATCCGGTAAGCCCCCGGACGTAGGCGGCCAGGAACTCGGCCTCCAGGTCACCGACGGTCGGCTCGACGTCCGGTCGGCTCTCGTTGAACAGGGGGTTGGTGGATCCGAGGTCGAATCCGGCTTCGAGGCCCGCCACCGCGGCCCGGTCCGTGGACAGTGGTGTGGCCAGACGCCGCCGTCGGGCCTCGAGCTTGGCTTGGAGCTGTCGCTGCCGTTCCAGCCGGGCTGCCAGCTCGGCCCGGCGGCGCTGGTCGGCTTCGTGACGGCGGCGCCAGTCGTCCCCGCCGCCGGGGAGGATCCGGTTGGCCAACCAGCCCACGGCGGCGCCCACACCGAACCCGACCACGAACCCGATCGGTCCGCCGATGAGGGTGCCCACCGCCGCACCGGCGTAGGCGGCCCCGGTGCCGATCACCGCCGCCCGGCCGGTCCGGATGACGACCTCCGCGGCCGAATTGTCCCGGTTGTCGCGCACCATGTCGTAGATGTCCATGACGACGTCTGCGGCGGGCCCCAGGGCCCGGGCCCCGGCCCGGCCCAACACCAGGCGGGTGCCGGTGGCCGTCGAGGTGCCCAGCCGGGCCCGCAGGACCGACTCCCCGAACTCGGATCCGTACGACACCGCCGCCCCGGCCGCCGTGTCCTCCACGAACCGCTGGTCGATGTCACCGCCGCTGAGCACGTGCACGGAAGAGCCGAATATCGTCTGGGCGGCCGTGCCCCGTACCGCGTTGGTGTGACCGGCTGCGGCCGTGGCCCGCCGGTAGTCCCCCCGCTCGACGGCGGCCGGATCGAACTCGGCGTGGTCGGCCCGGATCCGCTCCAGGGCCTGGACCGTCTCCACGTTGACCCGAGCCCGGATGTCGGTGGCCCGCCGGGTCGGCTGATGGCCCAGGAACGACTCGTAGAAGCCGATCGCTCGGCTCACCTGACCCCCGCCGAAGCCCCGGACCCGGGCCGCGGCCGCCGCCCCGACCCGGCGGAGACCGGCTTCGAACTCGGCCGGGGGGATCCGTTGGCGGGCATCGTACAGGTCGCCGCCGGTGGAGGCGATCGACCCGTCGCTGAGGCGGATGGGCGGGTCCAGCGGAGTGTTGCGGTAGATGACCCGGAACGGCGCCAGATCGTAGTTGGGTCGGCTGGCCCGGTTGCCGCGGTCGCTGAGGTCGTAGCCAGTCGCGTCGCTGAGCAGGTTCCGGAACCCGTCCAGGTGCTCGTCCGGTACCTGGAGGACCAGCCCTGACCGTACGTCGTCGAGGGCCATCCCGGGCCGGTGCTCGGCCGCGAACCGCTGGAACTTGGTGCTCGATGTGTCGGAGATGTCGGCCATGCCCCGGAGGAACGTCTGGTAGCGGGACCGGCCACTGGGGCTGGTCGAGGCCTTGGTGCCCGGTCGCAGCACCTTGACCGAGGCGTCACGGATGTCTGGTTGGGTCCTCCACGGCCCGAGCCGGATGTCGGCCACCGGCACATTGCCCCGGCCCGGTCGGAACGGTCGCAGCCAGTCGCCGGTCCAACGGCGGCCACCGGTGTTGTAGTCGCGGCCCCCCACGGCGTCGCGTCCGTGGAGGGCGAAGGCCTCGCCGATGTCACCGGCCCGCACGTTGACGTTCTGGTACGGGAGGGCGTTGGCGATGGCCACGGCCCGCCCGTCGAGCATGGCCACCCCGCCGAGGTAGCCCCGGTACCGGTCGTCGCCGCCCGGACCGGTGCCGAGCGCGCCGCCCCGGCGCCCGGGGTCCATCCCCCACCACGCCTGTCCCAGGGCCACAGCGGCGGCCTCCATCCGGGCCTGGTACTCCCGGGGGTTCAACACCTCCACCCCGAGACGCCCGGCGTGGACCGCGAACTGTTCCTCGGTCATGATCGGCCCGGGGAACGACTGGTCGGGAACCCCGAGCACCGTGGCGAGATCGGCCGACACGATATGGGTGAGACCGCGATCGGTGGTGAGCAGGTAGAGGATCCGCGGCGGGGTCGGCAGAGCCACCGTCAGCCACAGATGACCGGCGGCCACCCTCGCGGTCCGTTCGGCCCGGAGCCGTCGCCGGTAGTCGCGGTACTGGTCCTGGTCCGGGTGGGGTGGTGAGACGAGGGCATTTGCCGCGTACCACTCGTCGACGGCCAGCGACTCCCGGTTCAGCTCGTCGTTGCGGTAGCCGGACACGTCGAGGGGGAACAGTGACTCCGATACCGGTGCCGGTTCGGACGACATGTCCTCGAACGACATGTCCTCGAACGACCTGTTGGCCGGCCCGGAGGTGGCGGTGTCGACACACTCCTGGGGGGTGGGGGCGGTGGCCCAGCTCGACCAGTCGGGGTTGGTGGGAGCCCGCCCGGCCGCTGACGCCGCCCCGTCACCACCCCGGCGTCCGGTACGAGCGGACGGGGCCGGTGGGGCGACGGTGGAGCCGGGGGGTGGGGTCATGACAGGGCCTTTCGTGATCGCGGTGTCAGCTGGACCGGAGCGACCTCAGACCCCGGACGCCACGATGACGAGGGCCATGGTCGGGCAGTCGACGTCGGGGAAGGTCTGGATGCCGATCACCGGGGTGACCTGGGCGGCGGTTCGCCCGACCACCAATTCCGCCACCCGTTCCGCCCGGGCCGCGTTCAGGTCGGGTTCGGGGTCGTCCCCGGGGCGACCGGCCACCACCACCCCGATCTCGACCTCGGCACCGGCCGGTAGCTCCATGGTCGCTAGGTCCTGATCGCCGACCGGTTCCACGGTGCCGTGCCGGAACTGGACCCGGCCCAAGGCCGTCACCCCGTCCGCCGCCACCAGGGCGGCCAGGTCACCCGAGCCGACCATGTCGTTGATCTTGGCCAGCCGGCGCCGGTCGACCGAGACCGCGAACACCGACAGGCACGCCCCCAGCGGCCGTTCCACGATGACGGTGGCAGCGGGACAACCGGCCGGGACGGCCTCGACCCGGCGGACCTCGACCGCGGCGTCGGGGTACGCCAACGCGTCGGCGACGCGGCGCCCCCGGGCCCGGAGCTCGCCGTCGGTGCCGACCTCCCCCTGATCGGGGTGGGCGTAGACGATCACCACCGGATCGACCCCGTCGGGACGGTCCCCCCATCCGGCGACCAGCTCGTCCAGGCCGGCGACCACCTCGCCCGAGCCGGCGTCGAAGGTGACCGTGCCGCCCTGCTCGATCAAGCCCCGCTCGGCCAGCCTCATGGGCTGCTCATGGAAGGCCTTGTCGCCCAACTCGGTGAACGTGTCCGGGCCGAGACGCCACACGGTGTGACAGGTGGTGACGGTTTCGGCCACGGTGACCACGGCGATCACCCCGTCCGCCCCCTCCAGCCCGATCCCGGGCGGCACCGTCGCCAGGGTCTCGACCCCGGTGGCCGCCACCGGGGTCGACACGGTCCGCACGGCCCGGACGATCCGCCGGATCCGTTGGGCGGCCAGGGCATCGAGGCCGCCGGTGGGGGCGGCCACCACCCAGCGCAACACGGCCCCGGGACCGACCCGTCGCCAGTCGTCCACCAGGGCGGCCTCCGACGAGGCGAGCGCAGCCGTACCACCCTCGAACTCGACAACGGCAACCGGATCGAACGCCGAGGCGGCCTCCCCGGAGCCGTCGCCGCTCAGCAGGCGGTCCCGGAGCTTCTCCGCCTCGGCCGGGGTGGCGGTCACGGCGTGCAGCAGCCGGATCCGGGCCCGTCCGGCCGGGGCCGGCCCGGCGGTTCCCTCGCCGGTGCCGTGCCGTTCGGCCCGCCGGTGGAACATCACCCAGTCCCGGGTGGCCCGCACCCGGTCCCGGCTCCCGGCCGGAGTCGGGACCGGGAACAACTCGCCGGTGGCCCGCTCGGTGAAACCGGGGTCCCGGTCGACCAGCATGGCGGCGATGAGTTCGACGCCGGCACCGGCGAGGTCACGGTCCGGGTTCCCGGGCCGGAGCACACCGTCCGCCGGGACCAGGTCGAAGGCGATGACCGGTTCGGCCCCGGCGGTGATCGAGGCGTGCATGTTGGTGGTCAGCGCCGCGAGGTCGATAGGACCGAACAGGTTGTCGGTCCGGGCGATGAAGAACCCACCCCTGGTCTCGCCGGGGTCGTCCCCCCGTTCCACGGTGAACACGAGGTGGGCCGTTCGCGGGTCGTCCGAGGCGGCCGGCCGACCGACGGCGATCGCGGCGACCACCCGGCGGGTGGCTCCGCCAGGGGTGCGGGTCACCTGGAGTGTCATCGGGGCTGACAGCTGGGTGCCGGTGTCGGCCTTGACCTCGTCGTCGGCGAGGACGAGCCACGAGGCCGGGCCGGTCAGGCGGCCGGTGGCCACCACCCCGCCGCCCAGCTCGTTGACCCGGTCGACGCTGAATCGGCCCGACACCGTGACCTGACCCAGAGCCTGGACGTCCTCGGCCGGTCCGGCCAGTGACAGCTCGACGCCGAGGGGCAGGGTCCGCAACTCGGCGATGCGACCGGGGTCCCGCTCGAACTGGACCGTTCCGTAGCAGGCCAGGGGTCGGGCGCCGGCGCCGGCGGTGAACGCCGGTGTCGGCCGGCCCGGGGAACCATCGACCGGGGTCCGGGCGCGGGTGGCGTCGGCCACGAACCGGCGGGCGCCGATGGCGGCGGCCCGGATCCGGTGGACGGTCTCGGCCGCCTCCGCCTCGGCGGCGACCGTGCCGCGCTCGCGGCGCGGCACCGTGTCGCGCCGGTCGGCCAGGCCGTCACGGGCGCCCCGGGCCGCGTCGAAAACCAACTCGATGAGGGCACCCACGGCGAGCTGGTCGGGGGCGCGGCCCGAGGCGGCGACCGCCACCCGCAGCCCCCCGTCGGGCGTGGACGCGAACTGCCCGGCCCCCCGCAACCGGGCGGCCACCGTGGGGGCCGGACGCGGACCCCCGGCCGGGGCCCGCCGGGCCGAGGGGTACAGGTCGATCCCGGCTCGCAGGCCGTTGCTGTCCGGGACCGCGGCGTCGGTTTCGACGACCCCGTCGGGGACGAGGACGTCGACGTCGTGGGCGGCCGCCGGGTCGTCCAGGCCGCGGGTCAGGGAGATCCGGTCCAGGTGCTGGGCGGCGTCGAAGGCTTGGGCGATCACGTCCGGGCGGGCCACCCACACCCGCAGATCGACCCCCTCGCCGAACCATGACCGGACCGCGGCCGCCACGTCGGCGGTACCCGGGGTGACCGGGAGGAAGCCGGCCGGCGGGGCCTCCACGATCCCGTGGTCGAGAAGCCGCCGATCGGCTCGTCCCGCCCGACCCGTCACCGACGCGGCCTCGGCCAGGGCGGCCCGCACCTCCTGCAACCGGACCAGGCTCAACCCGGGAGCGTCGGCCGCCCCGGCAGGGGGCCGGGCCCGGGAGAGGAACGCCTGGTAGAGATCGTCGACGTCGTTCAGCAGCTCGGCCGCCTGCCCGAGCGCCACCCGCTGCCGGGCGCACGGATCGTGCGGGTCGACCGGTTCGGGCCCGACGGTGACCGCGTCGATCAGCTGGCACTGGAACTGGAGCACCTGGGCCAGGAACGAGGCCAGGGGCCGCCGCCCGGTCCGCCACGACCAGTACCCGGCCGGGGACGGCTCCACCAGTTCCCGCCGCACCGTCCACGGATCGACGAACAGGACCTGGTCCCCGCTCCGCACCAGCAGAGCGAGCGGCACCGTGTCGCCGGCCGGGGCGACCACCCCCCGGCACCAGGCGGACCCGGCCAGGCCCGCCCGGGAACGCAGATCGGCCACCCGTCGGGCCTCGGTGGCGAAGGCGGCGGCGGCGATCCGGGACCGGAGATTGGCCACCTCGTCGGGGATCGACGCCGACGAGGGCAGGGTCACCGTGAGCTCCAGGGGCTCCATGCGGACCGCGACGGCGTCGAGCAGGTAGGACCGCTCACTGTCGGTGACACAGGCGTCCTGGCACAGCTGACCGTACACATCCTCGTCGCCGCAGGCCGCCTCGGCCGGACCGACCGTGATCACCCAGGCGTCGGCCACCGCGGCGACGGCCGCGTCCGGTATCGCCTCCACCAGGTCACACGGTTCGAACCCGGTCGACGGTCCGGGGCCCACGGTCGGCCCGGATCCTCCCCGGCTGGCGGCGATGACGTCGGCCACGTCGAGCGGGGGTGTTTCCGCCGGGAGATGGACCACCCGGCCGTTGGCGGTGACGGCCAGGCCGCCGCCGATGGTGATGGTGCCGCCTGCGGTGGACACCTCGAAGCCGTGGACGACCCCGGTGCCGTTGGCCCGGTTGATCTGGGTGGCCAGGGCCCGGCCGTAGGCCTGGTCGAGTTGCAGGTCCTCGGCCCGCAGGAAGCGGCCGTCGAAGTAGTTGAGTCGGGTCAGGGGGGTTCGGGTGGGTACGACCCCCACACCGTCGAGACGGCCGGTCAGCACCGTGTGGTTCGGGGAGGTGGGCATGGATCAGCTCCTGTGATCGAGCACGGCGTCGGCGCCGTCGCTGCCGGGCGGGTGGATGGTGCCGGTCCGTCCCATCAGGGGTCGGAGATCGTCGCCGAGGACCGGGGTCGGTCCCGTGCCCCGCACCGTCAGCCGGACCAGCTCGAAATCGGTGGTGGCCGGGCCGTCCGGGTCGAGCGCGACGGTGACGGTCACGCCGTCATCCGCGACGGTGGGCGAACCGGCGATGGGCAGGGGGGACCATCCGCCGGCGTCCAGGCCGGGCACCGTGACCGCGGTCGCGGTGACCGCCGAGGCCCGGAGGGGGTCGGTGGCCGTCACGGTGATCGTGCGGTCGGCCACGACCAGCGATCCGTCGATCAGTCGCGGCCCGGTCGGGCCCCGGGCACCGACACCGGCGAGGGCCACGGCCTGGATCAGCCCGGTCGGCAGCAGCTGGGGCCGGTGGTCCTGGTCGACGGTGAGGGTGGAGACGGCCCAACCCTCGGCCCGCCGTTCCAGGGTGACGCCGACGGCCGCCAGGACCAGGGCCGTGTCGTCCCCGGCCCGGGGTAGGACCGGCCGTTCCCCGATGACCCGTTCGTCGGCCAGGATGGTGGCCTCGTCGACCAGGGCCACCGCGTCGGCGACCGCGGCCGCCCGGACCGTGTCGGCCGGTGACCCGGCCGGCTCCCACCCCTCCGGGGCGTCGCCGAGACCGATCGACGCCAGCAGCCGGGGCCAGGGCGACGGTTCGGCCGGTGGGGGCGGACCGGCGACGAGGTCGAGCTCGACGGTCTCCACCACCCGGGAGTACGCGGTGGCCGTCTCCGGATCGCCGCATGGGTCACGCAGGGCCGGGACCTGCCGGTCGAGGCAGGCCACGAACCTGACCACGACATGGGCGCCGAACCGGGGGGCGGTCTCCGGGTCACCATCGATGGTGAGGTCCTCACGGTTGGTGTCGAACCAACCGCCGAGGTCGAGGCACATGGCCTGGTCGAGGATCAGCTCCCGCCCCCGGGCGTCGACGGCCAGGCCGGGACCGACCCGGATCTCACCGTCGCCGTGGCCGGCCACCCCGAATCCCCACACCACACCCGGGCCGTGGAGCCAGGCCTGATGCAGCCAGTGCTTCCCCCGGTGGTAGGCCTGGTCGGTGTCCAGGTCGTCGACCCCGAGGAGCATCCCGAAGTGGTACCGGTTGGAGGTCGAGGGTCGGGCGGCCAGGGTCGGCCGGGCCGCCGGTGGTGTCGAACCCGTTTCGAGGCCGGCCGGCACCGGGGTCGTGGGGTCGAGATCGGTCATCGTGGATCCTCCCGGGCGGTCAGGCCCGATCGTTCGGCTCACCGCGGGTCATCCCGACCCGGCGGAGCTCCTGGGTGGACTCGGTGGCGGCGAGGGTGCGAGCGGCCCGCGCCGCGGACGCCGCCAGCCGGTCGTCCGGCGGCTCGGCCGCGTCGAGGACGGCGACCAGATCGGCCTCGGCGGTGTCGAGGTCGGCGACGAGCTGGGTGCTGGTGGTGGCCACCGCATCCAGCAGGGAAACCGCCTCCTGAAACCACCGGAGACGGGTCCACACCGGTTCCGGTATGGCGGTCTCCCAGTCGACGACCTGGCCGGTGACCGAGTCGGTGACCGCGGCACGGGCGTCGGCCAGCGCGGTCTCCAGGTCGGCCCGGGTGTTGGCGGCGGTTTGTTCGGCCTCTTGCTCCGCCCGGGCCTCCAGCTCGGTGTCGGTGGTGTCGGCGGGGACGGTGGGGTCGGCCAGGATGTTCGCCCGGGCCTGGTCGACAGCGAGCTCGAAGTCGGCCAGTGCGTCGGCGGCCTCGGCCGCTGCGGTGACCAGACCCAGCGCCGAGGTTCGCCCGGCCAGCGCACCCGGGTCGTTGATGGCGGCGTGCTGTTCGGCGGTGACGTCGGGGCCGGAGGCGATGGCCTCCAACAGGCTGGTCGCGTTGGTCAGGCGGCTCTGGGTGGTGCGCACGTAGGCGGCGAGCGCGGCCCGGCGGCGTCGGAACGCCCGCCATTCGGGGGCCGGGCTCCCGGCGATCCGGTCGGCGGCGTCCCGGTGGGCCTCCACCACGGCGACGGCCCGGTCGGTGACCGCAGCGGCCGCCTTGCCCCGGGCCAGGGCGGCTCCGACCAGGATGTTGGGGACCTGCGCGGCCAGCCAGGCCCGTGCGTCGGCGTACGGGACCCCGGTGCGGACCGCGTCGGTCAGGGCGACGGGATCATCGAGCGGGGTGGAGGCCGCCGCCGCCCTCCACCGATCCGTCTGCTCCGCCTCCGTGGTGGCCTCGGCCAGCTCGGCATCCGCGGCGCCCAGAGCTGCCCGGGCGTCGGCCACGGCCTGCTCCAGCTGGCTCACCTGGCCCTCGGCCTCGGCCAGTTCGTAGGTGGCCCGCCGGACCAGCTCGGCGCCGTCCCGTTCCTCGATGAGCGCCCGGCGGAGGGCCTCGAGACGGGTGTCGGCGTCGGGCCAGGTGCCGTTCGCCCCGAGTCCGGTCCCGGCCGCGGCCGCCGCCGCCACCGCGGTGCCGTGGGTCCGCCCGGCGGCGGCCAGGCCGTCGCCGGCATCGGTGGACCGGTCGCGGGCCGCGGCCAGTTCGGCCGTCAGCCCGGTGACACGCTGATCGGCCTCCTGGCGACGCTGGTGGTGGTGCTCGACGAGGGTGGGCATGACGTCTCCCTTTCGGTCTCTTCGGGGACCGATGGCCGGATGGCGGTGGATCGGGGTCGGGACCAGGGACGGGACGGTGGCGGTCGGGACGGCCGCGCTCAGGGGGGCGGCGAGTCGGCGCCGGACCGGGTGGACCGGGCCAGGTCGGCCGGTCGGCCGGGAAAGGCCCGGCCGGCCTTGACGGACTCCTGCTCGATGGCGTCGATCAGGCCGCGCCGGTCGATGGGAGCCCGCGCTGCGGCGGCCGCGAAGGCGGCGGTCGTCGCAGCGTTGCGGATCAGGCCGCCCGGCAACGGGTAGCGGTCGGCCAGTTCGGCGAGGTCGACATCCGCGGCGCGCGGGGCTCCCGCCGGCAGGTGTCGTGACCACAGCTCCCGCCGCTGGGCCGGGTCGGGTTCCGGGAGATCGACCACGATGTCGAGCCGCCGGATGAAGGCGGGATCGATCTGGGACCGGAGGTTGGTGGTCAGCACGGTCAGGCCGTCGAACTGCTCCAAGCGGTGCAGGAGGTAGGCGGTTTCGAGGTTGGCGTACCGGTCGTGGGCATCGTTGACATCGGTCCGGCGGGCGAACAGGGCGTCGGCCTCGTCGAACAGGAGCACCGATTGGCTGCGTTCGGCCGCGGTGAACACCCCGGCCAGGTTCTTCTCGGTCTCACCCAGCCATTTCGACACGATCTGGGCCAGGTCGACGACGAGGAGGTCGACCCCGAGCCGGGCGGCGGTGACCTCGGCGGTGAGGGTCTTGCCGGTGCCCGGCGGCCCCGCGAGCAGCATCCGTACGCCGGTACCGCCGGGGCGTCCGACGGTCAGGCCCCAGGCGTGGTGCACGGTCATCCGGTGCCGGATCCGATCGACGGCCTGGGTCACGGCCCGGGCCACCGCCGGGCCGGCCACCCATCGCTCGGTGCCGGGACCGGGGGTCACCGCCCGAACGCCCCGCGGCAGGCGTGGCCGGGTCCGGGCCCGGAGACCGGCCAGGATCTCGTCGGGTCGAGCCGGGCGACCGTCGAGGGCGGCGAGGGC
>JBKDZN010000301.1:0-22849 GCA_047971245.1 Acidimicrobiales bacterium
GCCCAGCAGGGCGTTGCCGCCGTAGCCGGATCCGTAGCTCCAGATCTCCTTGGTCTCGGGGAAATGGACGATGTACTTGTTCTCACCGTCACATGGCCACGGCACGTCGGCCTCGCCCGGAGCCAGGGGATGGCCCACCGAGTGGATGCAGGGCACCCAGTCGCCGTCGCCGAGCACCTCGAGGGCACCGGTGCCCATGCGGGTCATGGTCCGCATGCTGGCGGCCACGTAGGCGGAGTCGGTGAGCTGGACACCGATGTGGGCGATGGGCGAACCCAACGGGCCCATCGAGAACGGCACCACGTACATGGTGCGGCCCCGCATCGCGCCGGTGTAGAGGCCGGTCATCTCGGCCCGCATCTCGCTCGGTTCCCGCCAGTTGTTGGTGGGGCCGGCGTCGATCTCCTCGGGGGAGCAGATGAAGGTCCGCTCCTCGACCCGGGCGACGTCCGCGGGATCCGACAGGGCCAGGTAGCTGTTGGGGATGATGTCCTCGTTGACCCGGCTGAAGGTGCCGGAGTCGACCAGCTCCTGGGAGAGGCGGTCGTACTCCTCCTCCGAGCCGTCACACCAGTAGATGTCCCTCGGTTGCAGGATCTCGGCCCACTCGCTCACCCAGTTGGCGAGCTTGGTGTTGGTGGTCGGGGTGGTCATCGTCATACCTGGGCTCCGTGTTGGTTCGGGGGGATGGGGAATGGACGGGTCGCCACCGGCCCGGTGGTGACTGGTGACGGGATCAGCAGCTCAGTCGTCGTGATCGAGCCAGCTCGGGCTGCTCATGTCGACTTCGGAGCCCAGCCGCAGGGCGGTGGCCTGCTGGGAAGCATCGAGGTCGAACACAACCCGCTGCCCGGGACGGAGCATGCGGAACACCGAGCCCTCGAGGGCCTTCGGGGCCAGTTCGTACTCGGTGAGGTCGGTGTCGGTGACGATGAGGCCGTCCCTAGTGACCGGGTCGTACATCTTGACTACACCCTGCACGGCAGAGCACCCCTTTCTGGACCGACTGCTGGGCCCATTCCATGCTGTCTAGCGTAGGTGGTTGATCGCAAAAGATGAAGATGGAGCTATCAACTATCTCTATTAACTATGGGTCGCGTGCGGTTTTCATCTCCCCGTTATCCGGCGATCACACGCTCGACAACCGGGGGTCCGGACGCCGCGACGGTAGCGTCGACCCGATGGCCCCGCAGCCCCTCGACCTGGCCGAGCTGGACGCGCTCGGCGTCGACCGGCTCAAGGGCGTCGGCCCGAAGCGGCAGGCCGGTCTGAAAACGCTCGGCATCGAGTCCCTGCTCGATCTGCTGACCCACTACCCCCGTCGCTACCTGGACCGGACCCGGGAGGCCAGCATCGCCGAGCTGACCCCTGGTGAGGAAGCCGGCGTCCTCGTCACCGTGGGATCGGTCACGGCCCGCCGGGTTCGGAGCGGACGGAAGATGGTGACCGCCACGGTCCGTGATCCCTCCGGCAGCCTCCGGCTGACCTTCTTCAACCAGCCGTGGCGCGAAGGGCAACTCATCCCCGGCCGTCACGCCATGGTCTACGGCAAGCTGGAGCTGTTCAAGGGGCAGCGACAGATGACGAACCCCCTGGTCGACCTGGTCGGGGACCGGACCGGCAGGATCATTCCCGTCTACCCCCAGTCGGAGCGCGGCGGGATCAACAGCTGGGACCTCTCCGACTGGGTGGCTGAGGCCCTCCGCCGCTCCCTGCCGCCGGTCGGTCGGGGCCTGGCCGATCCGGTCCCCGAACCCCTCCGCCGCCGCCACGACCTGATCGATCGAGCGGCCGCCTTCGCATCGATCCACCAACCTGACTCCCTGGGGGAGGTCACCCGGGCCCGGCGACGGCTGGTGTTCGACGAGCTGTTCCGGCTCCAACTGGCGCTGGTGCTCCGCAAGCGGGCCATCGAGCGCACCGCGATCGGGATCAGCCATCGGGTCGACGGGCCCCTCGCCGGCGGCCTGGCGTCCCGGTTACCGTTCCCGCTCACCGGGGCCCAGGCCCGGGCCATCGCCGAGATCACCGCCGATCTCGGCCGGTCCATTCCCATGCACCGGCTGCTCCAGGGCGACGTCGGCGCAGGCAAGACCCTGGTGGCGGTGGCGGCCATGCTGGTGGCGGTGGACGGGGGCCACCAGGCCGCCCTGATGGCCCCCACCGAGGTGCTGGCCGAGCAGCATCTGGCCGGGGTGCGGCGGGTGCTCGACGGGTTCACCGTCAGCGACGCCGCCTCACTGTTCGCCGAGCGCCCCCTGCGGATCGAACTGCTGGCCAACCGGGTGGGCGCGGCCGACCGCAAGCGGATCGTGGCCGAGCTGCGCGACGGTCAGATCGACATCGTCGTGGGCACCCACGCCCTGATCCAGGACGAGGTCCGGTTCGGCTCGCTCGGTCTGGTGGTGATCGACGAGCAGCACCGGTTCGGGGTCGAGCAGCGGGCCGCCCTGCGGGAGCGCTCCGAGGGCGAGGCCACCCCCGACGTGTTGGTCATGACCGCCACCCCGATCCCCCGCACCGCGGCCATGACCGTCTACGGCGATCTGGACGTGTCGGTCCTCGACGAGCTCCCCCCGGGTCGCACCCCGATCGTCACCCGGTGGGTTCGGGCCCCCGGCGACGGCTCCGTGACGGACGAATCGGCCGCGGACGGATCCGACCGCGACGGGGACGGTGGCGGCAGGGGAACGGAACCGGCCTACGACCCGGTCGAGGCGGAGGCGGCGTTGGCCGCCATGTGGGACGAGGTGACCGCCGGGATCGCCGCCGGCCGCCAGGTCTACGTGGTCTGCCCCCTGATCGACGTCTCCGAGAGCCTGGAGGTGGCCTCGGCCGAGGCCACCTACGAGCGGCTGACCGCCGGCGAGCTGGCCGGCCAGCGGGTCGGCCTGTTGCACGGCCGCCTCGGCGTCGCCGAGCGGGACGCCACGATGGAACAGTTCCGGCTCGGTCTCCTCGACGTCCTGGTGGCCACCACCGTGATCGAGGTGGGTGTCGACGTTCCCAACGCCACCGTCATGGTCATCCTCGACGCCGACCGCTTCGGCATCGCCCAGCTCCACCAGCTCCGGGGCCGGGTGGGCCGCGGGGAACACGCATCGACCTGCTGGCTGGTCGGGGTCGGGGCCACCCCGGATGCGGAGGCCCGATTGCAGGCCCTGGTGGAGGAGACCGACGGCTTCGTCCTGGCCGAGATCGACCTGGAGCTGCGGGGGGAGGGCACCATCCTCGGGGAACGGCAGAAGGGGCGGAGCGACCTGAAGCTGGCCTCCCTGCGTCGTGACCGCGAATGGGTCGCCGCGGCCCGGACCGCGGCCATCGAACTGGTCGACGACGATCCGACGTTGGCCCGTCACCCCCGGTTGGCCGGCGAGCTCGAGGTGTTCTTCGAGCCGGCCGACACCGAGTTCCTGCTCAAGGGCTGAGCCGGTGGCCCGCCGGGTGGCGGCTCATGGAGTGGTCGTCAGTCGTCGGGTTCGCCGACGACGACGTCCCAGCGGTCGAGACAGTCGCGGCACCGGTAGGGGAGCACGGTGCCGTCGGGCAACTCCCCGTCCTCGGGATGCCACCCGAGCGGGAAGCAGGCGCCGCCACAGTCGACACACACGATCTCGGGGTCCGGCATCGGCATGGCGGCGACGCTAGCGGCCGGAACCGACGATCGGTGGCAGTACGTTGCTCCGGATGGGACGACCAGTATGAGCGCCTCCGGATGAGGGTGATCGCCGGCTCGGCGCGGGGGCGGCGGCTCCGGGCCCCCAAGGGCCACGGCACCCGGCCCATCACCGACCGGGCCAAGGAGGCCATCTTCAACATGGTCCGATTCCAGATCCCGATCGACGGGGCGACCGTGGTCGACCTGTTCGCCGGCAGCGGCTCGTTCGGTATCGAGTGCCTCAGCCGTGGGGCCGAACGCTCGGTGTTCGTGGAACGGAACCGGGGGGCGGCGGCCACCATCGCCGCGAACCTGGAGGAGCTCGGCTTCGCCGATCGTGCGGAGATCATGGTCCGGCCGGTCGAGCGGGTCGTCGACCGGCTCGACCACGCCGATCTGGCCTTCTGCGATCCCCCCTACGCCGACGACCCGTGGGCCCGCCTCCTGCCCCGGATCCGGGCCGATCTGCTCGTGGGCCACGCCGAGACCCCGGTCGAGCTGGTCCCGCCGTGGGCGGCCGTTCGTCGCCGCACCTACGGTCGCTCGGAGATCGTGATCGCCGCACGCGCCCCCCGGGAGACCGCCTCCCTGGGGGATCCCGCCCCCGAGGGGGACGGCGCCTGAAACCGCGTCGGGGTCCGCCGCCCCGCCCCGGTGGCGGGCACCCCTCAACCGGCCACCGCGGCTAGGTTGGACGGTGATCGGCCGAGCCTGTCGCCCGATCGAGCCGCGGCATGCGGGCCGGGGCGCACGAGTTCCCAACCGAGGTTTGTGTCCATGGCCGTGGGCTTCTATCCAGGATCGTTCGATCCCATCCATCGGGGGCACGAGGCTGTGATCGTTGCCGCCGCCGGCCTCTTCGATGAGCTGGTCGTCTCGGTCGGCCACAACCGGGCCAAGCCGAGCGGACTGTTCACCCCCGAGGAGCGCATGGCTCTGATCTCCGGGGTCCTGGCCGACCATCCGGGCCTCGGGAACGTGACGGTGGCCTCGTTCACCGGTCTGGTCACGGTGGCGGCCCGCCAGGCCGGCGCCACCTGCCTGGTCAAGGGGATCCGGAGCCCCACCGACCTCGACGCCGAGATGCTGCAGGCCAACATGAACGCGGCCACCGGGGACGGGATCACCACGGTGTTCCTCCCCGGCCTGGGCGACCACGCCCTGGTGTCGTCACGCTACGTGCGGGAGATCTGGGCCGCCGGGGGCGACGTGGCCTCGGTCGTGCCGGAGGTGGTGGCCCGCCACCTCGACAAGAAGCGGGCCGAGGAGGCGGACCGCGGCGAACCCAACGGAGACACCACATGACCGAGCCCGACGACCGCGGCGGCGACACCCGCCGCCCCGTCCGAGATCACGATCCCGACTTCGACGAGGAGGTCGACGACCGGGACGACGGTTTCGACGATCTCGACGAGGTCGATGACTACGACGGTGTCGACGACTTCGACCTCGACGACGACCTGCCGAACCCCTACGCCATTCCCGAGGTGGACGCCCTGCTGGAAGAGGCGATCGAGATCCTGGCCGAGGCCCGGCCGTTGCCCATGTCGACCACCATCAAGGTCAACCGCGACGAGCTGGTCCACCTCCTGGAGCAGGCCCAGGAACAACTGCCCGAGGAGGTCCGGGCCGCCCGCTGGCTGCTCAAGGAACGCGAGGAGTTCATCGCCAAGGCCCGCGAGGAGCACCAGGCCCTGATCGACGAGGGCCGGGCCCAGGTGGCCCGCATGGTGGAGCGTCAGCATGTGGTCCAGGAGGCCGAGGCCGAGGCCAGGGAGATCCTCGAGGAGGCCCGGGCCGAGGCCAACCGGTTGACCCGCCAGGTGGAGGAGTACTGCGATCGGAAACTGGCCCGGTTCGAGGCCGTGCTCCAGCGCACCACCGAGACCGTCCAGCGCGGTCGCCGGAAGCTGATCGGCTCGCCCCCGGTCCCGCTCGACGACCCGGGCTGGGACGACCGGCCCGACCGGATCGAGCGGACCGACGCCTCGGTCGACCTCACCGAGGAGCTCGATGACTGGTCCGAACGCGAGCCGGATCGGGTCCGATGACCGGTGACCGCCCCGGCCCCGACACGGTGGATCCCGACGGGTCCGGGCCGGGAACCTGGGCGCCCAGCCCCCGCCGGTTCATGGTCAACGTGGCCGACCTCCGCCGGCGACTGGGTCAGCGCCTGACGGTCGACATCGACATGGTGGTGCCGCCGATCACCGTGATCGCCAGTTCCACCACCCCCGACCCCGTGGTCGGCTCGGTCGTGGTCGAGTCGATCGAGCGCGGGGTGTCGGTACTCGGCTCGGTCTGGTTCCACTGGACCGCGGAGTGCCGACGCTGCCTGGAGGACACCGGCGGGGTGTCGGAGGTCACCGTCGACGAGATCTTCCAGGTCGACGCCCCGGAGGACAGCGAGCTGATCGACTTCGACGGCGAGCAGATCGACCTGGTGCCCATCGTGACCGAAACCGTCGGTCTCTCCCTGCCGCTGGCCCCCCTGTGCCGGCCCGATTGTCCCGGCCCGGATCCCGACCGGTATCCCCCCCGGTCCGAGACCGACATCGAACCCGGCGCCGAGCCGGCCGCCGATCCGCGGTGGGCGGCCCTGGCCGAGCTCGACCTCGGCGACGACCCCGCAGCCGGCAACTGACGGGGCCCGCCCCGGGTCACGGCACGTTGTAGCTGCACACCTTCCAGCCGTCGTCGTACTCGGTCAGCTGGACCTCGGTTGTGGTGGCGAAGCCGTTCAGGTACACCGAACCGGTGACGACGGCGGTGTCCGCCGGACCGGTGCTGTCGGTGTCGGAGGAGAGAAAGTTGTAGTCGGTGATGCTTGCCGCCCCATCGGCCACGATCAGCTCGAAGGTGCCCGCGTCGGCGGGCCGGGTTTCGGGACACAGGAGGTCGTAGGCATCGGCGAAGCGGCCGTCGTCGAGGGCGGCGTAGAAGTCGTTGGTGGCGTGGAGCGGGGCCTGCACCAGATTGACCAGCCAGATCCCGCAACCCCCCACGACCAGGGCCATCACACTCACCAGGATCAGCACGATGAGACAGCCCGACCGCCGTGGCTTGGTGGGAACCGGACCCACGGGCCCGCCGGTCCAGGCGCCGGGCACGTGGCCGGAGGTCCAGCCGCCCGGTGCCACCGGGTAGGCCGACTGGACGGCGGGCTGAGGGTAGGCGCCGGGGCCCGGTCCGGCCGGAGCCGGGGGCGGCGGGGCCGGCCGCTGGGGCGCCGCTGGCTGGGGCGTGGGCGCCACCGCCGGCTGGGGCCGACTCGGCTCCGCGGCCTGGGTGGCGGGATACGGAGGGGTGGCCACCTCGGGGGTCGAATCGACCAGGGGATCGGGTCCCGCCGAGGCCACGACGGTCTCCCGGCTGGACGGTTCGGGCCTCGGGGGCGGGTCCTGGCCCGACCGGCCCGGGTCGGCCTGGCCGCCCTGCAGGCGGCGGACCTCGTCGATGACGGCGGCCGCGTTCGGGGGCCGCAGGCTGGGATCCTTGGCGACCAGCCGGGCCACGAACTCCGCGAACGGGCGGGAGTAGCCGAGGGAGCCGAGATCCGGTGGTGCCTCGCTCAGGACGCGGTTGAGGATCGGTGGGATCGACTGGTCGGTCGAGTGGACGAAGGGGACGTCACGGATGGCCGCGGCCACCAGACAGATGCCGATGCCGTACAGATCGCTCAGCGGGGTCGGGGGTTCGCCGGCCAGCACCTCGGGGGCGGCGTAGGCCACGCTGGCCGTCACCGCCTGGGCCGTGGTGTTCGTCCCGTCGTGGAGCCGGGCGATGCCGAAATCGCCCAGGACGGCCTGACCGGAGGGGCGGAGCAGGATGTTCTCCGGTTTGAGGTCCCGGTGGATGATGCCGGCCCGGTGAGCGACCTCGAGGGCATCGGTGATCTCGAGGCTCACCACGAGCAGGTCGGGTTCCTCGATGCGGGAGGCCTGCAGCCGGTCCCACAGGGTGCCGCCGCTGACGTACTCCAGCACCAGGAACGGGCGGCCGTCGGGCAGCTGGCCGACGGTGTGCACGTCGATGATGTTGGGGTGGTTGGTCAGACGCCCGAGGGCAACGCATTCCCGTTCGAAACGGCGCTGGGCGGTGTGGTCGGTGATCGGTTCGTGTCCGATCTTGATGGCCACGTCACGGTCGACGTTGACCTGGCGGGCCAACCAGACCTCGCCGAAACCGCCACGGCCGATGCGCTGCAGCGGGGTGAAGCCCTCCAGGGTGAACGGTGCGGTACTCATCGCGGCGGGGTCAGGGCGATCACGGCTGGGAGAACGAGCAGACTTTCCAGCCGTCGTCGCTGTTGGTCAACTGGACCACGCTCGATGTGGGCGTACCGTCCAACGACACGGTCCCCTCGACGGTGGCGAAGGTGTTGTTGCTCGTCTGCACATTGGTGAAGTTGTAGCTGCTGATCCTGGCCGCGTCGGCCGAGATCGAGGACTCGAACGCCGCCACGCTCTCGGGACGGCTCGAGGTGCACAACAGGTTGTACGCCTCCTCGTAGCGGTCGTCGGACAGGGCGGCGTAGAACTCGTTGGTGACGTCCACCGCCGGCCGGGTGGCCCTCACCAGTAGGAAGGTGCAGCCGCCGATACCGACGACGACCAGCCCGGTCAGGACAAGGAGGACGATGACGGCGACACGACAACCCGAGTTGTTCTGCCGGGCCGTCGGGACAGGCCCACCGGGGTCTCCCGACGGGGTGAAGCCGCCCGGGGCCGCCCCGCCGGGAGGCGGCCCCCACTGGCCCCCGCTGCCGGGGGCCGGAGCCCAGCTCGGATCCGGGGCCTGCGGAAGCTGGTTCGGGGCCTGGGGGAACGAATCCGAACCCGGCGGCGGGCCGGAAGGAGGGTTCGGTTCCTGGTTCCATCCGGGGGGGAAATCGCCTTCGTTGCTCAACGGTTCTGCTCGCTCTCCATGGCCTGTCGCCGGCCCGTGCGGCGCGATATCGATGGCGGGCACGCTACTGCCGGCGGGTTCCCCGTCACCATCGATGGCTCCCCCCCGACGGGTTGGGGCCACCGGTGGACCAGGTAGCCTGGTGGGCCGAGTGCCCATCGTAGGTGGGCGTGCCGTCCGAGCACGGTCACCCCGAACGGCGGGTCGTGGCCCGCCCAGGTCGATCGTCGGATCGCCGTGGTGCCGCCCGGCCGCCGTGCCCTCAGAACCGAATCCAGGATCGAACCCCATGGCCGTCCCGAAGAAGAAGAAGTCGAAGGCGAAGACGCGGAGCCGTCGGGCTGCCGCCTGGACGCTGTCGGCTCCGGCGCGGAGCGTCTGCCCCCGCTGCGGTCAGGTCAAGCTGCCCCACCGGGTGTGCGGATCCTGCGGCACCTACCGAGGTCGCACCGTCATCGACGTCGGCTGAGCCGACCCCGCCACACCGTGACCGTTCGGGCCTCGGCCCCTCTCCCGGTCGCCGTCGACGCCATGGGGGGCGACGAAGCGCCCCGGGTCATCGTCGAAGGTGCCCTCCTGGCCGCCGAGCGGACCGGGCTTCCCATCCTCCTGGTCGGCGACCCGGATCGTATGGGGGATACGGGTGATCTTCCGGTCCTCCCGGCCCGGGAGGTCATCGCCATGGGCGCGGAGCCGGCCGCCAGCGTGCGGCGCATGAAGGACGCATCCGTGGTGCGGGCGGCCGAGGCGGTGCGTGACGGCCGGGCCGGAGCCTTGCTCAGTGCCGGCAACACGGGTGCGGCCATGGCCGCCTCGTTGCTGCGGATGGGCCGGATCAAGGGGGTGGCCCGGCCGGCGATCGCCGTCCCGTTCCCGGTCCCCGGGTCCACCCCGACAGCCCTGCTCGATTGTGGGGCCAACGCGGATTGTCAGCCGGAGTGGCTGGTGCAGTTCGCCATGCTCGGTGTCGCCTACATGCGGACCGTCTACGGCATCGCCCGGCCCCGGGTCGGGATCCTCACCATTGGTGAGGAGGCGGGCAAGGGCAACACCCTGGTGACCACGGCCTGCGGCCTGCTCGAGGACCCGGCGTGGGCCGAGCGGTGCGGGGCCGAGTACATCGGCAATGTCGAGGGCCGGGACCTGCTGGTCGGTGTGGCTGATGTCATGGTCGCCGACGGCTTCACCGGCAATGTGGTGCTCAAATCGATGGAAGGGGGATACGCCGTGTTCGAGGACACGGTTCGGGCCGCCCTGGCCGCCCAGCCTCCGCTGGCCGACGCGGTGGCGCGCCTGGAGCCGGTGTTCACCGGGTTCGACCCGGTCCGCACGGGTGCCGCCGTCCTGCTCGGGACCCGCGGCATGGCCCTGATCTCTCACGGCTCGTCCACCTCGACCGCGATCGCCAACGCCATCGAGACCACCCACCGGATGGTGGACATCGACATCGTCGGCGCAGTGCGGGACATCTTCGCCCCCGCCGATGGCCCAGCGGCCTGATCGGGACGCGACCCGATAGAATCGTCGTTCCACAGCGGTCCGTCATGGGCTGATCGGTGTGCGCCCGGGAAACTGGCAGTAGCCCGGAGGTGACCCGTGGGTGCTTGTCGCCTGATTCGGGTGTCTCCGTCAGGGAACCTGCTCCGGGTCGTCCCCGATCGACATGTTCGCTCGTTTCGAAGCATGCTGCTGCAACAGGCGAGAAGCCCGAAACGACCAAGACCGGATGGAGGAGCGTCGCATGCCAGCAGAAACCCATATGGAACAGTCACCGATGACGCGTGATGACGTGGTAAACCTGATCCGGGATCGGCTGGCCGACATCCTGGAGATCGATCCCGAACAGATCAGCGAGGGTGACTCGTTCGCCGACGATCTCGACGCCGACTCCTTGGCCCTAATCGAACTGGTCGAGGCGCTCGAAGAAGAACTGGGGGAACGGACGGTTGGGTTCCGTATCGAAGACGAAGATCTCCAGGATCTGAAGTCGGTGCGCGATGCAGTCGATTACGTCCACGGCAAGGTTGGGGCATAGTTCTGGTCACCGACGCCGACCGAGACGCATTCTGTAGCCGCTTGGGTCACCCATTCGATGACCCGACGCGTCTCCAGCTCGCGCTCACCCACCGGAGCTTTTGCGCCGAGCATCCCGACAACCAGCCCAACGAACGGCTGGAGTTCCTCGGCGACTCGGTGCTCGGTCTCGTCGTCACCGACCACATCTATCGCACCTATCCCGACCTGCCCGAAGGGCAGTTGGCCAAGCTGCGGGCGTCGGTGGTCAACACCGCCACGCTGGCCGAGCTCGGCCGCCGTCTCGAGGTGGGCGCCCTGCTCCGGCTGGGCAAGGGCGAGGACCAGTCCGGTGGTCGCGACAAGGAGTCGATCCTGGCCGACGCCATGGAGGCGATCTTCGGTGCCGTCTACGTCGACGGAGGATTCGAACGGGCTCGGGCGGTCATCCTGACCCTGACCGACGACGCCATCCGCGAGGCCGCGGAGCAGCCCGGTCGCAAGGACTACAAGACCCAGCTCCAGGAGCTGACGGCCCGTCTGGCCCTGGGTACGCCCGTCTATCAGATCGACGGCTCGGGCCCGGATCACGACAAGCGGTTCACCGCCGTCACCATCATCGACGGTGTACCACGTGGTCACGGGGCCGGGACATCGAAGAAGCGGGCCGAGCAGGTTGCCGCCCGCTCCGCCTACACCGCGGTGCTCAGCGCGGCGGCCGAGGAGCTGGAGGAAGAAGAGGCTGATGGAAAAGCTTGAGCTGCCCGAGGTCGAAACCTTGCGTCGCGACCTCGACCGAGAGTTCGGGGGCCGCAAGGTGAAATCGGCCGACGCCCTGATGCTGAAGGCGATGCCCACCCACAAGACACGCAAGAGCTTCGAGGAGGCGATGGTGGGGGCCAAGGTGGTCGCCGTCGAACGCGTCGGCCTCCACCTCGTCATCCACCTCGACAACGAGCACGCCCTGGCGATCTCGCTCGCGCCGACCGGTCGTGTGGTCAAGGCGGCCGGGAAGGAGCCGGCGGAAACCGGGACCATCGCCGCCATCAGCTTCACCCAGGGTGGCGATCTCCGGATCGTCGACCCCGAGGGCGAGTCGACCGTTGACCTGGTGGCCGACACCGACCTGCCGTCGGTGCTGCCCGGACCCGACGAGTTGGGCCTCGACCTCCACGAGAAGCCGGTCTCGTGGGTGGATTTCGGCCGGATCGTCCGGGCCGAGAAGGCCCCGCTCAAGCTGCTGCTCACCGACCCGTCGGTGTTCGTCGGCATCGGCGACATCTACTCCAACGAGATCCTCTTCGACGCCGGACTCCGGCACGACCGGCCCGGTGAGAGCCTGTCCACCCAGGAGATCCGTCGGCTGTACCGGTCGGTGGTCGGCATCCTTCACGAGGCCATCAAGTACGGGGGGACGTCGCTCGGCTCACGCCCGTTCGCCGACCTGTCGGGCAAGCCCGGTGAGTACGCCGAGCACCTGGCCGTCTACGGCAAGGCGGGCGAGCTGAGCCCCCGCTCCCGGGCGCCGATCCAGAAGACGAGCTTCCGGCACCGGGTCGTCTACTACTGCAACACCCAGGTCTAGAACGGTCGATCGTCGGTCCGCGGCGGTGGGGTCCGCGCCGATGGCCTCCGACCGGGCCAGGGTTGACGCGTCGATGTCGCCGTCGGTACCACCGGCCCCGGTGGTGGGAGAAAGGGTCGCACCTTGTTCCTCAAAGCGCTGACCATCAAGGGTTTCAAGTCGTTCGCCGAGACGGCCGAGCTCGTCCTGGAGCCGGGTATCACCGTGGTCGTCGGTCCCAACGGAAGCGGAAAATCGAACGTGGTCGACGCCATCGCCTGGGTGCTGGGGGCCCAGGCGCCCACCGCGGTCCGGTCGGCCAAGATGGACGACGTCATCTTCGCCGGCACCGCCTCACGGCAGGCCCTGGGCCGGGCCGAGGTGTCGCTGACCATCGACAACACCGACGGGGTCCTGCCCCTGGACTTCACCGAAGTGACGATCACCCGCACCCTGTTCCGCAGTGGTGACTCCGACTACGCGATCAATGGGGTCTCGTGCCGGTTGCTCGACATCCAGGATCTGCTCTCGGACTCCGGTGTGGGCCGCCAGCAGCACATCATCGTCTCCCAGGGGCGGATCGACGACGTCCTCAACGCCAGACCCGAGGATCGACGGTCGGTGATCGAGGAGGCCGCCGGGGTGTTGAAGTACCGCCGCCGCAAGGAACGGGCCGAGCGGCGCCTGGCGGCCACCGAGGACGGGATGCAACGCCTCAAGGACCTGCTCCGGGAGGTCCGCCGCCAGGTCAAGCCGCTCGAGAAACAGGCGGACGCGGCCCGCCGCCACGGCACCGTCGTCGCCGAATTGCAGACCCTCAAGATCCACCTGGCCGGTCGGGAACTGTTCGCCCTGCGGGGCGCTCTGGCCACCGCGTCCGCCCAGCTCGACGACGGCCGGGCCCGAAGCGACGCCCTGTCCACCGACCTGGCCCGGCTGGATGCCGTGATCGTGGAACACGAGGCCCAACTGTCGGCCCTCGGCGCCTCCGATGTGGCCGACGTCGCCTCCCGGGCCCGGAGCCTGGCCGAACGGATCAAGGGCACCAACGGGGTGCTCGGCGAGCGCCGGCGCCGCCTCGAGGGTGAGCTGCGCAACGCGGTCGACGACGGGCTGGTGGCCAACCTGGAGGCCGAGGCCGCCCAACTCGAGCGTGACCTGACCGAGGCGGACGCCGCCGCCCGGGCGATGGCCCCCCGGCGGAGCGAACTGGCCCGCCAGGAGGCGGCGTTGGAGGCCGAGCAGTTGACGTTCGACACCGAATGGGGTGATGGGCTCGACCCCCGGCCCATGCGGGCCCCGGAGCTCCGGGCCACCATCGAAGCCCTGCAGCGGTCGGTGGCCAAGGCCGCCGGTGATCGTGACCGTCTCGACGAAGCGATCGCCGGCAACGAACGCCGCCGGGCCCAGACCCGGGAGCGGGCCGAGGCGGCCGCGGCCACGGTGGCCGAGACGACCACGACCATCGAGGCGTTGCGGGACGCCGCGACCGCGGCCACCGGCGCCAGGGAACAGGCCGAGGTCGACCGCGAGGAGCGGACCACGGTCCAGCAGGAGCAGCAGCACGAGGCCAGCCACTGGCAGGCTCGGGCCGACGCCCTGGGTCAGGCCCTCGACCAGGCCCGATCGCGGGCCGGGGCCGACGCCCTGGGCGGATCTCCCGGGGTGCTCGGGGTCCTGCTCGACCTGGTCGACATCGATCCGGGCTGGGAGGCCGCGGTAGAGGCCGCAGCCGCCGACGCCCTCGCCGCCGTGGTGGTCGACTCGGAGGCCAACGCCGTCACCGCCCTGGCCGCCCTCGACGCCGACGACCTCTCCGGGGCCGTCCTCGCCCTCGGCCTCGACCGAGGCCCGGACGGCAACGATCCCGGGCCGAGCCTTCGGTCCCGGGTGCGGCCATTGCGGCCCGATGTCGGCCCCCTCCTCGACGCGCTCATCGGCCGGGCGGTGGTGGTGGACGGGGGCTGGCGCGAGGCCGTGGCCACCCTGGCCGGCATGGACGCCGACCCGACCCGGGTGGTGGTGACCCGCCGGGGTGACCGGTTCGGCCCGTCGGGATGGCGGATCGGGGCCGACTCCACCGGGGCCACCGGCGCCGCCCTGGAGGAGGCGTCCGGCCGGGCCTCCTTCGCCCGGGCCGCGCTGGCCGAGGCGACCACGGCCCTGGACGCGGCCCGGGAGGCCGTGCGCACGGCCACGACGCGGGAACGGGCGGCCGAGGCCGACCTGCGGGCGGCCGAGCAGCGCCTGGCCGAGGCCCAACGGACGGTCGATTCGGCGGGGTCCGGGCTGGCCCAGCTGGACGATGACCGGGCCGGAATCGAACTGCGCCGATCCGAACTCGACGGGCAGATCGCCGGTGACGAGCGCCGACTGTCCGAGGCCCGGGCCGAGCTGCCCGCGGTCGAGAACGAGGAGGCCGAGTACCTCAAGCGGGTCGAGGCGTTGAGCCGGTCCCGGACCTCGCTGGCCGATCGGGCCAAGGCGGCGGCCGAGGCCCGCCGGCAATTCGACGTGGAGCTGGCCGGGGTGGAACAACGCCGGGACATCGTCCGGCGCCGCCTGGAGGAGACCGAACAACGGCTGGCCAACCTGGTCGAGCAGCGCGACCGGGCCCGTCAACGGCGGCTCGGTATCGAGACCGCCATCGCCGAGGTCGACCGTCTGGTCGAACGCCTGGCCGGGCTCCGGGAGCGGCTCGACGGCTGGATCGCCCTGATCGAGGCCGAACAGCGGGCCCAGTCCGACCAGGCCCGACAGGTCTCCGCCGAGCTGGGCACCGCCCGGCAGGCCCGCTCGACGGCCGAACAGGAGCTGACCGGGCTCCGGGAGCGGTTGGCCCGTGTCGACCTGGAGGCCGCCGAGCACCGGGTGAAGCTGGAATCGCTTACCGAGGCTCTGCGTCGGGAACTGGCCACCGAGCCGGACGTCGCCGAACGGACCGGGGTCCCCGACCTGCCCGACGGGGTCACCCCGGCCGCCCGGGTCCGCGACCTGGAGCGGGAGCTGAAGCTGATGGGGCCCATCAACCCCCTGGCCCTGGACGAGTTCGAGGCCCTCAAGGAGCGCCACGAGTTCCTCGACAACCAGCTCGACGACGTGAAGAAGACCCGGCGGGAGCTCAACTCGCTGATCCGGTCAATCGACGCCGAGATCGTCAATGTGTTCAGCGCCGCCTACGCGGATGTGGCGACGAACTTCGTCGAGCTGTTCAACCGGTTGTTCCCCGGGGGCAAGGGCGGTGTGGTGCTCACCAACGCCGATGATCTGCTCAACTGCGGGATCGAGATCGAGGCGAAACCGTCGGGCAAGAACGTCAAGAAGCTGTCGTTGCTGTCGGGCGGGGAACGGTCCCTGGTCGCCCTGGCCTTCCTGTTCGCGGTGTTCCGGAGCCGGCCGTCGCCGTTCTACGTCATGGACGAGGTCGAGGCCGCCCTCGATGACGTCAACCTGACCCGGTTCCTGTCCCTGCTGGAGGAGTTCCGCGACGAGGCCCAGCTCATCGTGGTCAGCCACCAGAAGCGGACGATGGAATCGGCCGACGTGCTCTACGGCGTCTCGATGAAGCCCGGCGGATCCTCCAAGGTGGTCAGCGAGAAGGTGGAGGGGCGGGCCGGCGTGGACCTCACGGCAGCCGGTTGAACCAGGCCAGCCCCAGACCGGAGGCCACGGCGAGGACGAGCAGGCCGGCACCGACGAACCAGTCGGTGATCTCCCGCTCCACCTCCTCGTAGCCGATGGCGGAGCCGATGTCGGCGTAGACGGCGTCGAGCTCCTCCAGGCTGGTGGCGGCGAAGAAGCTGCCGCCGGTCCCCTCGGCGATCGCCTCGAGGTTGTCATCACCGACCGGAACCGGGATGACGTCGGCCTCGACCTCGGGCGTGGTCGGGTCGTCGTAGGTGATGGTGCCGTCCTCGGTGCCGAACGCAATGGTCGAAACCGGCACCTCGGCCGTGGCCGCCGCCGCGACCGCTTGGGAGTCCGGCCGGCCCACCGTGGTCTCCCCGTCGGAGAGCAGCACGATCCGGGCCGGGGGCGGGGTGCCGGTCTCGTCGGGGGGCGCGTTCGACAAGGCGTCCAGGCTGGTGAAGATGGCCTCGCCGATGGCGGTCGACTCGGCCAGCTGCAGGTTCCGGATGGCATTGATGGCCGCCGTCCGATCCTGGGTCGGGGTGACCAGAACCGACGCCGTCCCGGCGAACGACACCACCCCCACGTTCAGGGTGGGGGGGAG
Source organism: Acidimicrobiales bacterium (assembly GCA_047971245.1). Taxonomy (GTDB): domain Bacteria; phylum Actinomycetota; class Acidimicrobiia; order Acidimicrobiales; family SZUA-35; genus CADEDH01. Next base: position 16,378 of record JBKDZN010000301.1, read on the forward strand.
CTCGGTGACGAACCGTTCAGCGGCCTCCTTGGCGGCCGTCAACCGATCGGGTTGGACATCGGTGGCCTGCATCGACAGTGAGGTGTCGATGGCCACGATGACGGTGGCCCGTTCCCGGGGTTCGAGGACGAATCGGGCCGGTCGGGCGAAGCCGACGACGAGCACGGTCAGGGCTAGCAGGTGGAGCGCCGCCGGCACATGGCGCCGCCACCCCGGGCGCTCCGGGGCGATCGAGGCGAGCAGGTCGGCCGAGGCGAACCGTAGGGCGTAGCGGGACCGTCGCCGGGACAACACCAGGTAGGTGACACCGAGGGCGAGGATCCCGAGGAGCAGCAGGAGCCGCCAGGGGGCAAAGAACGTCATCGGAGCACGGTTATGAAGAACACGGTCATGGAGAACACCGTCATGAAGAACACGGTCATGGGTAGCGGAGGGGTCGTTTCGGTGAGGGGCGTGAGGTCATCGCGGGCCGAGCGCCTAGCGCCCGGCCAGGGCGTCGAGCCGGTGCCGGCGGCCGGCCACGAACCGGACCAGATCGTCCAGCCAGGGCCGATCGGTGGACAACACCAGATGGTCGATCCTGGCGGCGCGCAGTGAGCGGACCAGGTCGTCCTGGCGGGCGGTGGCGGCGGCGGCGAAGGCGTCACGCACCGAGCGCCGGTTGGTGGCCACCTCCCGCTCGGCCCCGGTGGCCGGGTCGCGCAGGACGACCAGACCGACGTTGGGCAGCTCGAAGTCGCGGGGGTCGGTGAGCTGGATGGCCAGGACGTCGTGGCGGCGGGCGGCGGCCCGCAGGGGCGGCAGCCAGCCGGGGGCGACCATGAAGTCGGAGATCACCACGAGCAGGCCCCGTCGCCGATCGACGGCCTCCGCCCGGGTGATGGCGGGGACCAGGTCGGTGACCCCCGAGCCGTCGGGTCGGGCCGCGGTGGCCACGGCGTGAAGGATCCGCATCAGGTGTTTGCGTGAACCCCGGGGCGGGATGATGCGGGGTGGGTTGTCGCCGGCCAGGACAGCGCCGATGCGGTTACCGTCCTGCTGGGTCAGGAACCCGACGGCGGCCGCCGCCGAGAGGACGAGCTCCCGCTTCTCGGCGTTGACGGTGCCGAAATCGAGTCGGGGGGAGTGGTCGACCACCAGCCAGGTCTGCAGTTCCCGCTCGGCGATCGTCTGGCGGATGTGGGGGTCGGTCAGTCGGGCGGTGACGTTCCAGTCGATGCGGCGCACGTCATCACCCGGGGCATACATCCGGGTCTCACCCAGCTCCGTCCCGTGGCCCGGCACCAGCCCCCGGTGGTCACCGTGGAGCAGGCCGTCGAGACGGCGCGACACCTGGAGCTCCAGGCGGCGGAGGATGGCCCGCTCGTCGTTCCCGAAGGCACCCGGCTCCGGACCCGCCATCTACGACGACTCCGTCGGTTCGCTGCCCGCCCGCGGCGGCTCGAACGGGCTCGGTGCGGGGTCGTCGATCGGCCCGGTGGCGGCCGCGGTGGCCTGGACGCCATTGTCGCCCCCGGATGATGTCCGGGTGGCCGGGGCGGGACCGTCCGATCGGGGCTCGGCCGGTGACGGTGGGGCGAAGGGCGATGGTGGTGCCGGCAGACCGGTCGACGCCGCCGGGCGCCCTCCGGCCGGTTCCGCCACCGCCGCGGTGGACGTGGACCCACCGGTGCTCCGGTGGCGGGCCGCATTGGAGGCCGCCTCGACCGGGCTGATCGCCGCGGCGGGGACGGTGGCCAGGATCCGGTTGAGGATGTCGTCGGGACCGAGGCCTTCGGCCAGGGCCTCGTAGCTCAGCATCAGCCGGTGGCGGAGCACGTCGCGGGCGATGTCGAAGGTGTCCTGGGGGACCACATAATCCCGACCCCGCAGCACGGCCAGGGCCCGCGATGCGGCCACCAGGGCAAGGGTGGCCCGGGGGCTGGTCCCGAACTCGATGTAGGGAGCGACGTCGGGGAGGCCGCGATGGGCCGGTTCGCGGGTGGCCATGACCAGGTCGACCGCGTACTGGGCCACGGCCCCGTCGACGAACACCTGGTCGGTGCGGCGCTGGAGCTCGGTGAGCCGTTCCAGATCGATCACCTGGTTGGCGGTGGGCGGGTCCGTGCCCATCCGCCGCACGATCTCCAACTCCTCGGCCGGTGACGGGTAGCCGACCACCACCTTCATCAGGAACCGGTCGCGTTGGGCCTCGGGCAGGGTGTACACGCCCTCGGACTCGACCGGGTTCTGGGTGGCCAGGACCAGGAAGGGATGGGGGAGCGGGCGGGTGACCCCGCCGATGGAGACCTGCCGCTCGGCCATGACCTCGAGCAGGGCGGACTGGACCTTGGCCGGGGCCCGGTTGATCTCGTCGGTCAGGACCAGGTTGGCGAACACCGGCCCCCACTCGATGTCGAACTCCTGCTCGTCGGCCCGCCAGATGCGGGTGCCGACGAGGTCCGAGGGGAGCAGATCGGGGGTGAACTGGAGCCGGACGAACGATCCGCCGACGCTGCGGGCGAGGGTGGACACGGCCAGGGTCTTGGCCACCCCGGGGAGCCCCTCGAGCAGGACGTGGCCCCGGGCCAGCAGGGCCACCAGGAGCCGTTCCAACATCTGGTCCTGACCCACGATGACCCGCTTCATCTCGAACAGGACCCGCTCGAGCTGGGGGGCGGCCTCGTGATCCTCGGTCATGTGTACTGCCTCTTCCTGGAAAGGGTTCCCGGACAGGGTGGTCCCGGTCATGATCGCATCGGCGATGACCACTGAAGCGGCATCGGCCGAAAGCTGGGGAAAATGAACGTCATCGCCTGCCGGGCGCCGCCCACCCGCGGGCGCCGTCGTCGGTCCGTTTCGCGAGGGCACCGTAGCCTGGAGACGATGCGGGTACTGGTCGTCGACGATGAAGTGGATCTGGCCGAGGCGATCGCCGCGGCGTTGCGGCGGGAAGGGTACGCGGTCGACGTGGCCACCGACGGCCAGAGCGCCCTCGATCGACTGGCCGTCACCCCGTACGACCTGGTCACGCTGGACCTCAACCTTCCCGATGTGGACGGCCGAGAGGTGTGCCGGCTGATCCGGACCGATCCCCGGTTCGGATCAGCCACCCGGATCCTGATGGTCACGGGCCGTGACGCCGTCGACGACCGGGTGGCCGGCCTCGACGACGGTGCCGATGACTACCTCGTCAAACCGTTCGCCTTACGGGAGCTTTCGGCCCGGGTCCGCAGCATGCTCCGTAGGCCCGCGGCCGAGGGCGACGCCACGATCACGTTGGGTCCGCTCGTGCTCGACGCGGCCCGTCATACGGTGACCTGGGACGGTCGGCGGGTGGAGCTCACCACCAAGGAGTTCGCGCTGTTGCGGTATTTCATGAGCCACCCCGGCGAGGTGCTCAGCCAGGAGACCCTCCTCGATCATGTGTGGGACGAGATGGTCGACCCGTTCACCAACACGGCGCGGGTGACGGTGGGCACCCTGCGGCGGAAGCTGGGCGCCGTGGCCGGGCTCATGCTGATCGTGACCGTCATCGGGGCCGGCTACCGCCTGGTCGACCCGGCCGAGGCCGAACCGATCGGATGACCCGCCTGCCCCGTTGGGCGTCGTCGATCCGGTTCCGGTTGTCCCTGGCCTATTCCTTGGCCGTGTTCACCGCGGGCAGCATCCTGGTGGCCGGTCTGTACCTGTGGCAGGTGCGCCAGCTCGACGAACCGATCATCATGCAGAGCCGGCCCGTGGTCGTGGTGGCCGGGGAGGACACCTTCGAGACCGAGCTGCGCGTCATCAGCGAGAGCGACGCCACCGCCGCCCTGCTGACCCAGCTGGAGCGTCGGGCCTACCGGGAGTCGCTCAACCAGCTCCGGGTGGCCTCGTTCTGGGGCCTCGGTGTGCTGTTCGTGGTCGCCTTCGGGTCGGGCTGGGTCCTGTCGGGGTGGACGGTGGCCCCCCTGCGTCGTATGGCGGCGGTGGCCCGTGATATCTCGGGCCGGGACCTCAGCGGCCGGATCGACCTGGTGGGGCCGGACGACGAGCTGAAGGCCCTGGCCGACACGTTCGACGAGATGTTGGACCGCCTGCAGACCGCCTTCGAGGATCAGCGCCGGTTCGTGCAGGACACCTCGCACGAGCTCCGCAACCCGTTGGCGGTGGCCCAGACCAACCTGGAGCTGGTGGTCGACGAGCCCGGCGCCACCCGCGACGAGCTGGCGGATGCGGTGCGCATCGCCTACGGGGCCACCGGCCGCCTGGGCGGGATCGTCGACGACCTGGTCGCCCAGGCCCGGCTGGGCATGCCGGTGACGGCCCGGGCCCCGGTCGATCTGGTTGCCCTCGCCACCGATGTGGTGGCCGAACAGGACCGGGTGTCCGGGACCCGGCCGGTCCGGGTGGAGGCGGGCGACCCTCCTGGCGATCCGGTGGTGATCACCGGGGACGAGGCGGCGGTCCGGCGGGCCATCACCAATCTGGTGGCCAACGCCGTCCGCCTGTCCCCGGATGGGGAAACGGTCACGGTGACCGTGACCCGGGAGCGGGGCGACGCGGTGGTGGCAGTGGCCGACCGGGGTCCGGGTATCGACTCCGAGGATCAGGCCCGGGTGTTCGAGCGGTTCTGGCGGGGTAGCGGTCAGGGGCCGGGCCTCGGTCTGGGCCTGAGCATCGTGCGCCAGGTCGTCGAACGGCACGGTGGTCGGGTGGAACTCGACAGCGAGCCGGGCCAGGGGGCGACGTTCCGGCTCCGGTTCCCCCTCACCGTGGCCCGCCCGCCGGCGGACGCGGCGAGCGCCCCGTGAACCCGGTCGGTTGGCAGCCGGGCCAGGGCGGTTTGCCGTGGTGGTTCGGGTTCGGGCGACCTTTACCCCTCCTTTCCGAGCGGTCGGTACGCTGAGGCATCATGTCGGACTTTCTGCCACCCGACGGCGCCCCATCCGGGGGTTCGGATCTCGGCGCCAGGCCTGAGCCGGGCGCGGCCCGTCCCGATCCGCCGACGATGCCGGTCGTCGATCCGCCGCTCGCCGCGGCAGGTGGTGGTTCTCCCGTGCTCCCTCCGCCCCCCGTGGCCGGAGCGGCCTGGGCGCAACCGGGGGGAAGCCCCCCGGTAGGTGGCCCTGCGGTCGGCGCCCACCCGGTCGGCGTCGGCGCCAATGGTGTCGCCGCTCCCAACGGCGTCGCTCCCAACGGTGCCGCCCCCAATGGTGTCGCCGCCCCGAACGGTGTCGCCGCTCCCGATGGTGCCGACCAGACCGGAGTCGCGTCTTCCGGTCTGGTCCCCTCCAGCCCGCCCGTGTCCCCGCCGAGCGGACTCCCCGGCGTGGCCCTGGTGGCGTCGCCGAGGCCTGACCCCGGCGTTCCCCTCCAACCCCCGGTGCGGCATCGACCCGATGGATCAGTGCCGGCGTCGGCCGGTACCGGACCGCCGGCCATGGCCGACCCCGAGCCGGCCCCGGTCACGGTGGCCCCGGCCCCTCCACCGTCCCGGTGGGGATGGCGTGCCCTGGTGGCGTTCGTGGCCGGGGGTGCCCTGGCCGCCGGTGGTTTCGGAGCCGCCCAGCTGGCCGCCTCCGAGGATGCCGGTGAACCGACCGCCGCCACCGTTCCGGCCGGAGGATCGATCGACCCCTCCTCCATCGAGGCCGATCCGTCGGAACCGGCCGCGGTGGTGGCCGAGGTGCTCGGCCCGTCCGTGGTCCAGATCGAGACCGACTTCGGGACCGGCTCCGGCGTCGTCTACCGGGACGGCCTGATCATCACCAACCACCATGTGGTCGACGGAGCGGCCAGCATCCAGGTGCTCCTCAGCGACGGGCGGCTGGTGCCCGGCGAACTGCTCGGTTCCGATCTCAACAATGATGTCGGCGTGGTGAAGGTGCCCGACGACGTCCCGCTGCCGGTCGCCCAACTGGCCACCGAGAAGGCCCGGGTCGGCCAGGTGGCGGTGGCGATCGGCTCCCCGTTCCGGTTGCAGCAGTCGGTCACCGAGGGGATCGTCTCCGCCGTCGACCGCCCGGTGCCGAGCGGAGAGCTCTACGTCGCCATGATCCAGACCGACGCCCCGATCAACCCCGGGAACTCGGGTGGCGCCTTGGCCGACCGTGAGGGCCGGGTGATCGGCATCAACACCGCCATCCAGACCGGGGGCACCACCAACACCAACGCCGGGGTCGGGTTCGCCATCCCGATCGACACCGCGGTGCGGGTGGCCGACCTGATCGTGGCCGGGCAGCCCATCGAGGCCGGCTTCCTCGGCGTCGGCGGCGGGCCCACCAACGACGGGTCCTCGGGGGTGCAGGTCACCGACGTGACCAAGGACAGTGCCGCCGAGATCGCCGGCATCCTGCCGGGCGACCACATCCTGTCGATCGACGGGGCCCCGGTCACCACCTTCGAGGAGTTGGCCGGTCTGGTGGTGGCTCACCCACCCAACGAGGTGGTGGACATCGAGATCATCCGGAACGGTCAGCCACTCACCCTGACCGCCACCCTCGGACGG
>JBKDZN010000302.1:0-3079 GCA_047971245.1 Acidimicrobiales bacterium
CGCACACCGTGCCGCCGGGGTCGTCGATCCCGGTGGCCGACCGCGTCGGGTTCTGGACCGGGGAACAGCCCGACCTGGGGGGGCCCATGGTGGCGGTGGGCGTCGACCGGGACGAGTCGTCGCTCACCCCGGCGGTGGATCTGCCGTTCACCGAGGCGTTCGCCGGGACGACCGGTCCCCGGCCGCGAGGCCAGCGCCCGTTGGCGGCCCCCGTTGTCGGGCTGCTCCTGGTCGTACTGGCCGCCGAGTACACCCTGGCCCGCCGGCGTCGGGGTGTGGGGCGTCGCCAGTGGCGTCTGGCCGCCGGCCTGCGGGTGGCGGTGGCGGCCGCGCTGCTCGCCGCCCTGATCGCCCCGACCGTGTCGCGGCCGGCGAACGAGGTGGCCACCATCTTCCTGATCGACACGTCCGCTTCGATGTCCCCGGCCGCCCGGGCGGAGGCCGCAGCCACGGTCGGTGACGCCCTCGCCGCCAAGCCGGACGACTCGCCGGCGGCGGTGGTGGTGTTCGGCGCCGACGCCCGGTTGGAAACCTTGTTGTCGACCGACCCGGCGTTCGCCGGGGTGTCGGTGGTGACCGACCCGTCCGGCACCGACCTGTCGGCCGCCCTCCGCCTCGGGGCCGCGGCCCTGCCCGCCGAGGCCCGCCACCGGTTGGTGCTGGTGTCCGACGGGCGGGTCACCAGCGGGGACACCGACGCCGAGGCGGCCCGGCTGGCCGAGGGGACCGTCCCGGTGGATGTGGTCGTGGTGGGCGGCACGGTCGGGTCGGACGCCGCGGTGTCCGGGGTGGATGTTCCGGCCGGGGCGTCGGTGGGCGACCGGATCGACGTGGACGTGCGGGTGGTGGCCACCGAGCCCGGGCCGGTGGAGGTGGTGCTGAGCACCGAGGACGGTCGGGAGGTGGGCCGCCGCACCGTGACCCTGGGTGACCCGGCGGACCCGAATGCCCCGTCCGGGGCGTCGCCGGTCCCCGACACGGCCACGGTCCGGTTTTCCGACACGGTCGGGGAGGAGGGCGTGGTCCGCTACCGGGCCATGGTGAGCCGGCCCGGTGACGCGGTCGACGCCAACGACGTCGGGTTCGCCGCGGTGCCGGTGTCGGGAACGGAACGGGTCCTGGTGGTGGAGGGCACCGCGGGGGCGGCCAATGGTCTGGCTGCGGCGTTGCGGGCCGGGGGGCTCACCGTCGACGTGGTCGGTACCGGATCGATCCCGTCGATCGACGCCCTGAGCGACTACGCGTCCACCGTGCTGGTCGACGTGGACCGCCTCGATCTGTCCGACGCCCAGGTCGTCGATCTGGTGGCCGCCACCCGGGACCTGGGCCGGGGCCTGGTCGTGATCGGTGGGACCAGCTCGTACGCCCTCGGCGGGTACCGGAGCTCCGACCTGGAGGAGATCCTCCCGGTCGAGTCCGAGATCACCGACCCGTTGCGCCGCCAAAGCGTGGCCGAGGTCCTGGCCATCGACACCAGCGGTTCGATGGCGGCCTGCCACTGCGACGAGAGCGGCCGGAACGGCCTGGGCGGCGGCAACCGGATCTCGGGGGGCGTCCGCAAGACGACCATCGCCGCCACCGCGGTGACCCGGGCCATCGCCGCCCTGGAGGCCACCGACGAGGTGGGGTTGTTGTCGATGGACGCCGACGACCAGTGGCTGATCAACCTGCAACCCCGGCCGGACCAGGCGACGGTGGATGAGGCCGTGGCCCGCCTCGTGCCCGACGGACCGACCCATCTCGACACCGGTCTGGCCACCGCTGCCGAGGAGCTCCGGGCGTCGGACGCCAATCTGAAGCATGTGATCCTGTTCTCCGACGGGTTCACCGAACCGGGCCATCTGGACGCCCTGGAGGAGGAGGCGACCCGCCTGCGGGCCGAGGGGATCACCGTGTCGGTGGTGGCCACCGGTGAGGGAGCGGCCGCCGATCTGGAACCGGTGGCCGAGGCCGGCGGCGGCCGCTTCTACCCGGGGACGAGCCTGGACCAGGTGCCGGACCTGATCGTCCAGGAGGCGGTGCTGGCCTCCCGGTCGTTCGTCAACGAGGGCGACTTCCTGCCCGTGGTCGCCTCGGATCGGCCCCCGGTGACCGGGCTCACCTCCTCCCCGCCGCTGAACGGCTACATCGCCACCACCGCCCGACCCACCGCCTCGGTCGACCTGCGGATCGGTCCCGACCAGGATCCGCTGCTGGCCTCCTGGACAACCGGCCTGGGCCGGGTCACGGCCTGGACCTCCGACGCCGGGGAGCGGTGGGCGGCGCCCTGGGCCGGGTGGGACGGCAGCCCGGCGTTCTGGACCGGGGTGGTCAAGGACACCTTCCCGACCGGGAACCAGGGGGGTGGGGTGTCGAGCCGGATCGTGGACGGTCACCTGGAGGTGGCCGTGGAGGGCGACGAGGCCTGGCCGGACGACGCGGTCGCCACCGTGACGGTCGCCGGGCCCGACGGTGCCCGCCAGGAGGTGCCCCTGGAACGGGTCGACGGCACCGTCTTCGCCGGTTCCGTGCCCGTCGACGGTGCGGGCACCTACGCCGTGGGCGCCGCGGTGAGCCAGGGTGACGCAACCGTGTGGTCCGGCACCGCCCTGGCCAACCAGTCCTACCCGGCCGAGTATGCACCGCGGCCGGTGGGGCGGGACGAGCTGGTCCGCCTGGCCGATCGCACCGGGGGCCGGGTCGACCCGGAGCCGGTGGCCATGTTCGACTCCGCGGGCACGGTGGCCGGAACCCACCGGGTCGACCTCGGCCCGTGGTTGCTCCTGTTCGCGGTGCTGGCCTGGCCGGTGGCCGTCGCCCTGAGCCGTCTCCGGTGGCCGCGCGGCCTGCTGGCCGAGGGCACCCAACGGGCGTCGTCCACGGTGACCGAGCTCCGGGCCCGCCTGCCCAAGATGACCGACCCGGCCCGTCCTGAACCGGCGCCCCCGGTGACCGGCCCGACCCGCGGCGAGGTACCGGCCCCAACGACCGGGCCGACCGATCCGGTCCGCGGAGTGCCGGTGGCGGCCCCGCCGGCCGGGGAGGAGGATTCGACCGTGTCGGCCCTGCTCAGGCGGAAGCGGTCCCGACGGGACGGTTG
>JBKDZN010000303.1:0-7978 GCA_047971245.1 Acidimicrobiales bacterium
CACCCCCCGCTCCCAGACCCTGAGGTCGATCCGGTTGCGGTCGACGACCTCGACGATCTCCAGGTTGATCCCTCCGGGGTAGGAGGCCTCGACCACCGGACCCACCTTGGGGAGGTCGACGACGCCCACGGGGCCGACGACGGCCACCAGGTGCGGGTTGCCCATGTCCACCCCGACCTGGCGTTCGACGTCCAGGCCGAGCGCATCGAATCCGGGGTAGGGGTCGGGCCCGGGCCCGGCCGGGCCGAGATCGACGGTCACCCACTGGGTGGCCGGGTCGTCGGGCTGGACGGTGGGGTCGACCACGACGAGCCGGTCGCCGGCGTCGGTGTGGATCAGGTGGCGGGTCTGCCCGGTGGCGTCGTGCAACGCCTGGCCCAGGCAGCGCAGCCCGTTCCCGGACAGCTCGGCCCGGCTGCCGTCCGCGTTCCACAGCAGCATCGTCCAGCCGGGGAGGGCGTCCCCGTCGTCGGGGGTGCGGTCGGCGACGACGGTGATGAGACCATCCGCGCCGACCCCCCGGTGCCGGTCGCACCAGGCCACGGCCTCCACTGCGGTGACCGCCACCGCCGGGTCGATGGCAATGAGGAAGTCGTTGCCGATGCCGTGGTGCTTGGTGAGCGTGAGGCTGGAGGTCATCGATGCGTCCGGCTGGGAGCGATGGACCGGCCTCCGCCGGCCCAGGGCTACAAACCTACCGTGCGGACGGGCCTGCGGTATCGGCGGCGACGGGGCCGGGCCCGGGCCCGGCCCACCACCGCTCGACGAGGTCGACCAGGTCGGTCCGGTCGGCGTCGAACCAGGTGATCCGGGGGTCCCGCCGGAACCAGCGTTCCTGACGGCGGGCGAACCGGCGGGTCCGGGTGACGGCGTCGGTCACCGCCTGGTCGAGGTCGGTCTCACCGTCGAGGTGGGCGGCGAGCTCGGCGTAGCCGAGGGCGCGGGCCGCGGTGCGTGACCACGCCCGACGATCGAGGTCGGCCACCTCGGTGAGGAACCCGTCGTCGAGCTGGCGGCGGTACCGGGCGGCGATCCGCCGGTCGAGATCGGGCCGGGGCAGTCGCAGTCCGACCTGCCGGAACCGGGTCTCGGGGTAGTGGTCGACCCCGGGCCCGTAACTGGAGAACCGCCGGCCCGAACCGAGCGTGACCTCCAACGCCCGGACGATCCGCCGCCGGTTGGTGGCCGTGGTCTTCGCCGCCGCGTCGGGATCGAGCTCGGCCAGCCGGGCCCACAGGGCGGAGGTGGACGGCTCGGCCTCCACCTCTGCCCGGGCCTGGGGGAACCGGCCGGGCAGGGTGAACCGATCGACCACGGCCCGCACGTAGAGGCCGGTGCCGCCGACGACGATCGGGGTCCCGCCTCGCCGTTCGATGGAGGCCAGGGCGGTCTCGGCGTCGAGTTGGAACCGGGCCACGCCGTACTCCTCGTCGGCGCCGACCACGCCGACCACATGATGCGGCCCCTCGGCCGCGTCGGCGGCGGCGGGGGCCGCGGTGCCGATGCGCATGCCCCGGTAGACGGCCATGGCGTCGGCGGAGACGATCTCCACCCCACGGGTGCGTCGGGCCAGGGCCAGGGCCAGGGCCGACTTGCCGGTGGCGGTCGGACCCACGATGACCAGTGGGGGGCGGCCGGGAACCGTCCGGCGGTCCGGGCGCGCCCCGTCCCCGACGGCCGTCGTCATGTGGTGACCGCGCCGGCCGGGATCACCGCGTCCAGCAGGACCTCGATCAACACCCCGTGGTCCAGGCGGACCAGGTCGATGTCGGCGCCGCCGGCCTCGGTGTACCCGGCCGCGAAGGCGACGACCCCGTCGACGCCGAAGACGGCGTGGAGCCGCCGCTGGATGGCGGCCAGGTCACGGTGGCGGTCGGTGACCCCCAGCCGGTCGAGGGCCATCAACCCGGCCGGCTCGTCCCCGGCCAGGAGGATGGTGGCCGGTGAGGCCCGGCCGTGGCCCACGACGGGCGGCCCCGGTTCCGGGCCCGGTCGGCCGACGGGACCATCGGCGGCGATGGCCAGGAGGCGATCCGGTTGATGGCGCCGGTACGGCTCCGGCAGCCGGTCGACGTCGAACCGGTGCTCGGCCACCGCCTGCTCGACCATGACCAGATCGGCGGCCCAACCCGCCCCGGGCGGGGCGTCGGTGGGATCGAGCCGGTGGAGCCGGGCCAGGGACCGACCCACCGCGGGGCAGATGGCCACCAGCTCCGGGTGCCGTTCGGGCTGATCGGCGGGTTCACCGGCCGGCGGGTCGACGACCATCCACTCCCCGGAGACCGCGGCCACGGCACCGGGATCCAGCCCGGGGGCGTGTCCGGACCGGGAACGGTCACCCAACCAGGCCATCCGGTCCCGGGCCGCCCCGATGCCATCCGGGCCGCCGTGGTGGACCCACCATCGGTCGCCCAGGCGCCACCAGCGCCCAGCCGGGTCGCCGTCGACCGGCCCGGTCGTTCCCGCCGACCGTGTCCCGTCGGCCAGGTCGGTCGGTTCCAGGGGAAGCCAGGGCTGATCGCCCACGATGTCGAGGATGGCTCGGGGGCAGTCGGGCACCACGGTTCCACTGTACGGCCGGCCCCGACCCGGGCGGCCGACCCAGCCCCGGACTCAGGCGGCCGAGCGGCCGCCGGGGGCTTCGTCGGTGGGGTCGTCGGTCGGTTTCGGCGGCTCGGCCCGGCACAGGCACGCCGCGAACGACACCAGGGTGGCCGCCACCGCCTGGGGAGACACCACCTGATGGAGATGCTCGCCGGTCATCCGGTACGTGACCCAGCCGGCGTCCCGGGCCAAGAGGCGGGACTGTTCGTAGCCGACCCCGAACCCGAGATACCCCCGCCCCACCTCGTCGGGCAGGGCCGGCACCGGACATCCCTGATCGAACCAGGCCCGGGGGACGGGACGGGCCTCGTCGAACACCTCCCGGCGGGCGCCGGGCTCGAAGACCAGGGAGGTGACCAGCGAACCCCACCAGCGCGGCCACGGCGGCATGTAGTCGTCCGGTCGGACCAGGCCGTCGAGCAGTTCGGCGTAGAACGGGCCACAGTCGGCGAACGACCGGCCGTCCGGGAAGCGGCCGTCCACACAGATCATGCCCACCACCGGCCAGCCGTCGTCGAGGAGGCGGCGGACCGCCATCGGCAGGCGGGGAACCGCGGCGGAGTGGGCGGCGACGACGACCGGCAGATCGTCGTCGCGCTCATGATCGGCCAGCTCGTCCAGCCATGGCGCCACATGGTCGGGGTCGGCCGGTGTGGTCATGGTCGTCCGGGCCACGGTGGCCACATGACCGATGCGCCGCAGCTCCTCCGCAACCGCCCGCCAGCTCGCCGGTCCCAGCAGCGGGCTGGGAATCAGGAACCAACGGCATTGGGGCACGGGCAACTGGCGATCCGATCCGCTCCGGGAGAGGAACCGCAACCCTAAGCGACGTCAGAGAACCCAACACAATTCTGACGCGGCGGTACGAGCCCGCCGGGACCGACCGACTTGCCACGGGAGCGTCAGGTGGCTACGTACTGTGCATGCCTGCACGCGACATCGCCCACCCCGCCGTGTCCCGCCGGATGTGGGAAGCCGTCGAACGGCTTCACGGGGTGTGCTACACCGCGCCCGAGGTTCGGGAACGAGGCGCGGCGGCCGGTCTGAAGGGGTTCTGGATGAACTACTTCGCCACCCGGGCCGCCCCGCTGGGCCCGGTGACCCGCCCGGTCGTCGCCAGCACCTTCTTCTACTACGGGCCCCGCCGGATCGCTCGGGCCATACCCGACGCCTGGCAGTTCTCCACCCCCGAAGCGGTGCTGGAAGCCCGGTTCGTGGCCATGGACGAGGCCCTCACCCGGCTCCTCGGCCCCGCCGGCCCGCAGACCACCGAGCTGCTGTCGCTCCTGCTCACCGCCGCGGAGGCTGGTCGGCCGGAGGGCCGGACCCTGTACGCCGGATGGGCCGACCTGGTGCCCCCGGAATCCCTCTGGGCCCAGGTGTGGTGGGCGGCCACAGTCCTGCGGGAGCACCGCAGCGGCAGCCATCTGATCGCCCTGGCGGCCGAGGGCCTCGACGGCTGCGAGGCGGTGGTGTCCCATGTGGCGGTGGGTGAGGCGCCCGAGGCGTGGATCAGCGACGAGGCCGCCTGGGACGACGATGCGGTGTCCGCCGCCCGTCGTCGGCTGGTCGACCGGGGCTGGCTGCTGGCCTCGACCGGGTTGGCCACCGAGGCGGGCCGTGCCGGCCGAACCCGGATCGAGCGGGCCACCGACCGGCTGGACCTTCCCCTGTGGCTACGGTTGGACACCGAACGGACCGAGCGGCTGGGCCGGATGCTCGACGCCCTGGCCCCGGCTCTGCCCCCTGACGATCAGCTCGATTGGAAGCAGCTCCACCGGCCCGGCGTGGCCGCCAGTGGCCCGGCCCCGGACTGAGCACCGGGCGGATCGGGCCGGGCCCGGACGGCGTGTCCGAGCCCGCCCCTAGCCGAAGGCCCGGGCTTCGAGGGGGTGGCTGATGACCACACTGGTCTCGGGCCCGACGGCGACCAGGCGGATGACGTCACCGGCCTGCCGGGGCGTGAGCTCCACCTGGTCGACCCCGGCGACGACCGACCCGTCGGGCAGGACCCAGACCAGGGTCTCGACCCCGGTGGCACCGGCGCGGACGGTGATCGTCTGCCCGATCACCGGGTCCGGGGGGACGAACAGGGCCGCGGCGACCGTGCCCCGCTCGTCCGACACCCGGGTCACCCCGTCGTCCAGGACGGTCGTGACCGGATCGGCGACGGGGGTCCGGCCCGGACGGAGGGCACCGGCGCCGAACCCGACGACGGCGGCCACCGCGATCAGCGGGGCGATCCACCACCGGGCGCGATGCCCCATCGGAGCCGGATCCGCCGGCGGTGGGGCCGGCCCGGTGGCCGCCGGCCCTGATCCGGCCCCGGCCGGGGCCGTCATCAGCTCGGTGGCCGGCTCGGCGATCCGGGTCGCCGCCGGCTCGGCGACGACGGTCGTGTCGGCCGAGGCCCCGGCGGGTGACGGACGGCCCGGCCCGGTCGGCGGCGTCCCGGCGCCGGCCTCGCCGAGCACCGCGGTGGCCGCGAGTTCGTCGGGGGCGGGGCCGTCGGGCCGGTGGGTCGGGGACCGGGCCGGACCGGGCCCGGTCGTGGCCGCACCACCCGGCGATCCGAGGGCGGTGACGACCCCTCGCCCCCAGCTGAGGGCGTCGGCGGGCCGGTCGTCGGGATCGGTGGCCAGACCCGGGCCGATGGCCGCGGCCACCACCGGATCCAGCCCCAGGCCGACGAGGGCGCCCACCGGATCGGGGCCGAGGTCGGCGGGGAGACGGTCGCCGATCACCGTCCAGGCCATGACCGCGCCGGCCGCGTAGACGTCGGCCCGGACGTCGACGGTGGTGATGTCCCGCCGCTGCTCGGGGGCCGAGAAGCGGGGGGTACCGCCCCCGACCGTGAGTCCCGAGCTGGCCCCGAGGTCCTTGGCGTACCCCAGATCGGACAGGCACAACCGTTCGTCGGGTCCCAGCACCCCGTCGGCGGGCCGGGCCCCGGTCGCGGTGGTCGCCTTGATAAGGATGGTCCCGGGGCTCACGTCCCGGTGCACGAGGTCCTGGGCGTGCACCGCGGCCAGCCCGTCGGCCAGGCTCCGGGCGAGGACGATCAGTTCGGCCCGGGTGACGGCCACCCCCCGGGACCGGGCCTGCTCCACCCGGTCGCCCCACTCCCCACCATCCGCGTACTCGAGGACCAGGAAGGGTTGGAGACCGGGGGTCTCCCCCACATCGAGGATCCGGATCACGTGGCCGGAGTCGATGCGCCGCAGCAGCTGGGCCTCGCCCAGGAACCGCTCCCGCACGTCGGGGTCGAACACCCGGTTCTCGGCCAGGATCTTGATGGCGACCGCCGCGTCGAGCCGCCGGTCCCGGGCCCGCCACACGGTGGCGAACGCCCCGGAGCCGATCGGTTCGACGAGGCGGTAGGGCCCGAGCTCGGCCCCGGCCGCGATCGGGCCGGCCGGTTCAGCCATCCCGGGGCGGTGGCCGATCGTTGGCGCCGGCCCCGATCCCGGGGTCGAGCTCGGCGTCGATCCGCCCGGCCAGCAGGGCCCGACCCCGATGGATACGCGACTTCACGGTGTTGAGCGGCAGATCGAGCCGGGCCGCGATCTCGGCGTAGCTGCGCTGCTCCACGTCACGCAGGGTGACCGGTACCCGGTAGGCGTCGTCCAGGTCGGCAACCGCGTCCTGGACCAGCGCCCGGCTGGCGATCATCGACGACAGGCGGCCGCCGGCGGTCAGATCGGCCACCGCGTCCAGCGACGCCGTCTCCTTGCGGCGGCGCAGGAAGTCGATGGCGACCCGCCGGACCAGGGTGTGGAGCCAGGTGGTGAACCGGGCGTCGCCCCGGTACTGGCCGATGGAGCGGGTCACGTTGATCAGCACGTCCTGCTCCACCTCCTCGGCGTCGTGGGGGTCGACGATCAGGCGGTGGATGGTCACCAGGGCCAACCGCCGGCCCTGGATCGCGGCCAGGAGCACCTCCAGGGCCGCGGTCGACGTCCCGGCAGCGGACGCCAATGGATCGAGCAGGGCGGACCGCTCGGCCGAACCGGGCGCCGAGGCCAGGGCGGCCTGGAACCGTGCCGCCGCGTCGGGCCGGCCGGCCACGACGGCGGCCACCGGGGCCGGCAGCTCCGGTGGCCGCCGGCGGGGATCCGGTACCGGCGGTGACGTTCGGTCGTTCATCGCAAGCCGATCAGTCCGTCGAGGCGACGCTGACCACGACCCGTCGGTTCAGCTCCCGACCCGCGGGATTGTCCGAACCGTCCGGCTTCTCGTTGGGGGCGAACGGGAGCGCCTCCCCGAGACCGGCGACATCGAGACGGTCCGCGCTGACCCCACCGTTGGTGACCAGCCAGTCGGCGACGGCCTGGGCCCGCTGCCGGCTCAGCTCCAGGTTGTAGGCGTCGTCGCCCAACGAGTCGGTGAACCCCTGGACCGAGACCGCCCCGGTCGGTGCGTCGGTGGTGATGGCGGTGGCGATGCTCTGCAGGGGAGCGTCGGCCTCCGGTTTGAGGGTGGCGGAGTCGAAGTCGAACAGGACGTCGGCCTCGGCGATGTAGGAGGTTTCTTCACCGTCGTCGACCACGGCCACATCCGGGGCGTCCTCCAGGGAGGTGGCTTCCAGCCGGGCCGACTCGATGTAGACCCGGTCGACCGACACCGACGGCACCGTCACCATGGGGATGGAGAACCCGTCGAGCATGACGTCGTCCTCCCACACCATCCCCACGTAGAGGGCGCTCCGTGAGATACTGTCCCGGCGGCCGGAGTCGCGCGAGACGGAGCCGCGCGACACCGACGGGGCCGTCTCACCCGGAGCCGGCTTCTGCTGGCACACGCCCCGGGCGTAGGCCCCTTCGACCCGCACCGGCAGGGCCGAATCGCCCACGGTGGTCTCCGCCTCCCGGTAGACGACACCACCGATCGTCACCCCCGGGACGGTGACGTCGGGGATCTCGGTGCCGGGGATCATGACCGGGGTGATCTCCACCGCGGGGAGACACCCCGGGGAGGCGTCGTAGGTGATCACGCAGCCCCCGTCCACCAGGGCCCCGGGCACGGTGGCGGACGGCAGCTCGAACCCGGGGACGGTCTCACCCAGCACGGTGACCGGTTGGGTCCTCACCTCGTCGCTGACCGTCGGGTCGACCACCACATCGGGGAGCTGGCTGATGGTCACCGCGTACCCGGGCGCAGCCGTGCACTTGGGCGACACCAGGGCGGTGCCGTCGGCAACGGCCCGAGGATCGAGGGCGGCCACCGCGGCCACGTCCGCCAGCTCGGTGTAGCCGACCCAGCCGTCCTCAGACGGTTCGGTGGTGGCCGGATCCCCCCCGGCACCGCCGGAGGCCAACCCGTCGGCGGCCGATCCGGCCCCGTCGCCGGTGGTCCCGTCCGCGCCCTCCACCAC
>JBKDZN010000304.1:0-5103 GCA_047971245.1 Acidimicrobiales bacterium
CCGGAACTGGAGCGCCCCCCCCCGGTACGGCAGCCATCCGATCGGCTCTGCCCGCCGTGGGCGGTCTAGGAGCGCTTCGTGTCGGTGACGCAGCTCGTGGGCCGGAGGGTGCCCGAACGCGGGGGCCTCTTCCGATCGGTCCCGGTCCGCTCCGCTCGGGTTCCGCCGTCCTCGGAGCGCGCCTTCGGGCCCGCGATGGCCTGGCGGGCGGGCCTGGTGAGCCGGCGGTCGGGGCCGGCCACCTCCCGGGCCCGGTGCGGGGCGGCGGTGCCATGGTCGCGCGCCCGGCCCGGCGCCGACGGGAGGGCCTCGATGGGCAGGTCCAGGTCGAGCTGGCGCTGCATCCGGCGCACGTCGTCGACCTGGCTCGGGGCCACCAGGCTGACCACCAAACCGGTCCGGCCCGCCCGGGCCGTACGGCCCGACCGGTGGGTGTACACCTTGGCCTCGTCGGGGGGATCCGCGTGCATGACCAGGGCGACGTCGTCGACATGGATACCGCGGGCGGCCACATCGGTGGCCACCAGGGCCTGGGCCTTGCCGGCCGTGAACCGTTCCAGGGCCTTGGTCCGCTTGTTCTGGCTGTGACCGCCGTGCAGGGCCACGGCGTCGACGCCCCGCTGCCTGAGCTGGCGGGCCATCCGGTCGGCCCCGTGCCGGGTGCGGCAGAACACCACCGCGGGCCAGTCCCGATCGATCACATGGGCGGCCACGTCGGCCCGGTCGGGCCGGTCGACGAGCAGGAACCGGTGCTCGGCGGGCACGGTGTCCTCGACGTCGCTCTCCACCCGGTGGCGTACCGGGTCGTGCTGGTAGGCATCGGTGAGGGCGGCCACCTCGGCGTCGAGGGTGGCCGAGAACAGCACGATCTGGCGCTCGGGGGCGGTCCGGTCGAGCAGGCGCCGCACGATGGGCAGGAAGCCCATGTCGGCCATCTGGTCGGCCTCGTCGATCACCACCCGGTCGACCTCGGACAGGTCGATCAGCTTCTGATTGATGAGGTCGTCCAACCGGCCGGGGCAGGCGACCAGGAGGTCCACCCCGGAGCGGAGCCGGGTGACCTGGGCCCCGTAGCCGACCCCGCCGTACACCACGCCGATCCGCAGGTCGGTACCGAGGGAGCGCAGCTCGTCAGCGATCTGGTCGGCCAGCTCCCGGGTCGGTGACAGGATCAACGAGCGGGGGTGATGGGGCCGACCCCGCTCCCCCGCGGCCAGGAGCGGCAGGCCGAAGGCGAGGGTCTTGCCCGAACCGGTCGGCGCCTGGCCGCACACGTCGCGGCCGGCCATGGCGTCGACGATGGTGGCGGCCTGGATGGCGAACGGTTGCTCGAAGCCCCGGGCGGACAGGGCGCGGCACAAGGCGTCGGGCACGCCGAGCTGGGCGAAGGTGGGGGACATGATGGGCTCCTGAGAGGGCCGGAGACGGCCGGAACGACGGACGGTCGGGCCGGTCACCGGAGACGAACCCGGGGTCGAGGAGCAGGCGCGTACCCCGACCAGCGGAAACCAGGGGTCCATGATAGCGGTCGGCCGCCGGACCGGTTGGTTGGACACATCGGGGGGCGGCGGGACAATCTCGGCCGTCGAGGCCCGTTCGCCCCGCCCGTTGCCACGCCACGAGGAGCATCGTCATGACACAACCCGGTCGACCCACCAATCCAGCCTCCCCACCGGGGCGGGTGCTGATCGCCAACCGGGGCGAGATCGCGGTGCGCATCGCCCGGGCGGCCGCCGGTCTGGGCATGGAGTCGGTGGCGGTGTATCCCCCGGTCGACGCCGAGTCCCTCCATGTCGGCCACGCCACCACCTCGGTGGAACTGGCCCAGGATCCGGCGGCCGGCCCGGTGGCCGCCTACCTCGATGTGGCCGCCGTGGTGGAAGCGGCCGTCGTGACCGGCTGCGACTACCTCCACCCGGGGTACGGGTTCCTGGCCGAACAACCGGCGCTGGCCCGCCGGTGCGCGGCGGCGGGAGTGACGTTCATCGGGCCTCCGGCGGGGACCATCGAGCTCTTCGGGGACAAGGTCAGGGCCCGGGAGTTGGCCCGGACCCACGGCGTTCCCGTGGTGCCCGGCAGCGAGAAGGCGGTGGCCGACCCCGACGAGGCCCGGGCCGCTGCCGACGCCGTCGGCTACCCGGTGATGCTGAAGGCGGCGGCCGGTGGCGGTGGCCGGGGCATGCGGGAGGTGGCCGACGCCGAGGCCATGGCCGAGGCCTTCGAGCGGTGCTCCGGTGAGGCATCGGCCGCCTTCGGTGACGGGTCACTGTTCGTGGAGCACCTGGTTCGGGACCCCCGTCCTATCGAGGTGCAGGTGCTGGCCGACGGTGCCGGCAACACGGTCCACCTCTACGACCGCGACTGTTCGGTGCAGCGGCGGCACCAGAAGGTGGTGGAGATCGCCCCCGCCGGCGGTCTCGCCCCGGAGCTGAGGGCCGCCCTGTTCGATCGGGCGGTCACCATCGCCCGGGCCGGAGGCCTCGTCAACGCGGCCACCGTGGAGTTCCTCGTCGATCCCGATCGGGGCGAGGCCTACTTCATCGAGTGCAACCCCCGCATCCAGGTGGAGCACACCGTCACCGAGCAGGTGCTCGGCATCGACCTGGTCGAAGCCCAGTTCCGCATCGCGGCCGGGGCCGGTCTGGCCGACCTCGGCCTCGATCAGGCCGAGGTCGGGCCGCCGAGCGGGGTCGCCGTCCAGTGCCGCCTGTCCGTCACCGGACCGGGCACCATCACCGCCTACAAGGAGCCGTCCGGTCCCGGGGTGCGGGTCGATGCGGTGGGGTACGCCGGGTACGCCCCACCGCCCCAGTTCGACCCCCTGCTGGCCAAGATCATCACCACCGGCCCGACCCTCGACGCCGCCCTCGACCGGGCCGGCCGGGCCCTGACCGAGCTGCACGTGGTGGGTGTGCCCACCAACCGGGACGAACTGCGGGCCATTGTCGACGATCCCGCGGTCCGGGCCGGCGATGCCCGCACCACCCTGCTGGACGACCATCCGCTCCGGCCCGATGACGCTCGTCGACCGTCCGGGGTGCTCGACCTGCTCGACCGGCACGCCCCGGGAGCGGCCCCGTCCCGGCCGGGCACCCGTCCCGCCGTGCCCTCATGGCCCGAACTGGCGGTCCCGCCCGGTGACGAGGCCGTGGTCTGCCCCACCGACGCTGCGGTGGTGTCGGTGGCGGTGGCCGAGGGCGACACGGTCGCCATCGGGGATCCCCTCGCCGTGGTGAGCGCCATGAAGATGGAGACCCACCTGACCGCCCCGTGCGACGGTACGGTCGGCGCCCTGCTCGACCTCGACCCGGGGGCCGCCGTGCCGGCGGGACCGGTGGTGGCGGTCATCCATCCGGCTGCGCTCACCGGTTCCGGACCGGCCGCCGGTCGGGACGGGTCCGCCTCGGGTGGGAGGACCAGTGCCCCGTGGGCCGACACCCTGGACCAGGTGGCCGACCTGCACCGTCTCGCCGAGGACCGCCTCGCTCCCGGATCCGACGACCCGGGGGTCGTCCGGCAACGCAGCCGGGGCAAGCTGACGTGCCGGGAACGGATCGACGAGCTGCTCGACGACGGGACCTTCCGGGAGGTGGGCAGTGTGGCCGGGTTTGCCTCCTACGACGAGGACGGATCGATCCTGGCCTTCACCCCCGCCAACCATGTGGGGGGGCAGGGTCTGATCGAGACCCGACCCGTCGTGGTTTGCGCCGACGATTTCACCTCCCGGGGTGGTCACGCGGATGGGGCGATCGGGGCCAAGAGCCTGTACCTCGATCGCCTCTCCACCGAACTGCGGCTTCCGTCGGTGCGGCTGCTGGACGGCTCGTCGGGGGGTGGCAGTGTGGCCGCCATGGTGCCGGCCCAGCGATCCGGGGGCGAGAGCACGGCCAAGGAGAGCTCGGGGGCGATCAAGGCCGGGCGTCCCCGGGTGGCGGGGGGCGGCGGCTCGTTCCTGCCCGGGCATCTCGGTTCCACCCAGTACACCCGCCAGCTGGCCACCGTCCCGGTGGTCAACGTCCTGATGGGCAGTGTGGTGGGGATCGGTGCCGCCAAGGCCGTGCTGGGCCATTTCTCGGTGATGGTACGCGACATCGCCCAGCTGTTCGTGGCCGGCCCGCCCGTGGTCAGTCACGCGGTCGGTTACGACATCACCAAGGAAGAGCTGGGGGGCTGGCACATCCACTGCCGCAACGGGGCGGTCGACAACCTGGCCGAAACCGAACAGGACGCCCTCGAGCAGACCCGCCGGTTCCTGTCGTACCTGCCGTCCAGCGTCCACGAAGCCCCGCCGGTGGTCACCCCGCCGGAAGGGGAACGTCCCGACCGGGCCGAGGAGCTGCTGGCCCACCTCATCCCCCGCAACCGGACCACCACCTTCGACATCCGCCGGGTCATCGAGCTGCTGGCCGATCGGGACTCGTTCTTCGAGGTGGGGCCGCTTTGGGGCACCGATCAGGTGGTCGGCTTCGTCCGGTTCATGGGCCATCCCATGGGGGTGATCGCCTCCGATTCCCAGCACGTCAACGGGGGCGCCCTCACCGCGGACGGGTGCGACAAGCTGACCCGCCATCTGGACCTGTGCGACCTGTTCCATCTGCCCGTGCTCAACCTGGTCGACAATCCCGGGTTCGCGGTCGGGGTGGAACACGAGGAGACGGCGACCATCCGCAAGGGTGGGGAATGGATGGTGGCGTTCGCCCAGACCCAGGTACCCATCTTCACCGTGATCATGCGGCGCAGCTTCGGGGTGGCCGGCAACAACTACGCCACCCCCCGGGCCCAGCCGGCGGTGCGGGTGGTGTGGCCGTCCGCCGATGTGGGAGGGATCCCACCCGAGGGCGGGATCGAGGCCGCCTACAAGCGGCAGCTGGCCGAGGCCGACGACCCGGCCGCGTTGCGGGCCGAGTTGGAGGCCCGCATCGAGAGCGACAGGGGCCCACTCGGGCCCCTGTCCCGGTTCGAGATGGAGGAGATGGTGGATCCCCGCGAGACCCGCCGCCTGGTGTGCGAGTGGCTCCCCACCGCCTACCGCCAAGTCTCCTCCCCCGACCGGCTCGGCCCCCGCGGCCTCCAGTTCCGGCCGTGACCCGGGGTCGGACGCGG
>JBKDZN010000305.1:0-3372 GCA_047971245.1 Acidimicrobiales bacterium
CCGATCCCACACCGCAGCTCGGAACGGTCAGGCCTCCTTCAGGGCGGCCATCACCGGACCCCACCGGCCGGGATCGCTCTGGTAGGGGGCATAGAAGCTGATGCGCTCGATGCAGTCGCCGTAGCGGGTGTGCAACTCGGGGGCGATCTGCTCGGGTTCACCGACCACGGCGAAGGTGTTGAGCACCTCGTCGTCGATCACATCCGCCATCTCCTCCCACTTGCCCTGCTTCGACATGGCGTTGAGCTGGTCCTGGAGCTCACCCCACCCGTGCAGGTCGAGCACCGGCCGGTAGGCGGGTGTCGAGCCGTAGAAGGCGATCTGCTGCTTGGTCGCCCGGGCCGCCTCGGCCAGTTCGGCCTCGTCGGTGCCGGTGACCACGAACGACGGGCCGACGATCTCGAACCCGTCCATCGTCTTGCCCGCCTTGGTCCGCCCGGCCTCCAGCGACGGGATGGTCACCTCTCGCAGGAACCGTTCGGTGGTGAAGCCGTGGCAGATGAACCCGTCGGCCACCTCACCGGCCACCTCGGTCATCAGGCGACCGACGCCGGCCAGGAACACCTTGGGGTCGCCGTGGGGGTTGGGGCCGGGGTCGAAGAACGGCGTCATCAGGGTGTGGGTGTAGAAGTCACCCTTGAAGTCGAGCTTGGTGCCGTTGTTCCAGCTGTCCCAGATGGCCCGGATGGCCAGCACCATCTCCCGCATCCGGGCCGCCGGATGCGACCACGGCATCGAGAACCGCTTGGTGATGTGCGGTTTGATCTGTGAGCCCAGACCCAGCACGAACCGGCCCGAATACGCCTGCAGATCATAGCCCAGGTTGGCCAGCAGCATCGGGTTCCGGGCGAACGCCACCGCGATCGAGGTGCCGAGCTCGACCGACTCGGTGTGCTCGGCCGCCAGCGTCAGGGGCAGGAACGGATCGTGGCTCGTCTCGGCGGTCCACAGACCGTCGTAACCGGCCGCCTCCAGCTCCTTGGCCTTGTCGGGCACGCCGGCCAGACCCTTCATCCCGGTCCCGAATGATCCATCGACCTTCATCTGCGTTCCTTCTGTCCGTGGTGTGGTGGAGGCGCGGCAGCGTCATGCCGTCCTGCCGGAGAACGTAGTGGCGGGCCTGGGGCATGACCCAGCCGGTAGCGTGATATCGATGATGATTGACGTGACCGACGCCAGTTTCCAGAGCGACGTCCTCGAACGATCGATGACCACGCCGGTCGTGGTCGACCTGTGGGCACCGTGGTGCGGGCCGTGCACCACCCTGGGCCCGATGTTGGAGAAGGTGGTCGACGAGACCAACGGCCGGGTCGTGCTGGCCAAGGTCAACGTCGACGAGAACCCCCAGGTCTCGGCGGCGTTCCAGGTCCAGTCGATTCCTGCGGTCTATGCGGTGTCCGGTGGCCAGATGGTGGACGGTTTCATCGGGGCCCAGCCCGAGGCGGCCATCCGGGCCTTCGTCGACAAGCTGGCCGGCGCGGCCGATCCCGGTGAGCTGCAACGACTGGTCGCCGCCGGCGACGAGGAATCGCTCCGCCAGGCCCTCGAGCTCGACCCGTCCTCGGTGCTCGCCGCCTTCCAGCTCGCCGCCCTGCTGATCGACGCCGACCGGGCGGCCGAGGCCATCCCGGTCCTCGAAGCGCTCCCGGCCGACGCCGTCGAAGACCCCCAGGTCCAGGGCCAGCTCGCCACCCTGCTCGA
Source organism: Acidimicrobiales bacterium (assembly GCA_047971245.1). Classification (GTDB taxonomy): domain Bacteria; phylum Actinomycetota; class Acidimicrobiia; order Acidimicrobiales; family SZUA-35; genus CADEDH01. Next base: position 1,702 of record JBKDZN010000305.1, read on the forward strand.
CGTGGCCCGCGCCCGGGCCGTGCCGACCACCGAACGGGAGCGGATCACCACCCGCCTCGTCGAACTGCTCGATGTGGTCAAGGGCGACGACGACGCCCGCCAGGAGTTCGTCGACCTCCTGGCCGAACTGGCGCCGGGCGACCCGTCGGGGGCCGCCGACTGGCGGCGCAAGCTGGCCACCCGCCTCTACTGACCCTGCATCCCTGAGCGGCGGCCCTGAGCGGCCCTCTCCGGCGGCGACGTCGCCCGACGGCGGCCGGTAGGGTGGCGTCGCGCCACGACTCCCGACCGAGGGACGGAGTCCCGCCCGCCGGGTGCCGGGCCGTGGTCGCAGGGCCCCACCAGCCGACCTGCATCATCGGTCGCGCCCGGTCTCCCACCGGCGGTCGGTGACGCGTTCTGCGTCCGGAGGGGCTGATGCCCACCGTCCCGCCTCGCGACCCGGTCCCCGGGTCCACCGCCCCCCGCCCCGCCCGGCCCGATCCGCCCCCACGGTCCGGCTCGTCCCCACCGGACGAAGCCGACCCGGGCTTCGATCTGCCCGCCCTGGCCGAACCCCTCGGTCTGACCGATCAGCTCGATCGGGCCCTGCGCACCGCGGACGGGATCCGGCGCCGGCCCCGCCTGGCCGCCGCGGTGGTGACGGCGGCCGCCGTGACCGTCGCCGTCGGGGTCTGGCTCGGCCGCCCGCCTCCGGTGGGCCCGGTCGACGCCGCCATCCCGGTGGCCGCCTCCGGATCCCCCGGCTCGGCCCCGCCCGTCCCGCCGTCGGCCCTGTCCGTCCCGTCGTCGGAGCCCCCGGCCGAGCCCGAGGTCCTGACTGTGCACATGGCCGGCGCCGTCCACCGGCCCGGGGTGGTCCTGCTCCAACCGGGGTCCCGGGTCGTCGACGCCATCGACGCCGCCGGCGGGGCCACACCCGAGGCCGATCTCGACCTGCTGAACCTGGCCGCACCGGTGGCCGACGGCATCCAGATCCGGGTACCGGTGGCCGGGGAGACGGTGGTCGGACCAGCCGCCCCCGGTTCGGTTCCCACCGGGTCCGAACCGGCCGGAGCATCGGGCGCGGACGGTGCCCCGGTGAACCTCAACACCGCCACTGCGGCCGAGTTGGAGACCCTCCCGGGGATCGGCCCAACCCGGGCCGAGGAGATCATCCGCTGGCGGGACGAGCACGGACCGTTCCGCGGGGCCGATCAGTTGCTCGACGTCCCCGGGATCGGTCCCGCCACCCTCGAGCGCCTGGCCGATCGGATCACCTGGTGAGCCCGGCCGAACCCGATCCGGACCGGCCCGCCCCGGCCGGTGTGAGCGAGGCCACGGTGGTGGTGATGACCGTGGCGGCGTGGGCCGCCGCCACCCTGGCCCGACCCCTGCCGGCCGGGGTCGCGGTCACCGTGGCCGCCGGTTCGGCGGCCGCCATCGGGCGTGGCGGTCGGGCCCGCGCCGCGGGGCTGGTCATCGCGGCGGCCCTCGCCGCGTCGGGTCTGGCGGTCCGGGCCGACCGGGCCTTCGTGCCGGTCACCCCCGGCCCGTTCGACGGCCTGGTCACCGTGCTCGACGATCCCCGCCCCGACGGCCCGGTCGCCACCTCCCTCACCGTCCGCCTGGCCGATGATCGGCGGGTCCGGCTGGTGGCCCACGGTGCCACCCAGGGTGAGTTGAGCCGCC
>JBKDZN010000306.1:0-42194 GCA_047971245.1 Acidimicrobiales bacterium
CCAGCGGGGGTATCGCCGAACTGCTGCGGGACGGACCCACCGGCGCCGGGCCGGATGATCGCCGGCCCTCCCCGCTCGACTCCCCCCGCCGGCCCCAGGCCGCACCGGCGGCCGCGCCGAAACCCCAGATTCCCGGTAGCGCCGGTCCCGGCGCCCGGCGTCCCGATCCGCCGGCGCCCCCCAGCCCGCCGCCACCCCGCTGACGGAGCCGGCGGCTACCCTGCCCAGGCGTGCAACGCTGGTTGGTGTCCACGATCCTGGTGGCCGGGCTGGCCGTGGTCTCGGGGTGCGCCGACGACGGCCGCGACCTGGCCGAACCCACGGATCTTCAGACCACCACCACCCGGCCGCCGCCCCCCACCTCGGCTCTCCCCGAGGAGGCCGGGGCCGAAGGCCTGACCATCAGCAGCCCGGATTTCATCGCCGGGGGCCAGGTGCCCGTGGACGCCACCTGCGCCGGACGGAACGTCTTCCCGGCCCTGTCGTGGGGCCCGGTTCCCGAGACGGCCACCGAACTGGCCGTCTCCCTCTCCGACCAGACCGACCCCGAGAGCCCGCTCCTGCTGTGGCTGATGGCGGGGATCAACCCCAACGTCACCGGGTTCGCCGCCGGTGAGATCCCGGCCGGGGCCTACGAGACCCTGAACGACTACGGATCACCCGGTTTCGGCTCACCGTGCCTCGACGCCCTGACCGAGGGCCCGCACGACCTCCAGTTCCGGATCTATGTGCTCGACCAGCCGTCCGGCCTCTCACCCGACAGTGCCGGGAACGAGGCGTGGGAACAGGTCCGGGGCTCGGCCGCTCAGTGGGCGTCGGTCCTGATGCGGAACAACATCCCGGGTTCGTCCTGATCCCTCCCCGGGGCCGGGGCGATTGGACAGGGAGGCGGTGAGCGGTTGATCCTGGCCGTTCGTGTCCGCCGATGACCAAGACTTCGACCCGGCCACGGTGCCCGTCCGGCCCGCGGCCACCGTCATGCTCGTCGACGACATCCCCGTCGAGGGGGTCCACCGGCTCCACGTGTTGATGCTGGCCCGCACCACCCGGATGGTGTTCGGCCCCGGACACTGGGTGTTCCCGGGCGGTCGGGTCGACCCCACCGACCATCTGGACGATTTCGACCGGATCTGCCGGGGCCTCACCGATGAGGAGGCCTCGGCGATGCTCGAGGTCGACAAGGGGGGCCTGGCCTGGTGGTTGGCCGCCTGCCGCGAGACTCTGGAGGAGGCCGGTCTGCTCCTCGCCGCCGGGGACCGGCCCGACCTGGACCTGGTGGCCATGCGCAACCGGGTCCGCGAGGACGAGGACGCCTTCATCGACCTGCTCCTCGAGCACGACATCGCCCTCCGGATGGACGGGATCGTGGAGGTGGCCCGATTCATCACCCCGATGGGCTCTCCCCGCCGTTTCGACGCCCGCTTCTTCCTCAGCCGTGCCCCCCACGATCAGGTGGCCGAACACGACGACGCCGAGATCGTCGATTTGGAATGGGTCGAACCGTCGGTGGCTCTGGAACGGTGGCGCGACGGCACCATGACCATGATGTCACCCACCGTCCGCATGCTGGCCTGCCTGGCCCGCTTCCCCACCGCTGGGGAGGCCCTCGGCCTGGGGGCCGAACGGCGGCCCTACGCCCGGGTCAGGGTGGCCGATCCCCACGGCCGCTACGACGTGCTCCTGCCCGGGGAACCGGGTTACGAGACCGCCGATCTCGAGGTCGAATCCGGCTGGATCCGCCTCTGGCCCGACCCCGCCGGATGACCTGACGCTCGGACCCGGACCCGGATCCGGTCAGCGGAAGTCCCGGCTGGCGGGAGCCGACCCGACGGGGATGGGCTCCAACCGGTGGGCCACGATGTTGACCACCGATTCCTGGCGTTCCAGCTTGCCCCGCACCACCAGGGCCGGGGCCGAGCGGGCGGCCCGCCGGTAGCGGGTCCAGCACCCGCGGGACACCACCACATTGATCAGGCCGGTCTCGTCCTCCAGACCGAGGAAGGTGATACCCGACGCGGTGGCCGGTCGTTGCCGATGGGTGACCACCCCGGCCACCGACACCCGGGACCCGTCGGCCACCGAGGTGAGGTCGGCGGCCAGGACCACCCCCATGGCGTCCAGTCGGGACCGGACGAACCGGGTGGGATGCCCGTCGGCGGCCACCCCGGTGGCCCACAGGTCGGCCATGGCCTCCTCCTGCGGGTCCATCCCCGGCAGGGTCGGGGCCTCGATCCCGGTGACGATCCCCTCGAGGGTGCCTCGGCGCGCAACGGCGGCCACCGCCCCGGCCTGCCACAGGGCCCGCCGGCGGTCGTCACCGGCGGGCCGATCGGGGAGGTGGCGGAAGGCCCCGGCGGTGGCCAGGGCCTCCAGGGCCTCGGCCGGCATCGGGACCCGGCGGGCGAGATCCTCGATCGACCGGTACGGTCTCCCGGCCGCGATCCGTTCGGCCAGGTCGTCACCGATCCGCCGGACCGATCCGACCCCCAGCCGCACCGCCCAACCGTGGTCGCGCCGCTCCCCGGCGATGTCGTCGGCCCCGGGCACCGTGATGGGCGGTGGATCGGCCCCATCAGGGCCGTCACCCAGGGTTTCCAGCCCGGCCTCGACCCCAGAAGCGTTGAGGCAGGGGGCCAGGCTCGGCACCCCGTGCCGGCGGGCGTCCTGCACCAGCGAATGGGGCGAGTAGAAGCCCATCGGCTGGGCCCGGAGCAGGGCGGCACAGAAGGCGGCCGGATAGTGGAGCTTGATCCACGACGAGGCGTAGACCAGGTAGGCGAAGCTGATCGAGTGGCTCTCGGGGAAGCCGTAGTTGGCGAAAGCGGCCAGCTTGTCCCAGATCTGCCCGCCCACCTCGTCGCCGATACCGTGCTCGGCCATCCCGGCGAAGAAGCGGTCACGCAGCCGTTCCATCCGCTCCCGACTCCGTTTGGCCCCCATCGCTTGGCGCAGCTCGTCGGCCTCCCCGGCGGTGAACCCGGCGACGTCGATGGCGATCTGCATCAACTGTTCCTGGAACAACGGCACACCCAGGGTCTTGGCCAGGGCCCGCTCCAGGCGCGGGTGCAGGTAGGTGACGGGTTCCTGGCCCTTGCGGCGCCGGATGTAGGGGTGGACCGATCCGCCCTGGATCGGTCCAGGCCGGATCAGGGCCACCTCCACCACCAGGTCGTAGAAGGTGCGGGGAGCCAGGCGGGGCAGGGTGGCCATCTGGGCCCGGGACTCCACCTGGAACACCCCCACCGAGTCGGCCCGGCACAGCATGTCGTAGACCGCCGGTTCCTGGGGGATGGTGGCCAGATCCACCTCGACATCGTGGTGGGCGGCGATCAGATCGAGCGCGTGGTGCAGGGCCGACAGCATGCCCAACCCCAGCAGGTCGAACTTCACCAACCCGGCCGCCGCGCAATCGTCCTTGTCCCACTGGAGGACGGTCCGGTTCGGCATCCGGGCCGGTTCCACCGGGCACACCTCGATCACCGGCCGATCGCACATCACCATGCCCCCGGAGTGGATCCCCAGGTGGCGGGGATGACGTTCGAACTGGCGGGCCAGGGTCACCAGCTCGGCCGGCAGTTCGGCCCCATCCCCCGCCGGGGGGTGGGGCTCCCGGGTTCCCGCCGGATCGGCCAGGCCCGACCAGCGATCCATCGACTTGGCGAACGCGTCCTGCTGACCTGGCGCGAACCCGAGCGCCTTGGCCGCGTCGCGCACCGCGGAACGGGCCCGGTAGGTGATCACGTTGGCCACCTGGGCGGCGTGCCGGCGTCCGTGCCGGTCGTAGACGTACTGGATCACCTCTTCCCGCCGGTCGGATTCGATGTCGATGTCGATGTCGGGCGGGCCGTCACGGTCCGAGGACAGGAACCGTTCGAACAACAGGCCGAGGCCGACCGCGTCGGCCGCGGTGATCCCCAGCACGTAGCACACGGCCGAGTTGGCCGCCGAGCCCCGCCCCTGACACAGGATCCCTTCCCGCCGGCAGAACTCGACGATGTCCCACACCACCAGGAAGTAGCCGGGGAATCCGAGCCGTTCGATCAGGTCGAGCTCGTGATCGAGTTGCCGCCACGCCTTCTCCACCCCCGGATCCCCCCGCAGGCCGTAGCGGAACCGGCCCCGCTCCTCCACCAGCCGGCGGAGCAGGCCCATCTCGTCCAGCCCGTCGGGGCATGGGAACAGGGGCAGCGACGGGGCCAGCAGGGCCAGGTCGAAGGCGCAGGCCTGACCCAGTTCGGCCGCCCGTTCCACCACCCCTGGATACCGGGCGAACCGGCGGGCCTGTTCCTCGCCGGAACGTAGGTGGGCGGCGGCCACCGCCGGTAGCCACCCCTCGATCTGGTCGAGCGATCGTCGAGCCCGGACCGCGGCCATGGCCTGGGCCAGTTGGCGGTGGGCGGGGGTCGCGAGGTGGACGTTGTTGGTCGCCACCGGTTCCACACCGGCCCGCAACGCCAGCGTGGCCAGGGCATCGTTCCGGGCCGCGTCGAGCGGTGCACCGTGATCCCAGAGCTCGACGGCCACGTTGGCCGGGCCGAACCGGTCGGTCAGGCGGCCCAGGGCTCGGGCCGCAGCGGCCGGACCCTCCCGTTCCAGAGCCCGGGGGACCGCCCCCTTCCGGCAGCCGGTGAGTACCAGCCAGTGGTTCAGCTCCTCACCGGTGGTCCAACGGTCGAGATCGGCCGTGGAACACCGGGGGGCGCCCTTCTCCCCCGCCAGCTGGGCCTCACTGATCACCCGGGCCAGGGCCGCGTAGCCCACCGGATCCCGGGCCAGTACCAGCAGATGCGTACCGTCCGGATCGGGCTGGCCAGGGGAGACGTCGAGCTTGTCGATGGTGAGCTCGGCCCCGAACACGGTGGCCATACCCACCGCTCGGGCGGCTTCGGCGAAACGGACGACCCCGTAGAACCCGTCGTGGTCGGTCAGGGCCAAGGCCTCCAGGCCGAGGCGGGCCGCCTCCTCCACCAGCTCTTCCGGATGGGAGGCCCCGTCGAGGAAACTGAAACTCGAATGGCAGTGCAGCTCGGCGTAGGGCACCGATGACCGGCCCCGAGCCAGTTCGGGGGCGGCGTACGGCTGACGACGGCGGGTCCAGGCCGGACTGTCGCCCCCGTTGGCGGCCGGACCGAACGGCACCGCGTCCGGACCCTGATCGGGCCGGGGTGGACCGGGTCGATCCGACAGTTGCCGTTCGATCTCGGCCCACCGGACCGGTGGATTACGCCATCCCATGCGCCCACCCTAATCGAACATGCGTTCGATCGCGTGGGGTGTGGTCGGCCGTGCCCGATCAGATGCCGGTACCGCCGGCGGAGCCCACCGTCTGACCCCCCGAATAGGGGGTCACCGAGCACAACACCTCCCGGTCACCCCCGTCCCAGGTGTCGTCGGTGGGGTAGATGGCCGAGATGTCAAGGGTCGAACTGTCGAACGGACTGCCCACGAAAGGCTCGAACTGGCTGAGGCACCCCGACACCCAGGCGTCCTCCATGTCTTGGCCCTGGGGCATCGCCCCGTCGGGGAGGTCGAACGAGTAATAGACCTCGAAACCGTGGGGCTGGTCGCAGGGCACCACGTACACCGACCCGACCTCCCCGTCACCGGGGTCCTCGAAACAGTCACCCACCCGGAGATCGAACGAGTGGATCTCCCCTTCCGAGACGACCGTACCGGCATCATCCCGCTCCGGACCGCCGTCCGAGCACCCGATTACCGACACGCCGACCAGGGTCAATCCCGCCATGACTCCCGCGAGGGGGCGACGGGGCCGCCAGAGCCCCGGGAACCGCCGCGTCGTCTCCTTCGCCATTGATGTCGTTCTAGGGCCCCTCACGTTGGATCCCAACCCCATCGATCATGTCACGAGCCGACCCGGGCCACGAACGATGTCGTGATCGGGGTGGCGATCACCGCTCCCGTCGGAGGCGGTGGGAGCCGGGGTGCCGGTCCCCACCATCCCCGACAGGGACCGTACGGTGTCGAACAGCCGGGGAGCCTGGGCATCGTCCTGCTCGATCCGGCTCATCACCTCGATTCCCAGGAACAGGGCGGACAACAGGTGCGCCAGCTCACCGGTCGGGACCACCTGGGCCAGGGGCGAACCGGCGAGACTGCGATCCAGGGCCCCAGCCACCAGATCGTCCCAGGGGGCGAGCACGGCCCGGATCCGGGGGGCCAGCTCGCTACGAGCGGCCCAGCCGGCCACGATGGCCGACAGGGCGTGCTGATCGGCCTCGACGTCGCCCCGGTGCAGCTCGGCTGCCACGCCGACGATGCCGACCAGGGTATCGACCCCCGCCAACCGATCGGCGAACCGGTCCATCCTGCGCTCGTTGGCCCGTTCGAGCGCGGCCAGGAGCAGTTCGTCGACCGAACCGAAGTGATAGAAGACCAACGCCTGGTTGAACTGCCCGGTCCGGGCGATGGCCCGGGCACTGGTGCCCACCAGGCCCTCCACCAGTACCGTCTCCAGCGCGGCATCGATGATCCGGTCGCGGGTCTGGCGCCCGGGACGGGTGCTACCGGCTCGATCGTGACCCATCACGTCATTGTGGCCCTACCGGTGGCGAGGACGCGGGACCGCCCGGTGAACGACCCATCCCCCGGTCCTACCCCGCGACGGCCCGCACGTGCTGGCACCGACCCCAGAGCTGGGCGGCGAAACCGTTGAAGGACAGTAGCTCGTTCGGGTACTCGTACGCCCCAGGGCCACGGGTTGTGGCCACACACGTGGCATCGAGCATCCGTTCCTGGTCGAGCCGCTTGAATGCGGTGGCGTAGCGTTCGGCATAGCTCATCCCGTCGAACACCGGATCCACCTTCATCCCCTCGGGAACCGCCTTCCCGCCGAGCAGATGCTTCGGGTCCGTGGTCTTCTCCGTCTCCTCGATGACCATCAAGTAGCCGATCCACGGCCGAAGATCCGAGATCAGGAGACCCCGCTCGTGGGACTTCCAGACGTCGGCCGCCTGGCCGATGGCATCCTCGACACGGTTGTTGAAGTTGTTGGCCAGGCTCGATCCCTGTGATTTCGCCTCGACGATGGCCAGTACGTGGCCCTTGTAGCGGAACACCACGTCCCAGGACTTCGTCTCCCGGTAGAACCCAGGAAGGTACACCGTGTCACTCTGAGCCGGATCGGGATCGATGCCGGCGTCCTCCACAACCCTCCTGATGAGTGCCTCGAACGGCGACATGTGCTTCCCGGCTCGGACCGAGCCGCTCGTGCCACGGTCACTCCGCCCCACGAGGTCGGCTGCCGCTTGCTGCTTCGTCTTGATCGTCCAGAAGTCCTGGACGGCGGCGCCGAACGCATCTTCGTAGTCCGGGATGGCTGGGGTCATCAGGGTTCCGTCAGCGATGTGAGGTGGGAGGTGTCGGGTCGACTCCGTAGAGCGGCCACACGACCGCTGATGCTGCGGCCCGATCGCGAGCTCGGAAGGCGGCCCGAAGGTCGTTCTTCGCGTCCTCCGAAAGATCGTTCGGGCCGGGAACCCGGATCTTCCGGAGGTACTGGGCCTGGAAGCGATACGTGCCGCCGCGCATCTTCACGCAATAGGCGCCGACGAACAGGTTGGCGACATCGGACAGCAGCAGACCGCCGAGGACCTCGAGGTCCCATTCGTCGGAGACGACGAAATACAGGTTGTGGTGTGGATAGTGGGCTCCAGGATCGAGGACCGGGTGAGCGGCGGCCTTCATGTCGGGCAGGAGCAGCTTCGGCCGGGCCTGGAGGGCGGGATCGATCTTGTCAATCGTTCGGTACCACCTGGCCGGCTGGCGTTTCGCCACATGCCGGCCACGGATCCGTTCGCCGTGGGCCTCGAGGTAGCGGGTGAGGCCCGGAAAGTCGCTCAACTCGACGAGCCGGCCCTGCTCCCAGGGGTTGACGAGGTACCGACCGCCCCATTCCGCTTCCCCGCCGGCGATGTCGGACGCCGTCAGCAACGGGAGGAGCCGGCTGGGCTCGACGTCATCGGCGTGGGTTGTGATGAACACGTCATCGCATCCGGTTGCCACGCCGATACCGACCCGGGTTCCCGTCCCCGGGTCTTCCAAGGGCGCGAACCGCGCTTCGAGGTGGGCGATGAGCTCCAGATCGTGGGGGGACCCTGCGGGCCAGTGCGCACCGCCGGAGAACCAGGCCGGGAGCTCCGCGGCCTCGAACGCGGCACTGGACACCGGGACCGGAAGGTGGGCGTTGGTGAACCAGTTCGCGATGGATCCGGCATCGCTCGGCCCGAAGGCTGCCGTGGTGTCGGCCACCTTTGCCGGGCCCTGGGGCCCGTTGCGGATCACGGTGATGGCAGGGTACGCGGCGACCGGATCCTCGAAGGCGTCGACGTCGTGGAGCACGAGCACGCCGTCGACGGCGTAGCGCGGCGCGACGAAGGATCGGAGATGGGCGCCGTACTGGTTTCGCATCCAGCGATCGGCGCAGATGAAGGCGAGCCGGCCGTCAGGAGCCAGGAGGGAGAGGCCGCGTTCGAAGAAACCGACGAAGATGTCGGCCCGTCCCCGCATCGTCGTGAGTGCGCTCCGGTAGGCATCGCTGATCTCATCGGGGACGTCTTCGAGCCGGATGTACGGTGGGTTCCCGACGACGAAGTCAGCTTCCAGACCTCGATGGTCGGCGAGGAGGAAGTCGTCGGTGACGACCCACTGGCCGGAGAGTCGCTCGGCGACGTCCAGCGGCTCGCCGAGCTCGAGCAGCTTGTCGATGACCGCCTTGCGGGTGTGCTCGACGTTGGGCTCGAGCAGGTCGAAGGCTCGGATCGCGTGGCCGAGATCCGAGAGGCGGCGACCGTGGCGGGCGCACGAGTCCGCCAGCCGCTCCACGATCGGGATGATGAAGGCGCCACAGCCGCACGAGGGTTCGACGACCACCGAGGCGCCGAGATCCTCTTCGGCCCGGTACCCGGCGAGGTCGAGCAGCAGCTCGACGACCCATCGGCGGGTGAACACTTCTCCGTGCTGCCCAGCGGGGGCAGGCGCCCGACTCGGCCTCTCCGTGGCGACATCCATCAACATCAACTGCGAGGTTCGGCTCATTCGGCCCTCTCCGCCCGACCCAAACTACAGCCCTGTGATCCCATGCGCCCGCACACTACTGATCCGGTGTGACAGGAACTCAGGACTGATCCGGGGTGCACGGCCCCCGAGCGGTGGTGGCTAACCGAGCTCGGTCGAGTCGACGAAGGTGTAGCCGAGGTCCTCGATGCCCCGGATGGTCTCCAGCAGCATCCGGGTGCCCAGATACGGGTGGTAGAAGAAGCTGGCGTAGCCGTCCCTGACCACGAGGCTGGCTTCCGCCGCCGACACCAGATCGGCCGGGGTCCGGCCCGGATGGTTGTTCTGAGGCTCGGGGATGATGTTCCCCAGGGTTTCCGGCACCACGAACGAGCCGTACACGTCGGTCACCGGGTAGGGGAAGTACTGGCCGCCGATCATGCTGTAGTCGATCTCCCCACCGCTCAGGTAGCCCGGGTAGTACTGGGACCGTTCGTACCGTCGTCCGAACCGGGCGTCGACCGCGGCATAGTCGGGGACCGAACCGGCGTAGTGCGGGAACTCGAACGTCGTGGGCACGTCGAGGCCGGCGGCCACGAACTCCGCTTCGGCCTGGGCGATCCGCCCGGCCGCCCACTGCTGGGAGTCGCCGGGGACCGGTCCGTCGTAGATCACGTAGTCGTTCTCGTCGATGTGGGTGGCGTAGAACTCGAAATCAGCCGCGCTGACCCCGTTGTAGGGATTGTCGACGGTGCCGAACTGGTGGGTGTAGCCGTGCATCAGCAGGGTGCCACCCTTGCTCTGCATGTACTTGAGCGCGTCGACCACCTCCGGCCGGTCCGACAGGCTGTAGGAGACCGGCACCCCGTCGTTGAAGACCCCGTGCGGGTCGACGTAGCGGGCGTAGACGGCCACTGCGAACGGGATGCCGCGCAGGGACAGGGCATCGGCGACGCTGCGCAGGTTCTCGGGGCTGGCGTTCGGACCGACGTCCTCGATCCGGACCAGGGCCTGGTGCCGCTCGGGGGTGTCCGGCGCGAGCAGGTCGAACAGGAGGTCGGCGAAGATCAGGTAGCGATCCCGGAAGTCGACGTAGGCGAACGGGAGCTCCCCGATGTAGGTGAGGTTGCCGGACCGGACCACCCACGGGAACCGGGTGCCGTCGGGCCGCACGGCAAGGGCAGGGGTCTCCACCCGGTCCGGGTCGAGACGGTCGTAGGTCATGATCCCGGACTGGTTGTCCGGGGATCGGTTCAGGTTCCGGTCCTTGTAGGACACCGTCGCCACCGGCTGGGCGTCGAATCCGGCCCAGATCCACCCGTAGTCGGCTTCGAAGCCGGGGTCGTGCGCGGTGAGCTGCCAGATGTTGTTGTACATCCACAACACCGGGACCGCCCCGGCCAGGGTGTCGGTGAGGAACGCCTCGGGCAGAGGTTCGTCGTAGGTCGAACCGACGTAGACCACGGCCCGGTAGCTGCCCATCTCCCCGGCCGCGTACTCCCCGACCGGTTTGGCCACCCACGGGCCGAAGTGGGAGACCAGGTTGGCGGCCATCTGGGCGTAGAGCTCCCCGACCGCTCCCCATTCCCCGGAGTTGTCGTACAACACCAGGGTGGGCGCCCCCGGGTTGGGGGCATCAGCGGCGGTGAGCGCGTCGCCGGGGGCCTCCGCCAGGCCCCGCATGTCGGCCGGGTTCGGTTCACCCGGGGTGTTCCTGGCCCCGTCGTGGGCGCCGGCGACACCTCCGGCGTCGGCCGACTGGCCCGACTCGGTGGGGCTGGCCGTACCCGACGGGCCGGGCACGACATTGATGGGAACCGCCGAAGCGGCCATCGGTCGCATCGCCTCGGCCGGGGCCAGCCTGAGGCTCTCGGCGGCCGGCCCGAACGGGGCGACGGCCAGCACGGCCAGGAGGACGGCCAGGATCGTGGTCATCGTGGCCATCCGGGAGAGGGCCTGCACGCGGGTCCGTTTCATGATCCACCTTCTCTGGGTGCGGGTTGGGTGGCCGGCCGGGCGGTCGGGCCCGACCAGTGGGCCCGACATACGGCCAGGCGGGGGTCGTCACGGCCGCTCAGTGCGGTGAGCGCCAGGGGGTCCTGCGTCCATCCGGGCGATGCCGCCGGCCCCCACATCCACATGGCCCAGGAGACACCGGCGCGTTCGAGGTGGCGCAACACCCCATGGAGGTAGTCCTCCCCGTCGGGACGGTCACCGGTCACCCCGAGCTCGAGGACGGCGAGCGGGACGCCCCGGTCGGCGGACGCCTCGATCGCGGAGCGGAGCGCCCCGGCGAACCGGTCGACGGCCCGGTCCGAACCCGCCCCGCCGGGCGTGTTGGTGTAGTCGTAGGGCGTGTACAGGTGGACCACGTCGACCGTGTCGGGGATCGAGGGCTTCGGCAGCAGCGGCATCCAGGCCGGGGTGGCCCAGCCGTCCGGCTCCACCAGGATCGGTGTGCGATGATCAACGGCCCGGACGGCCGCAGCCAGACGAGCCTGGAAACCACCCCAGTCGGCGACGTCACCCCGGTGACGGGCGAGGAACGCCGCTGGGTCGTCCGGCCCGACCACCACCGAGGCATTGGGCTCCACCATCAGGTCGTAGCCGACGATCGCCGGATGACCGCCCAGGGTCGAGGCCAGGTAGGTCCACATGGCCACCCAGGCGTCCTGGGCCACCGGATCGGTCCAGACCGTCTCGATGAGGTCGGCGGGCGCGTAGTAGCGGCCGACGTCGCCCCGGACGAAGGTGATCTCGCTGCGCCCCGGTCCGGTCCGCATCGCCACCACCGCCCGGAGCCCGGCCCGATCCACCTGATCCAGCAGGTCGATCAGGTTCTCGGTCACGGCCGGATCCAGGCGGTAGGGCGGGACCTCGGTGTACACACCCGGATGGGACAGCACGACCATGTTCGCCCCGGTTGCGGCCAGGGCCTCGAGATCGACCGTGGTGTACCGGGGCACGACCGCACCGCCGGCGATCAGCCTGGGGTCGGTGTCGTACGCGCCGACACGTCGCTGGAACAGGTTCGCCCCCCGCCAGTGGCCATCCCGCCAGCCGGCCATGGCGTCGGCCCGGCCCGGGCAGCCGGACGGGGGCCGAGGTCCGGGGTTCACCCGGCCAGACCGAGCGACGCGGCGATCGCGTCCACGGTGCGGACCGCAGCCGTCCCGTCGCCGTAGGGGTTCACGGCGTTGGCCATGGCGGCGTAGGCCGCCGGGTCGGCGACCAGCCGTTCCACCTCGACGACGATGCGCGCCCGGTCGGTTCCCACCAGCCGGGCGACCCCGGCCTCCACACCTTCCGGGCGTTCGGTCGTATCCCGCATGACCAGCACCGGTTTCCCGAGACCCGGCGCCTCTTCCTGGATGCCGCCGCTGTCGGTGAGCACGAGGCGGCACCGGTCGAGCAGGGCCACCAGTTCGACATAGTTGACCGGCTCGGTGACCACCACATTGTCGAGGCCGGCCAGCGGGGGCAGCACCTGGTCACGCACCAGCGGGTTCCGGTGAATGGGGAACACCAGAACGATCTCGGGGTGGCGGGTGGCGATCTCGGCCAGGGCCCGACCGATCTGGGCCATCCCGTCACCCCAGGATTCGCGACGGTGGGCGGTCACCAGGATCATGGGCCGGTCGTCCTCGTCGAGGAACCGGAGGGCCTCGGTCTCGAACCCGCTCCGGTTGGCCCGGACCCACTGGAGGGCGTCGATCACGGTGTTCCCGGTGCGGACCACGCGGGCCGGATCGATCCCTTCCCCGAGAAGGGCGTCGACCGCCCGCTCGGTGGGCGCGAGGTGGAGCGAGGCCAGCTGGGAGGTCATCCGCCGGTTGATCTCCTCGGGGAACGGGGAGTACGGGTTGCCGCTGCGCAGCCCCGCTTCGAGGTGGGCGACCGGGATCTGGCGGTAGAACGCGGCCAGTGCCCCGCACATGGTTGTGCTGGTGTCGCCCTGGACGGCCACCAGATCGGGCGAGAGCTTCTCGAAGGCCTGGTCGAGACCCTGCACCGCGGTGCTGGTCACCCCGGCCAGGGTCTGACCCTGCTGCATGATGGCCAGATCGACATCGGGCTCGACACCGAACAGGGTCAGCACCTGGTCGACCATCTCGCGGTGCTGACCGGTGAGCACGACCCGGGGCCGGAAGCGGGGATCGGCCTCCAGGGCCTGCACCAGCGGGGCCATCTTGATGGCCTCGGGCCGGGTGCCGAACACGACGGCGACCTCGGCGACCGCCTGGGACGACAGCGTGTTCTCGGACGACAGCGTGTTCTCGGACGGCACGGTCTTCTCCAACGTTCTCGGCAACAGGCGTTCGGATCAGGCGGCCTCGGCCTGACGGGCCGCGGCCGACACCGGGGCGGCGGCGTCGAGCCACGGCTCCGGATGGGCGGATTCCATCAGTCGATCGGTCTTGGCCCAGGCGCCCTGGCCCCGCACCGTGCGGACGACGCCCTTCCATCCCGAGATGAACCAGAGACCGCAGTAGACGAGATAGAGATGGGCGATGGTCAGGCCCCGCAGGAACCCCATCTCCGGTTCCCGTCGCCACAGCACGAGGGCCACCACGGGGCAGGGGGTGAAGGCAATGGCGTACGCCAGGGCTCCCTGGGGCGAGGACAGCCCGGCCAGGGTGCCGGCCGGTTCGACGATCAGCTGGGCGGCCATGGCGATCCAACCGATCACCACGGCCAACGACGTGACGAGCATCAGCACCGGCCCGGCCAGGTGGTAGGCGAGATCGGCTTTGACCCGGAAGGGCAGATCCGATCGCCACAGGTCGATGATGTAGCCGCGGCACTGGAGGTGCCCCTGGAACCAGCGGGTGCGCTGCCTGATCCAGCGGCTGACCGAGGTGAGACCCTGCTGATCGACCCAGGTGGTCGGGCAGTGACGGAGCTCGTGTCCTTCCAGGATGAGCCGGAGACCGACCTCGAGGTCTTCGGTGAGGCAGCTCGACCACGGCTCGGCCCCGAGGTCCTGGAGGGCATCGAGCCGGGTGAACTGACCGTTGCCGCCCAGGCTGGGGCTGGAGAGCCGGTTGCGGCCGGTCTGGATCACGTCGGTGAACAGGCCGAACTCGACGTCCTGAAATCGGGCCAGGAGGTGCTCGGGGGCATTGCGGATCTTGACCCCGATCTGGACCCCGGCCACCGCGGGGTCGGCCAGGTAGGGGGCCACACGGTCCAGCGCCGACGGTTCCAGGCGGCCGTCGGCATCGATGATGGCCACCACGAGTTCGGCCCGGCCGGCGTTCCACGGCGAGCGGAGCAGCCAACGGTACGCGGCGTTGAGGGCGTGCCCCTTGCCCAGCTGGGCGTTGGGGGCCCGGCGTCGCAACACGTAGACCCGGGGATCATCGGCGAACTCGGCCAACACGTCTGCGGTGCCGTCGGAGGAATCATCGTCGATGATCACCACCCCGACCGCCCCGGCCCACCGGCCCTGATCGAAGGCCAGAAGCGACTGGACTGTGGCACCAATCACTCGCTCTTCGTTCATACAGGGTACGAGAAAGACGAAGGCCATGTTGCTCGACGGTTCGCGCAGTGCCGGCTTGATGCGCCGCGACAGCAGGAACACGATCAGGCCGTGGGCCATCATCACCGCCCACAGCGCCAGGAGGACCCACCCCGAAATGGTGATGACGTCGCCGAGGATCGAGCTCATGACCCCGACGCTCCACCGCCGGGGGCTTCGCGCCGCTGGGAGACGTAGATCTTGACGTAAAGGCTGAACAAGGCCAGCCCGACACTCAACAACAGAAGTCGGGAGCCGTGGTGGAACTGCAACGATGCCACCTGCTCTTGGACGCGCTCCAATGTTGGCGTGACTGCCGCCACGCCTCCGCCTATTACCACTCGCACGATCGAATACCGGCCTTCACCCACAATGACGCGAACGTCCACATCCCCTGGATCGCCCGTCAACCGTTCGCCGCCTCATCACCAACGCCGCCGCACCCACACTGGTTCCAGGTTGGGCAGCTCGTCTACGCGGCCATCGTAACCACATGATTGGACACGCGCATCCCGTAAGCATGAGGAAATCTCACTGGCACGCATTCTTCGTTTGCCCGTTATTGTCGATTAAACCCACCGACATATCCGGCAAACGTCTCACCCACTCGCCCACACGGACGGATCCTCCCGTCTCATGAGGGCACGCGCCGGCGGGCGGCGAACACTCAGTTACTGTCGCGGTCATGCCCCATCGCCTTTCCATCATGTCTCGCCTCAGGGGCCTCGCGCCGTGGATGGTCGCGGCCGGTCTCATGGCCGGTTGCGCCGGGTCCACCGACGCGGGCTCCTCCGCTTCCACCGACGACCAGACGACCACGCCGGTCGCGGATTCGGCCGCGGGCGAAACCACCCAGCCGGCGAGTGACGAGGCGGGCGCGGCGACGGGCCCGCTCCCGGTCGACACCATCGCCACCGACCTGGTGGGTGACGGGCCGGGCGGGGTCGATCTCCTGGTTCGCCGGGACGGGGAGACCATGACAGCCGCCGCGGGCCCGGCCGATGCCGGCGGCACACCGATCACCGACGGGCTGCCGTTCCGGGTCGGGAGCATCACCAAACCGTTCGTGGCCGTCCTCGTGCTCCAACTCGTCGACGAGGGCCTGGTCGACCTCGACGCCCCGCTCGACACCTACCTGCCCGACACCCCGGTCGGGGGATCGGTCACGGTCCGCGAGTTGCTCGGCCACCGGAGCGGGCTTCCGAGCTACACCGACCAGGCCGACATCCAGGCGGTGACGCTGACCGACCCCACCCACGAGTTCACCCCCGACGAGCTCGTGGCCTCGGTGGCCACCGTGCCGGCCGGCACGTTCGAGTACTCCAACACCAACTACATCCTGCTCGGTCAGATGATCGAAACCGTCGAGGGCACCTCGATCGATGCGGTGCTGCGGTCCCGGATCACCGAACCGCTCGCCCTCTGGGACACGGTGTTGGCGTCCCCGGCCGAGACCCTGCCCGCCGGGATGGCCGCCGGCTGGTCGATCGGGCTCCTGAACGGGCAGCCCGACGCCCCCTACCAGGCCGTCGAGACCGCGGCCTGGACGGCGGGGGCGCTGGTGTCCACCACCGGCGATCTGCTGACCTTCCTCGACGCCCTCGTCGGGGGTGAGCTCCTGTCACCGGAGTCGTTCGACCAGATGACCCGTTTCGAGCCCGACGGCTACGGTCTCGGCCTCGTGTCCGCTCCCCTCCCCGACGGCCGGACGGGCTGGGGCCACGACGGGCTGATCCCCGGGTACACCTCGATCATGGCCATCGAACCAGAGAGCGGCGACGCCCTCGTCGCCCTGGCCAACAACGACCAGTTGCCGGTCGGCACCCTCCTGGAGACGGTGTACGCGCCGTGACCGCCTCCTCAGCGGCCCCGTCGGGCCTCGCCGCTAGCCTGCTGTCGTGCGCGCCGGTGACCCGTCCACGATCAGCCCGGTGACACGGGCCGGCGGGGGATCACCCACCGCCGCGGCCCCGACCGTCAC
Source organism: Acidimicrobiales bacterium (assembly GCA_047971245.1). GTDB lineage: Bacteria > Actinomycetota > Acidimicrobiia > Acidimicrobiales > SZUA-35 > CADEDH01. The sequence continues at coordinate 16,518 of JBKDZN010000306.1, forward strand.
CGTCGACCCGACGGAACTCGGCCGGGTCGAGCACCGCCTGGTCGCCGTGCTCCGGGAGATCGGCAGCACGGTGATCGCCTTGTCGGGCGGGGTCGACTCGAGCCTGCTGATGGTGGCCGCACGGCGGGTCCTCGGTCCCGATCGGGTCCTGGCCGCCACGGCCGAGTCGGCCTCGCTGGCCACCGGTGAGCTCGATCTGTGCGCCGGCCTGGCCCGCCGTTGGGACGTGGCCTGGACCGCGGTGGCCACCACCGAGCTCACCGACGACCGCTACCTCCGCAACGACGATCAACGCTGCTTCTGGTGCAAGAGCGCCCTGATGGACCAACTGGTTCCCCTGGCCGAGGCCCGGGCAGCCACGGTGACCCTCGGTGTCAACCTCGACGATCTGGGCGATCACCGGCCCGGACAGCGGGCGGCCGCCGACCGTGGCGCCCGCTTCCCCCTGGTCGAGGCGGGGTTCACCAAGCCGCTCATCCGGGCCCTGGCCGAACGGTGGGGCCTCGAGGTGTGGGACCGGCCGGCGATGCCGTGCCTGTCGAGCCGCCTGCCGTATGGCACCCCGGTGAGTGTCTCCCTGCTGTCCCGGGTCGATCGGGCCGAGCGGGCCGTCCGGGCTCTCGGGTTCGACGACGTCCGGGTCCGCCACTACGACGACACGGCCCGGATCGAGGTGCCCCGATCCCGGCTCAGCGATGCGGTGGACGCGGCCGATCGGCTGGTGGAGGCCGTCACCGCCGCCGGCTACCGCTACGTCACCCTCGATCTCGCCGGGCTCCGGTCGGGTAATCTGAACCACACCGATCGGAACGAACCGTGACCGTACCGACCGAGTCGGCGGGCGATGGTCCCCGCCGGGAGCCGTCCCTCCGGCTCGACCTCGACCGCAGCCGCCGTATCGACCTCCCCGAGGCCGTCTACTGCCCGTCGAAATCGGTGGACGAGTGTGTCACCGCGATCCGCCGGCTCCTCGCCGACTCGACCGATGCCGTGCTCGCCAGCCGCCCGACCGCCGATCAGCACACCGCCCTGGCCGAGCTCGAACCGGCGGCCTCCAGCGCCACCCTGGCCACCTGGCGGCACCGGGCCCCGACCGGCCGCCGGGCCGTCGTGGTGGCGGCCGGCACCTCGGATCTGGCCGTGGCCGACGAGGCCCGCCTCACCCTGACTGCCCTGGGCCACACCGTGGACGGGATCGCCGACGTCGGCGTCGCCGGCCTGCACCGCCTGCTCGACCAGCTCGACCGCATCAAGGACGCCGAGGTGGTGGTGGCCGTGGCCGGGATGGAGGGGGCCCTGGCCACGGTCCTCGCCGGGCTGATCCCCGGGCCGGTCATCGCGGTGCCCACCTCGGTCGGCTACGGCGTGACCGACGGGGGTCGGACCGCCCTCATGGCCATGCTGGCCAGCTGCGCCCCCGGCGTGGCCGTGGTCGGGATCGACAACGGCTACGGGGCCGCCTGCGCCGCCCACCGCATCCTGGCGGCCCGATGACCGGACCGGCCGGGTGCCTGCTGTGGCTCGATCCCACGTTCGGCGCGGCCGGGGACATGCTCCTCGGGTCGCTGCTGGGCCTGGGCGCACCGATCGAACGGGTCCGAGCCGACCTGGACCGTCTCGGCATCGGCGGCTGGGCACTGGAGGTCGAACCGGTCACCCGTTCCGGCCTGTCGGCGACCCGGGCCGTGGTCACCGCCCCGGCTGGTCACCACCACCGCCGGTGGTCCGCCATCGACGCCACCATCGCCGGCGCCGGCCTGCCGGAGCCGGTGGCCGCCGGGGCCCGACGCACCTTCGCCCGTCTGGCCGCGGTGGAAGCCGGGATCCACCGTGTGCCCGTCGACGAGGTCGCCTTCCACGAGGTCGGCGCGCTCGATGCCATCGTCGACATCGTCGGGACCTGGTCGGCGCTCGACGCCCTGGGGGTCGGCACCGTGGTCACCGGGCCCGTCGGCCTGGGGCACGGAACCGTCCGTTCGCTGCACGGTCGGCTGCCGGTGCCCAGTCCCGCCACCGCCGATCTCCTCGCCGGGGTGGCGGTCCACCCGATCGACATCGACCTGGAAACCGTGACCCCCACCGGGGCCGCCCTCCTGACCGGCATGACCGACCGGTGGGGCCCGATCCCGGCCGGCCGGATCCGGGCGACGGCGCGCGGGGCCGGCACGAAGGACACCGACCAGCACCCGAACGTGGTCACCGCCATCCTGCTCGACGGGGCCGTTCGCCCCGGTTCCGGCCCGGCGGCCGTGCCGGAACCGGCGGTCGTGTTGAGCACCAACCTCGACGACGTGACCCCCGAAGTGGTGGCCCGGACCGTCGAGGAACTGCTCGGCGCCGGCGCCGACGATGCGTGGGTGGTCCCGGTGATCATGAAGAAGGGTCGGCCCGGCCACCAGCTCCACGCCCTGGCCAGTGAACGCCTCGCCTCGTCGCTGATCGACCTGATCGCCGAGCGGACCGGAACCCTCGGGGTCCGGAGCCGGGCCATCCAGAAACACCGGTTCGGCCGCCGCACCACCGAAGTCGTCGTCCGGGGCCATACCGTGCGAGTGAAGCACGGACCGTACGGGTCGAAACCCGAGCACGACGACCTGGTCAGCGCGTCCATGGCCACCGGTGTGGCCATCCGTCTGCTCGCCGACGAGGCGCGCCGGGCGGCGGCCCCTGACCGGCCCGGCCCACCCGGAGCGGACCCCACCCACGGCACTGTTCACCCGACAACGTGATTTTTCCCCATGCCCCAGGCCAGAATTGATCCGATGCACCCAGACCCGAGCAGCGACGTCGCACTCCGTCGTCGGGTCGGGGCGGCCTGGCGACAGGTCAGGCGCGGCGCCAGCGCCCTCCAGTTGAAGGACGTGTTCTACGGCGACGACGTCAACGAGACGCTCGACATGGCCCTGGCCGATGCCCTCAGCGTCGTCTGCCAGAGCGGCCCGTTGCGGATGGGGGAGCTGGCCGACGCCCTCCAGATCACCCCCGCCTCCACCACCCGGGCGGTGAGCTGCCTGGTGGACAAGGGCTATGTCGAACGGGTCAAGGCTGCGGACGACCACCGGTCGATCATGGTGTCGGCCACCCCGACCGGCCGGGACCGGATGGACATCATCAACGGGCGGGTCCAGGCCGGCCTGGGCAAGATCCTGGGTGAGTTCAGCGTCGACGAGCAGGCCCAGTTGGCCGAGCTGCTGGAACGCTTCGTAGAGTCGGTCGACCGGTTCGTGGCGTCCCAGACGGAGCCGGGCCGGGGCGACTAACGTCACCCCGGACACGCCGAAACCACACCAGTCACGTCCAACCACACGGCGCCGTTGCCGGCGTCTCACAGAGGGGACCCGTTCCATGAAGGCTGCCGTTCTCGAGTCGATTCCCGGCTCACTCCAGATCGAGGACATCATCATCGACAAGCCCGGTCCCCGCGAGGTGCTGATCAGGACCTCCGCGGCCGGCCTGTGCCACAGCGACCTGCACTTCATGGAGGGCAAGTACCCCTACCCCTGCCCGGCGGTGCTCGGCCATGAGTCGGCCGGCGTGGTCGAGGCGGTCGGCTCCGCCGTCTCCTACGTGAAGCCGGGCGACCATGTGATCACCTGCCTGTCGGCGTTCTGCGGGTCCTGCGCCCAGTGCATCAGCGGCCACCTGTCGCTGTGTGAGAACAAGAACACCGAGCTCGTCCGCGGCCCGGGCGAGAAGTCCCGCCTGTCGCGGCCGGACGGGGAACCCGTCAGCACCTTCCTCCACCTCTCGTCGTTCGCCGAGCAGATGCTGATCCACGAGCACGCCCTGGTGAAGATCCACCCCGACATGCCCCTGGATCGGGCCGCCCTCATCGGCTGTGGCGTGACCACCGGGCTGGGAGCGGTGTTCCGCACCGCCAAGGTGGAGCCCGGCTCGACCGTGGCCGTCATCGGTTGCGGCGGTATCGGGCTCTCGGCCATCCAGGGGGCCCGGATCGCCGGGGCCAACAAGGTCATCGCCGTCGACATGGTGCCGCTGAAACTCGAACTGGCACAGGCCATGGGGGCGACCCATGTGGTCAACGCGGCCGACGGTGACCCGGTGGCCGCGGTCCGGGAGCTCACCGACGGGCAGGGCGTCCACAACTCCTTCGAGGCCGTGGGCATGGCCGCCACCGCCGAGCAGGCGTTCAAGATGATCCGCAACGGTGGCCAGGCCACGGTGATCGGCATGATCCCGGTGGGCACCAATGTCTCGATCCACGGCCCCGAACTCCTTTCGGAGAAGACCCTGACCGGGTCGAACATGGGCTCCAACCAGTTCCGGACCGACATGCCCCGGTTCGTCGAGATGTACCTCGACGGCCGCCTGATGCTCGACGAGATGGTCTCCAAGAAGATCAGCCTCGATCAGATCAACGACGGCTTCGCGGAGATGAAGACCGGAACCGTGGCCCGCAGCGTCATCGTGTTCGACTGAGCCCCTCCGGAGGATCCGCGTTTCGACCGACCGGTCCCGCCGGCCGGTCTCTCACCGCCGACGAGGCCAATTCGGCCACCAACCGGCGCGACTCCATGTCGCGCCGGTCGTAGTCGGCGGCGATCATCTGGGCTCGGGCCCGCTCCCGGAAGTAGTTGAGCTGGTGGGCGTAGCGTCCGGCGGCCGCCGACACCGGCGGCGCCTTGGCGGCCAGATACAGGCCGAGGGTGTAGGCGGCCGACCGCGTTCCCTGGCCCAGCTCGTAGGGGTGGCGCTCGAGGATGGCGTTGGCCTGCTCGGCCAGCTCGCCGGCCGCCTTCGCGTCGCCGGCGTCGGAGCGCCGCACCGCGTCGGCCAACATCAGGTAGGCGACGCCGATCTTGTCGCTGTACCGCGCCTGGATCTGCTCGATGTCGGGGATGCGGAACCGGGGCGACTCCCCGGCCAGGGCCGAGATCAGGTCGTAGACCGACATGAGGTCCTCCCACCACATCTGGACCCCATTGAAGAGTTCCTTCTTCACGTGGAGCTCGAACGAGCGCTTCCAGCGCGGGATCCGGTCCCGGTGGTCGATCTCGTAGGCCTGGGCGGCGATGCTCACGATGGCGTAGGCCTGGTTGTAGACCGCGGTCCGGCGCGAGTTGATCAGGATCGGCTGGAGGGTCTCGGAGACCGGCACGTCGGTGGCCTCGATGGCCCGGACCGTCATCTCCTCGACGATCGGCCACAGCTGGGCGTGACGGTAGGCGAGACTGCACATGGTGTAGGCGCTGGGCCGCATCACCGCCGAGCCGCGACCGGTCTCCAGCAGGGCCACGGCCCGGGCCAGTTTGGCGGTGACCCGATCGTTGTAGACCGCGTGGTCGAGGAACTCGATCTCCACCACCAACGCCTTCGCCATGAGGGCGAAGTCCCCGGATTCGGCCGCCGCCGCACCCAGGGCGGTCAGGTACGGGCGGAAGTCCTCGTCCTGGATCCGGGCCGCGATCGCGTTGGCGTGGTTTAGGGCGAAGACGACGTCGAACCATTTGCGCCGAACCGCCTGATCCATGAGGTCCTGGGGCATCTCCACCATCGGTTCGACGAACCCCGGCAACCGGGTACCAAGACTCTGCTGAATCCTGGTGATGTAGAGCTGGGCTTCGACCAGGGCCAGGTCCTGATCATCTCCAGAAGGCGTCGAGGAATCGGAACCCACAGCTCGCTATCGGCCCCCACCCCCCGACCTCTGAGCAGAACGACCCACAAATGAACCCCGATTTGGGGACAAGGGCTCCGGCCAGGGCGGAGATCCCGGCGGGCAACGGCCGCCCGGATCAGTCGGGCAGGGCGACGGGTCCGATCTCGTCGTAGCAGTCACCCGGCCCGGGGTTGCCGGGGTGGGTCCGGCCACCGAAGTGGGTCATGATGCCCCACACCGCGTTGAGCGCGGTCCGGACGGCTCCTTCGGCCCAGCCGGGGGTCCACGACACGTCGTCGCCGGCCAGGAACAGGCCCCGCTCCCGGGCCGGTAGGTCCCGCTGCAGGAAGTGGGCGTGCATCCGGCGGTTGTAGCGGTAGTGGCCGGGCAGGGCGCCCTTGAAGGCCCCGAGGAACAGGGGGTCGGCCTCCCACGACACGGTGATCGGATCGCCGAGGACATGGGCCCGGAGATCGACGGTCGGATAGATCTGCTCGAGGGTCTCGATGGCCAGTTCGGCCCGCTCCGCGGCCGACATCGGCAACACCTTCATGGCGTCGCTCTGCCAGGCGTAGGAGAGCAGGATCACCGCCGGACGACCCGGACCGTTGTCGATCAGGTAGGTGCCGCGGGTGTTGCGGTCGGTGAGGGTCATGCTCATCGCCTCCCGCCCGGTGGCGGGGTCGATGTCGTGCCAGAACGGCCGGTCGACCATGACGAACGTCTTCGACGACTGGGTGTAGCGGGTCCGGTCGAGGGCCATCCACAGCTTCTGCGACAGGAGCTCCTCGGCCACATGGATGCCGGTGGTGAGCAGCCAGCTCTGGGTGGTGACCAGGACGGCGTCGAACCGTTCGGTCCGACCCCACCGGTCGGTGACGGCCAGGCCCCCGTCATCGGCCCGAATGATGGCGGTGACCGCGGGCCGGGGCACATCGCCGTGCAGGGCCGACACCGAGGTTCCCTCCGGCCAGTGGGCCAGTCGCCGGGCCGCCAGGCCCCACAATCGGCGGGGTAGCTGTTCGGCCCCGCCGACCACGAAGTGCTGGTTGTCCTCGAAGGCCGCCATCACCACCCGGAAGATCTCCAACATCGAGTTCGGGAAGTCCGAGTCCCAACCGCCGGTGCCGAACCCGACCTGCCCGAACACCTCCCGGTGGCGGTAGCTGAGACGGGAGAACGAGGGCGAGGTGGCCACGAAGTCGTAGAAGGTGCGGTCGTCCCACGCCTCGACCAGGGGATTCCAGATCTCCTTCACCGCGGCCGCGTCGCGGCGGCGCATGGCGTCCTGGATGTCGGAGAGGCGGGCCTCGGATTCCAGCGCGGCGGCCCAGGCCGCGGCCACCTCGCCGAACAAGGGGGGCAGGTCGTCGAGGGTGCGAGCGAAGTGGGTCTCCCCCTCGAGGTCGATCACGGTGGTGGGGGCGAACGGCGTCAACGGGTTGGGGAACGGCCGGGTGTCCAGATGGCACCGGTCGAGGTAGTGCCACAGGGTCGTGCCCGAGCGGGGGAACCGCATCCCGCCCAGCTCGGCCACCACCTCGGGGGCGGCCGGGAACCGCTCGGACCGCAACCGACCCCCGATCCGGTCGGCCTCGTACACCACCGGCCGCAGACCGAGACGCAGCAGCTCGTGGGCGGCCACCATCCCGGCCACCCCGGCGCCGACGACGGCCACCGGGCGCCCGTGGGCCTCCACCGGCACGGAACCGAGCCCGGAAGGGTGCGCGATCCACCGGTCGAACGAGAAGGGGAAATCCGGGCCGAACGCGTTGAGCTCCAAGCCCCCACCGTAGCCATCGCCCACCCCCGGATCGGGGACACCGGGCCGCGGGCGGGCCAGGAGACCCGAAGCCAGCCAATAGCATCGCAGCATGTCTCTGCGCTACGGCCGCCAGATGGTCGCGACGCCCGGACCGTCGGTGATCCCCGATCGGGTGCTGACGGCCATGGCCACCCCGATGCCCAACCTCTACGAGGGGGAGATCGTCGAGATCTCCCACTCCCTGGTCGCCGACCTGCCCGACCTGGTCCGGACCGCCGGGGAGCCCTTCATGGTCATCGGCAACGGTCACGCTGCCTGGCAGATGTCGATCGCCAACACCCTGACCAGGGGCGACCGGGTCCTCGTACTCGAATCGGGCCGGTTCGCCCTGTTCTGGGGCGACATGGCCCGCCAGGCCGGGATCGAGGTGGAGGTGCTGTCGGGCGACAATCGCGGACCGGTCGACCCGGACGCCCTCGAAGCCCGCCTGGCCGCCGACACGGGCCACACGATCCGGGCCGTGCTCACCGTCCACACCGACACCGCCAGCTCGGTCCGCAACGACGTCCCCGCCCTGCGGGCGGCCATGGACGCCGCCGGCCACCCCGCCCTGCTGATGGTGGACGCCATCGCCTCCCTGGGCTGTGAGCGCTACGAGATGGACGCCTGGGGGGTCGACCTGACCGTCGGGGCCTGCCAGAAGGGTCTGATGGTACCGCCCGGCCTGGCCTTCGTGTGGGCGGGTCCCCGTGCGTTGGAGGCCCAGCGAGCCATGACGGTGGAGAGCGGCTACTTCGACTGGTCGCTCCGTATGAACGTGGAGGCCCACTACCAGCTGTACTCCGGTACCCCGCCGATCTCGCACCTGTATGGGCTCCGGGCCGCCCTCGACCTGATCGCCGAGGAGGGCGGCCTCGACGCGGTGTGGGCCCGCCACCAGGTCCTGGCCGATGCCACCCGGGCCGCGGTGGAGGCGTGGACCGACCCCGGGGGGATCGAGTTCAACATCGTCGACCCGGTGTTCCGTTCGAACGCGGTGACCACCATCCTCTCCAACGGGATCGACGCCGTCCGCCTGGCCCAGATCTGCGACGACGGGGCCGGGCTGACCCTCGGGCTCGGTATCGGCGACTACAGCGGACGGTCGTTCCGGATCGGCCACATGGGTCACCTGAACCCCCCGATGCTGCTCGGCACCATCGGCACCATCGAGGCGGCCCTCGGGGCGATACGGGCCCCCACGGGCCGCTCCGGGGTGGCCGCGGCCGCCGAGGTCGTGGCCACCGGCCTCCGCCCGTAGGGTGCCGGCGGCATCGGCTCACTAGGCTCGACGCCATGTCGAGAGCGAGCAATGGCCAGACCGAGATCGAGTACGACACCTTCGGCGCGCCCACCGATCCCGCCGTCCTGCTGATCATGGGCTACACGGCCCAGATGACCGCCTGGGACGAGCGCTTCTGCGGGAAGATCGCCGATCGGGGCTACTTCGTGATCCGGTTCGACAATCGCGACGTCGGCCTCAGCTCGAAGACCGAGGGCACCGCGCCCAGCCTCCTGTCCCTGGTGGTCGCCGTGCAGTCGGGCGAGCCGTTGCCCGACGTTCCCTACACCCTCTCCGACATGGCCGACGACGGGCTCGCCGTGCTCGACGATCTGGGCATCGAGCGGGCGCATGTGGTGGGGGCGTCGATGGGTGGCATGATCGCCCAGCAGCTCGCCATCGACCATCCGGAACGGGTGATCTCCCTCACCTCGATCATGTCGACCACCGGCAACCCGGAGGTGGGGCAGGCCTCGGACGAGGCGATGATGGCCCTGGTCAGCCCCATGCCCACCGAACGGGACGACATCATCGAGCGCAGTGTGGAGGTGGCCAAGCTGCTCACCGGTGCCTACTTCGACGAGGAACGGGCCCGGAGCCGGGCGGCCGCCGCCTACGACCGTTCCTTCCACCCCACCGGCGCCGGCTTCCAGATGGCCGCCATCGCCGCCTCGGGCGACCGCACCGAACCGCTCGCCGGGCTGTCGGTGCCCACCCTGGTCGTGCACGGCGACGCCGACCCACTGGTCAACCCGTCCGGGGGCGAGGCCACGGCGGCCGCCGTGCCCGGGGCCACCCTCCTCCTGGTGCCCGAGATGGGCCACGACCTGCCTCCGGCCCGGTGGGACGAGATCGTCGAGGCGATCACCGACCTGGCCGCATCGGCCGCCTGACCGTGAGCAAGAACACTGTGGTGAGCAAGAACATGGTGAGGAGGGCACCGTGACCGGACCCGAACTGATCGCCGTACCGGAGGACTGGGACCGGGCTCTGGCCGTGGTGGCCCACCCGGACGACATGGAGTACGGGGCCGCCGGCGCGGTGGCCCGCTGGGTGGAGCAGGGCAAGACCATCACGTACCTGCTGGTCACCGACGGTGAGGCCGGTATCGACGACGTCGACCCGGCGGAGGCGGGGCCGATCCGGCGGGACGAGCAGCGGGCCGGATGCGCCGAGGTGGGCGTCACGACCGTCGAGTTCCTGGGCCTCCCGGACGGCCTGCTCGTCGAGGGGCTCGAGCTGCGGCGGCTCCTGGCCGAGCAGATCCGCATCCACCGCCCCGACGTGCTCCTCTCGATCAACTTCCGTGACAGCTGGGGCGGACCGAGCTGGAACCATGTCGACCACCGGGTCGTCGGCCGCAGCCTGCTCGACGCAGCACGCGACGCCGCCAACCGCTGGGTGTTCACCGACCTCGAGGTCGAACCGTGGACCGGCATCCGCATGGCCCTGTTCAGCGGTTCACCCGAGTCCGGGCATGCCGTTGACGTCACCGACCATCTCGAGGCCGGGATCGCCTCCCTCCAACGCCACGCCCTCTACCTCTCGCACCTGGGCGGGGCGATGGCCGACGCCGACCGCTTCCTCCGGAGCGCGGCCGAGACCACCGGCCCCCGCCTCGGGGTGCCCCTGGCCACCCCGTTCGAACTGGTCAACCTGTAGGACTGGAGCGGGCAATACCTGATGAGGCCTCGGCCCAAGAACGGGTACTACCTGATGAGGCCTCGGCCGAAGAACGGGTAATACTGACCACGGCGGCTACCGTGCGGTCATGGCACCCGCACTCGGCGTCTGCTTCCATCGGTTCCAATCAGCCGGCGACATCGTCGCCCAGGCCCGGGCGGCGGAAGCGTCCGGCTTCGACGAGCTGTGGGTGGTGGAGGACTGCTTCTTCACCGCCGGGCCCCCGCTGGCCGCCGCGGCCCTGGCCGCCACCGACCGGATCCGGGTGGGAATCGGGATCATCCCGTCCCGCACCCGCCACCCCGCCCTCATCGCCATGGAGTTCGCCACCCTGGCCCAGCTCGCCCCGGGCCGGTTCCTGGGCGGGATCGGGCACGGTGTCCCCCATTGGATGCGCCAGCTCGAGGTGCAGCCGGCGTCGCCGCTCACCGCTCTGCGGGAGACCCTGACGGCGGTCCGGCAGCTACTGGCCGGTGAGACGGTCACCACGCACGGCCGGTACGTGAACCTCACCGAGGTCCGCCTCGACCTGGAACTGGACCAGGCCCCACCGGTGTCGGCAGGCGTCCAGCAGGCCAGGTCGCTCGAACTGTCCGGCCGCTACGCCGACGGCACCATCCTGGCCGAGTTGTGCAACCCCGCCTACCTGGCCTGGGCCCGGGGCCATATCGCGGCCAGCGGGGCCGGCGGCTCCCACCGGACCACAGTGTTCTGCTCGGCCTCGGTCAAGCTCGACGGCGCCGCCGCCCGTGAGGCGATGGTGCCGTTCGTGGCCGGGGTGTTCGAACGGCCACCGCTGGCGGTCCAGATGCTCGACTTCTATCCCGAGCTCCAGGAACGGGCCGCAACGGCGGGCTGGATCGACGCGGTGACCCGGATGCCCCCGGAATGGTGGCGACAGCTCGGTCCGATCGGCACCCCGGACGACGCGGCCGGATACCTCCGCTCGATGCGCGCCGCCCACGCCGATTCCCTCGTCATCTTCCCCGATCCGACCGACCCGATCGCCGATCTCCGCCGGTTCGCCATCAATGTCGGCCCCCTGCTGGCCGACTGATCCGGCCCGGCCCACCCCGGATGGCGGGGCGAATCGAGAACGGTGACCCGGCTGTGCCAGACTTGGCGCCGATGCGCATCGGAATCCTCGGAGGCACCGGCCCCGCCGGCAGCAGTCTCGCCGCCCGCCTGGCCAGTGTCGGCTACGACGTCACCGTCGGCTCCCGGTCGAAGTACCGGTCGATGGAGGCCGTCGACCAGCTGATCGACGACCACGAAGACCTGGCCCACCGGCTCCACCCCGGCGACAACGACGCGGCCGCCTCGTGCGACCTGGTCGTCATCGCCACCCCGTGGGACTCGGCGGCCACCACGGCCCAGGCCAACCAGGACGCCTTGGACGGCAAGGTGGTGGTCTCGATGGCCAACGCCCTGGTACGGGTGGGTCACGAGTTCCAACCCCTGGTCCCGCCGCGGGGATCGGTGGCCGCCCACGTCCAGGCCGCGGTGCCCCGGGCCCGGGTGGTGGCGGCGTTCCACCATCTCCCGGCCAAGGAGCTCGGCCACATCGGCAGCCCGATCGATTCCGATGTCTTGATCTGTGGTGACGACCCGGACGCCGTGGCCCAGGTGAGCGATGTCGTGTCCCACATCCCCGGCTGCCGTCCCCTCGACGCCGGTGAGCTCTCGAACGCGACCGCTATCGAGGCGTTCACCGCCGTGCTGCTCCAGTTGAACGTCCGCTACAAGACCCGGGTCGCCCCCAAGCTCACCGGCATCAAGGGCGATCCCCAGGCCGGCACGGCCGAGCGGGCCCCGGGCGGCGGGGCGGCCACCAACCACGACACCCCGAGCGACCGGCCGGCCGAAGCCTCCCCGGCGGGCGGCTGAGGGCCACCGCGCCGGGTTCGGGCCCGGCCGCTCAGCCCGCGGGGCGGGTGGCCAGGATGTAGTGGTTGCCGCGGTCGTTGCGGATGTTGGTCGGGGTGACATTCTCGAAACCCAGTCCGGCCAGCCGCTCCACCGCCAGTTCCTCGCCCCAGGCCGCCCCCAACCCCTCACCCCCGTAGGCGAGTGACACCGTCATGCAGTGCATGGTCGACACGGTGTAGAGCAGCGGGGCCATGGGCAGGTCGTGGTTGTTGTGGACATGGCTCGACGCCTTGGGCTCGACGCACAGGTACGTGCCTCCGGGTTTGAGGGCCTCGAACACCCCGTTCAGCAACCCGTCGGGATGAGCCTGATCGTGCACCGCGTCGAAGGTGGTGACCACGTCGAACCGTTCGTGCTCGTCGAGGGCGGCCGCGTCACGCTCCACGAAGGTGACATTGTCGAGCCCGGCCGCGGCGGCGGCCTCCCGTCCCCGCTCCAGGGCCGCGGTGGCGATGTCGAAGCCGACGAACCGGGAGTTGGGGAACGCCCCGGCCAGGATGATGAGCGCCCGCCCGCTGCCACACCCGACGTCGGCCACGTCGATCCCGGCTTCGAGCCGCGCCTCGGCCCCGGGCAGCAGGGGGACGATCTCGCTGAGCAGCACCGCGTCGTAGCGTTGGCCCGACGATTCGGCCATCACCGCGTGGAAGCCGGGGTAGCGGTCATAGGGCACCCCGCCACCGGTCCGGAACGCCTCCACCACCTCGTCCTCGACCTGGCCCAGCAACGACACGTACTGGCAGAACGTGGTCAGGTTGAGAGGACCGGCGGCCCGGGTCAGCAGGCCGGCGTGTTCGCGGGGCAGCCGGTAGGTGCCCGCCTCTGCGTCCAGCTCGACCACTCCCCCGGTGGCCATCGCCGCCAACCATTCGCGGACGTAGCGCTCCTGCAACCCACCCGCGTCGGCGATCTCCTCCGAGGTGGCCCAGTCGAGCCCGGCCATGGTGTCGAACAGACCGGTCTTGTGGCCGACCGAGCACATCAGGGCGAGCGCGCCACCGTTCATGATCCCGGTGATCCGAGCCAGGAACGCGGCCGCCTTCTCCCGGTCGAACGAGGTTTCCGTCCTCGAGGCGGCGTCGTTGGTGGCGGTGTCGTTGGTGACGGGACGGGTGGTCGACGGCGTGTCCATGCGATGCTCCTAGCGTTGGGTTCCGACCGCGAGATCCTTGAACGGGCTGGTGGTGTCGATCCCCGGCTCCTTGGGCAGGCCGAGGACCCGCTCACCCATGATGTTGCGGAGCACCTGATCGGAGCCGCCGGCGATCGCCATGGCCGGCACGCCCAGCACATAGCCCGCCCACGAGAAGGTTCCCCACTCGCCGGTGTCGGCCACCAGCCGGGGACCGAGTACGTGGCCGACCAGATCCGAGGTGCGACGCTGGTTCTCGGTCAGGGCGAGCTTGGCTCCCGACATCTCCGGGCCCGGCAACTGGCCGGCCTTCATTCGGGCCAGGGCCCGCTGGTTGGAGTAGCGCAGCACCTGACCCCGGATGTAGATGTCCATCAGCATCTGGCGGGTGACCGGGTCGTCGGCCAGGCCGAAGTGCCGAACCATCTCGGTGAGGCGGGTGAAGCCCCCGCCGGCGGCCGCGCCCCCGCCGATGGAGGCCCGCTCGTTCATGAGCGTGGTGAGCGCCACCCGCCAGCCGTCGTTGGCGTCGCCCAGGCGGTTGGTGTCGGGCACCCGCACGTCGGTGAAGAACACCTCGTTGAAGTTGGCGCCCCCGGTCATCTGGCGCAGCGGCACCACTTCCACCCCGGGAGCCTTCATGTCGACCACGAAACCGGTCAGGCCTCGATGCTTGGGGAGGTCGGGATCGGTGCGGCAGATCACCTCCCCAATGTCGGAGTAGTGGGCCCCGGAGGTCCACACCTTCTGACCGTTGAGGACCCACTCGTCACCGTCGCGCTCGGCCCGCATCTGCAGGCTGGCCAGGTCGGAACCGGCCCCCGGCTCGGAGAACAGCTGGCACCCCACCAGGTCGCCCCGGTACATCTTGGGCAGGAGGTCGGCGGCCACCTCGGGGCGGGCGTGATCCAGGATGGTGGGTGCGACCATGCCCAGACCGATCCCGAAGAACCGCTGCTCGGGAATGTCGTAGCGGGCCTCCAGCTCGTTGTAGGCGCGTTCGAAGGTGCGGGGCAGGCCCCGTCCGCCCAGATCGGTGGGGCCGGTGATCCAGCCGAACCCGGCGTCGTACTTCCGGGCCCGCCAACCCTGGGCCTCGGTGAGTTCCTCGGACTCCTTCGACCGGTCGACCTCCTCGAACAGGGACGGGTCGTCGGGGCCCTCCCCCCACACGAAGGCCTTGGTCTCCGCCTTCAGCGAGGCGTTGGCCTCGAGGAACTCCTCGGCCTCGGCGGTGAACTGGTCGATGGTCATGTCGGGCATGGCGGTATCCCCCCGATACGTCAGCAGATGATGCGGTTTCGGCCTGATGGTGCAGGTCCTGGACCGGCTGGTCGCCCCACCGACGCCGACGGGTACCCGACGGCGGTGAAGCCGGATCCGGCCGGCTCGGTCCCCGGCGCCTCACCGTAGTTGGGCCGGGCCCACCGGCCCCAACTACCGCCGGGAACTACTGATCCGAACGATCGCCCCGGAGGATCTGTTCGTGGAGATCGAGCACCGCGCTCACCCCGAACGCCGCCTCGGCGCGGGCCGCCCGCCGCCGGCGCACGTCGTCCGACTCCGGTTCCGCCACGGTGGCCTCGATCGCCGCCGCGAGGGCGGCGTCGTCGCCGGGCGGAACGAGACGGCCCGAACCCACGGACTGGGTCGGTACTCGCACCCCGGGCAGGTCGCTGACCACCACGGGGACCCCGGCCAGCATGGCTTCCACCTGGGTGATGCCGAACGCCTCCAGGCGGTTGACCGAGGGGAGGACGAACACGTCGAGGGAGGCGAACAGATCGGGCAGTTCCTCGTCGGACACGAACCCGAGGAACGTGACCCGGTCGTCGGCCAGGGGCCGGAGCTGGTCGATGACGCTGCCCCCGGCCACCTCCGCGTAGTCACCGGCGATCAGGACCCGGAGATCGGGGTCGTCGATCCGCCGGACGGCCCGGAGCAACACCTCGAGGCCCTTCTCGGCCACGATCCGACCCAGGAAACCGACATGGGGACCGGGTCCCCGGCGCAGGCTCGGTGTCCCCGGCGGCCGGGTGACAACCGGCGGCGGGATGACGGTGACCGGGCTTCGGATGGCGTCACGGACCCGGCTCTGGTCGAGGTAGTCCACGGAGGTGACGATGACCTCGTCGGCCCGACCCAGCACGGCCCGATCCGCGGTGTCGATGGCGCGGCGCATGAACCCCCCGACCGGACCGGGATCGAACACCGGATCACAGTGGTACAACGGCACCAGCCGTTCGGGGAGCCAGGTACGGGCCAGCAACCCCTCGGGGAGGGGCAGGTGGGCTTGCAGCACCCGGCTCCGGCGGGCCAGACGGGCGGCGTCGAGCGGGAACCGGGGTTGGATCACCGCCTTGCCGACGGAGGCGACCACCGGGCTGCGCCGGACCGTGACCCCCTCGATCATCTCGCTGGAGGGCAGGTCGGGTTCGTGGCGGGAGCAGACCACCTCGACCCGGTGGCCCCGGGCGGCCATCCCTTCGGCTACGATCCGGGCCACCTCGCTGAGCCCGCTCACGTACGGGCGGTAGTAGTCGATGATGATGCCGAGATCGACGGGCCGGTTCATCGCTCGCTCAGGCCGTGGTCCACAGACCGGACAGGAACAGGGCGAGCCAGCTCACCCCGATGATCTGGAGCAGGCGGTCGCCCAGCACCAGGCTCTCGGGGGCTTCGCCCCGGCCGTGCTCGATCAGCAGGGAGTAGTAGAGGCAACCGGTCAGGAACGGCAGGATCGACACCTGGTAGAACGGCAGGGGCTGGCCGTGACCGGCCACGGCGGTCACGTCGGCCCGCTCGAACGCCCACAGGGAATACGCCAGGGCCGCACCGGAGGTGGCCACGCCACGGATCTGGCGCAGGTAGGCATCGGTGTAGGCCCGCATGACGGGGCGGGTGGCCCCATCGGCCCCGGCGTCGGCCAGTTCCGACTCCCGTTTCCCGGCCACCATCAGCAGTGAACCGAACATGGTGACCACGAAGAACCAGTTGGAGATGACCACCCCCACCGCGGCGGCACCGGCCAGGGTGCGGAGCATGAACCCGGCGGCCACGGTCATGATGTCGATCACCGGGACATGCTTGAGCCAGATGCTGTAGGACACGGTGAGGGCCATGTAGGCGGCCAGGACCAGGGCGAGCTGACCGTCGATGAGCCAGCCCCCGACCACGGCGCCGAGGCCGAGCACGCCGGCCAGGAGGTAGGCGAAGCCGACCGACAGCTCACCGGCGGCGATGGGCCGGAACCGCTTGGTGGGATGTCGGCGGTCGGCCTCGACGTCACGGGCGTCGTTGATGAGGTCGGTGGCGCTGGCCGCGGCGCAGAAGAGACCGGCGGCGATGGTGGTGAGCAGGAGGGGCCGGGCCTGGGTGAGCAGTCCGGCCGAGCCGGGCGCCGCGTAGACCAGCACGTTCTTCGCCCATTGCTTGGGTCGGAGGGCCCGGATCACGGCCGGGGCACTCCGGCCACCCGGTCTGGCCTCGATCGCCACGCCGTTGGTCACCGGGGCGACCGGGCCGTGGCGAACAACGACAGGGTCGTCTCGTCCACCACTTCGGTGGCTGCGAAATCACCCGCGGTGATCGTGGTGGCCCCACCGGCATGACGGCGGGCCTGGAGCCGGTAGAAGGCCCGGGTACCGGTGGCGTAGGCGGCCACATACCACGACCGGGGGATGCGGAATCGCAGGCCGAGGGGGTCGAGCCGGAGGACCTTGGCCGCCTGGGCCCGGCGGGCGGCGAAATCAGCCTTCACCTCCGGGGTACCGTCGTGGCCGCCCACCTGGACCTCCTCGAAGTGGCGGCCCAGCATCCGGGCCAACGAGTCCGGGGAGAACAGGTGGACGTGGAACGGGTTCTCGAAGTCGGTGGTCTCGTTGGGGGTGAGCACCAGGGCCGTCCCACCCGGCCGGAGCACCCGGGCCAGTTCGGTCACGTGGGTCTCGGGGTGGACGAAATGCTCGATGATGTGGGACGAGACGATCCAGTCCACGCTCCGGTCGGCCAGGGGCAGGCCGGCACCGTCGGCCGCCAGGACGCAGTAGGCACCATCGGAGCGGGCCGACGCAGTACCGGCGGCGTAGAGGTCGTAGTCGACCCCGATCACGGTGCGCCCCGGCCCGATCAGCTCCCGGGTACCGAGACCCACCCCACAGCCCACGTCCACCACCGTGCCGTTGTCGATCAAGGTAGAAAGATCGCGGTACCCAGCCCGGTGCAAGGCAATAAGTGCATCCGGGCTATAGCGATCATCAGGACGTTCGCCAGTGGCTCGCACCGGGTCAGTCTACGACTCGCCCGGGCCGCTCCCCCCGACCATCCCCGGAAGTCCCGACCCGACCACCGAGTTGCTGGATCCGCCGGCAGAACGGCGCCACGTCATCGGCTCCGACGGTGTACCGCCGGGCGCTCAGACCCCAGCACCGCACCCGGCGCTGCGGCGTTTCGATACACACCAGCCTCGGCCCGCACCGGGGGGAACCGACCGTGACCCGAGCGTCGCCGATCGGAATCCTGAAGGTTGAGACCGGGTTGTGAACCCGGATCATCTCGTCCGCGATCTCGACCCGGGACAGGACGACCGACAGCAGCATGAACCAGGTGATGATGGCCCAGAACCAGCACCAAGCCGGCAGTGGATGGATCACGACCAGCGTCCGCTCGGCGGCCACGAACACCAGGCCACCGACGGGAATGGCCACCAGACCAAGGCCACACAAGGTGCGGACATCGCCCGTGCGATAGATGGCCGGGTGGCCCCTCATCATCTCGGGCCCGGACATCCCCGAAGGCCGTTCGGCCCGCGGCCCGAACGGGGTCGGCGACCCGGCCGGACTCGGCCCCGAGCGACCCCCATCAGCATCCACTTCACCCGAATCGCTCATCCACACCCCGACATCAGACGGCGCGGGCATGGCGATTCGATCCCTTCAGAATGAAGCCGAAACAGCCAGAACCATCGATACGAATTCGAACGACTCATCCACGGCCCAAAGATCCCAAATCGTCCAGACAATCTAACCAAACCCCTCGTGGGATCACGCTCAAGCGAGGATGGGACGATTCGTTCAAGATGGCCGACTAGGTCACTGCTTTTTCGACATTTAAGTTCAAATTCACACAACACATTAAAAGACAGTTCATGACGGCAATTTCGTCACTATAAACGAGATGAAGTCGGGCGTGACAGCGATTCAAACCTCAACGACGAACAGGGGAGGCCGGAGGCGGGTCCGGCGGCGGCCCGGTACCGGCGCGCCGGGTCCGTAGACTCACCGCGTGACACAGGACGGCGGGGATCCAGCCCTCGGGGGCGACAGCCGGGTCGTCGGTGTCGCCCTGCTGATCGCCGGCGTGCTCACCTACACCTTCCTGGCGCTTCCGGCCCGGGTGGCCCATCTCTCCCCCGAGGCCTACGCCCCGTTCGCGGTCACCTGGTTCGGGGTGTTGACCGTGGGGTCCGGGCTGTTCGTACCCCTGGAGCAGGAGATCACCCGGCAGGTGGCCGCCCGCTGCGGACCCGGATCGGCGAGACCGTCCCCCGGGGGGCTCACGACCCCGGGTCGGCCCTCGGGTACGGGGCCGGAGGCCTCGATCGCCCTGGCCTGGATCATCGCCGCCGCCCTGCTGGTGATCGGTGCCGCCGCATGGGTGCCGGTGCGCGACGGCTTCCTCGACGGGTCGAACGCGCTGATGGCGAACATGCTGGCCGTGATCCCGGCCTTCGCCCTGTTCGAGGTAACCCGGGGCCTGCTGGCCGGTTCCTTCCGCTTCGGCGCCTACGGCGCGGTGGTGGTGACCGACGCCGGCCTCCGCCTGGGCGCGGCCCTGGTTGCGGTCCTGCTCGGTGCGGCCACCGCCGCCCCGTTCGCCTTCTGGTGGACCGCCGGGATGGCCGGCGCCGGAGCAGCCGGGGCCGTGGTGGTCGGGTTGGGTCGGCGGCCGACGTCGTGGGCCGAGGTCGGCCGGGCCGGGCGAGCCTTCGCCCCGTTCTCCCTGTCCCAGCTCCTGGCCCAGATGGCCCTCAACTCACCGGTGCTCCTCGCCGCGGTCATGGGAACCGCGTCGACCGCGGCGGCCACCGGCCGCCTCGGTTCCGCCCTGGTGCTGGTGCGCACCCCCCTGTACTTCCTGCCCGCGGTCACCGCGCCGCTCCTGCCCCGGGTGGCCTCCGGCGCCGATCTGCGCCGCCCGCTGGTGCGCGGCGTGGCCGTCCTGGTGGGCGGCGGCCTGGTGGCCGCGATCGGAGCCGCGACGGTCGGACCGGCGGTGATCCGGCTCCTGTTCGGTGCCGCCTTCGCCCTGCCTGGTGTGGTCCTCGGCCTGCTGGTGACGGGATCCGTCGGGTTCGCGGTGGCCTCGGTGGCCACCGTGGTACTCCTGGGCCGCGACCGCACCGGGGTGTTGGTGGTCAGCTGGGCCGTGGCCGTGGCCGTGGCCCTGGCCACCGTCCTGTTCGGCACCGGAACCGGAACCGGGACGCTCACCAGCGACCGGCTGGTATCGGTGCTCGCCATCGGCTATGCCCTGTCCACCACCGTCGCCGCCGCCATACAGCTCGCCATGGTGCGAACCCTGACCACGATCGAGCCGGTGGGAGCCGACGCATGACCGACCCGAGCAGCACGCCCACCATGCCGGGAGCAGCCCCGGCCACCGGCGGCCCCGACCCGACCCGGTCGGATCCGGAGCACCCGGTGGCCTTCTTCGACCTCGACGGCACCCTCCCCACCCACGACACCTTCGTCCCGTTCCTGATCCGGCTGGCCGGGACGGGCGCCGTGGTGCGGGCGCTCGCCGCCGCGGCCCGCACCGGGCAACGTCACGGCCGGGACGCCGCCAAGGCGGTCGCGGTCGCCGCCCTGTTCGCCGGCCGGACACGGGCCGAGGTCGACGAGGCCGCCGAGGCACACGCCGCCATGGTGCTGAGCGGGGGGCGGGGGCGGCCCTGGTCGCCCCGCCTACGACCGAACGTGGTGGCCCGGCTCGACCGGCACCGAGCCCTCGGCCACGGCGTGGCCGTGGTCTCGGCCTCGCTCGCCCCGTACGTGAGCCGGATCGCGGCCGGGCTCGGGGTGACCGACACATCGGCCACCGAGATCGAGATCGTCGACGGGGTGGCCACCGGCCGGATGGTCGGGGCCAACTGCCGGGGCCCGGAGAAGGTGGTCCGGGCCGAGGCCCTCGTCACCGACCTGGACTGGTCCCGGGCCTGGGCCTACGGCGACAGTTCGGGTGACGTCGACCTCCTGGCCGCCGCCGGCAACCCCGTGTGGGTCCGGTGCGGCGCCCTGCGCGGCTCCGTTCCGGGCTGACCGGGCCCGGCACCCACCGACCACGCCCCGGCGAGCGAAATGGCTACGGGCCGGCCTCGAGCTTGACGGCGAGGGCACGGCTGTCCGACCCGTCGGGGGTGGGCCGGGCCGGCTGCCCCGGTTCCAGGGCGATGAGGGTGACGGGATCA
Organism: Acidimicrobiales bacterium; assembly: GCA_047971245.1. GTDB lineage: Bacteria > Actinomycetota > Acidimicrobiia > Acidimicrobiales > SZUA-35 > CADEDH01. The sequence continues at coordinate 37,436 of JBKDZN010000306.1, forward strand.
TCGTCGAGCTCGACCGGGAGGTCGGTGGGGGCGTCACCCAGGACCACGGTCTCGGCCCGCCCGCCCTCCACCTCGACCCGGAGCTCGAGGGGAACCATCCAGTACGGGGCCGAGAGCCGGAGGTCGACCTGGTCGGGGGCGCCCGTGGTCCGGACCACGGCCACCTCGCCGGACCGCAGCAGCCACGCCCAGTGCTCCCCGTCCAGATGCTCGGTGGGGGCGAACGCGAACCGGCGGGGGCTGATGAACACGATGGGGCCGGTGGCGTCGGTGTCGTAGAGCCGGAACCGGTCGTTGGCCTCGACGGGGACCGCGTCGGGAGCGGTCACGATCGTGTCGCGGTCCACCAGCACGTAGCGGTCCACCCGGCCATCGGTGAACGAGTCCTCCCACAGGTAGCCGAGGTAGGTGATCGGGTAGTCCACGTCGGCGTAGTCTCGCAGGGCGTCGGCGGCCCAGATGGTGGCCTCGTATCCGCTGGTCACCACGGTGAGGTCTTGCCCATCGGGCCCGCCGTAGGTCATCGCCCAGTCGTCGAGCACGTCGTAGCTGGCGTTGACGGCCCGGAGCTCGAGCAGATCGGGCGGCGGGATGGCCCGGATGGTGGTGGTGACCGCCACCATGACCACCCCGGTCCAGGCCAAGCCGGCCACCACGGTGGCGGCCGCTCGTGGCCGACCCGACTCGGCCTCGGCCCGGTCGTCGAGCCGGTCGGCGACCACCATCCAGCCCAGCACCGCGGCCAGGAGCAGGAGCGGTTGCACGATCTCGACCGTCCGCTGGTGGCTGTAGTCGTTGCCGATCACCGTGGTCACGTACCAGGCCACCGCGACCCCGCCGGCAGCCAGACCCAGCCACAGGACGCGGGACCGGTGCCCGACCACGACGGCCACGAATCCACCGATCACCACCCCGGCGACGGCCAGGGTGATCCAGCCGGTGGCCGCCGTCTCGAACGGCCACGCCGGACCCAGGTAGCGGGCCACCAGCACCGGTATCGGCTGGTAGCGGTACTGGGTGGAGAAGCTGGAGGAGGTCACCCCGGACAGGAACAGCAGCGCCCGGACCGTCCGCAGCACCACCACCGGTCCGATGATCGCGGTGAGGGCACCGAGTTGGAGTCCGCGGCCGACCGCGGCCGGGATCCGCCCCGGTCGTCGGGCGGCGGCCACGATCACGAAGGCGATCCCCAGGATCGGGGTGAACTCCAGATAGCTGCCGAGGAGGCCGACGAGAAGCAGGGCGGCCAGTGGGGCCGGTCCCCGATCGTCGACCCCGTCGATCCAGGCCCACACCCCGGCGATGGCCATCGGGGCCAGCACGATCCCCAGGACCGAGGCCGAGTTCTGGTTCCACACCTGGTGGGCCAGCACGGTGGAGGTGGTGATCACCACCGAGCCGACGGCCACGGTGGCCCGACGGACCCGCCGGTCCCCGCCGAGCCACGCCAGGGCACCGGCCAGGGAGGCCGGGACGACGAGCAACCACCCCATCATCTGGGGCATCCAGATGTGGCGGATCGGTTCGGCTCCCAACGCGGCCGGTGCGGCGACCAGGATCACGTCGCCGATCCGGAGACTGTTGACCTCCACGAAGTAGGCGCTGGCGTCGGCCGGGGCGTCGTCACTGTCGAGCGGGGCGGAATCGAGGTCGGGCACATCGCTGATCCGGTGATCGACCGCCCATTCGGCCGCCGACACGTAGAACATGGCGTCGTGGTTGGCGGTGACCATGACGGTTCCCGCCCCGGTGGCGGCCAGGGGCCAGGCCAGCACCACGAGACCCAGGGCGGGCAGGATCAGCGGGGCGACCAGGGCGGTGATCTCCGACCGGCCCGGCGCACCATGTCGCACCGTCGTGGCCGCCGCACCGGCGACCACGAGGGCCAGGACGACCGGGGTGACGATCCGCATCGGGGCCAGCGACGCGCCCAGGGTGCCGACCGCGATCTGGGCGGCCAACCCGACGGCGGGGCCGGCCGGCGCCATCCGCCGGCGGGTGGCGTCGCCGGCGAGTCCGAGCACCGTCCAACCGGCCGCGGCCGCGACCAGCCACTGGGCCATGACGACCAGCCCGGCGATGAGCACGGGCCCCGACAGCAATGACGCGGCGATCATCGGCGGCCGGGGCCACCACCGTTGTTCCGGCGCTTCTGGATGTTGGCCCACTCGTCACGGAGACCGACCGTGCGGTGGAACAGGCCGGGCCGATCGGGATCGGCCGCGAAGTAGCCGAGCCGTTCGAACTGGACCACCTGACCAGGCTCGGTGGCCGCGAGGGCCGGCTCGAGCTTGGCCCCGGTCCGCAACTCCCGGGAGGCCGGGTTGACCGTGGCCAGCGGATCGTCGCCGTCGGCCTCGGGTTGGGCGACGGTGAACAACCGGTCGTAGAGGGCGACGGTGCCGTCGAGCGCATGGTCGGCGGACACCCAGTGGATGGTGGAACGGACCTTGCGCCCGTCGGGGGTGGAGCCCCCGGCACTCTCCGGGTCGTAGGTGGCGTGGACCCGGACGATCCGGCCCTCGCCGTCCACGTCGAAGTCGCGGGCGGTGACGTAGTAGCCGGCCCGGAGCCTCACCTCCCGGCCGGGACCGAGCCGGTAGTACTTGGGGGGCGGGTCGAGCATCACATCGTCGCGCTCGATCCACAGCCGGCCCGAGAACGGCACCTGACGGGTACCCGCCGTCGGGTCCTCCGGGTTGTTCGTCGCCTCCACCATCTCCACCTGACCGTCGGGCCAGTTGGTGATGACCAGTTCGACCGGGTCGAGGACGGCCATGCGACGCAGGGCGGTGCGGTTCAGTTCGGTGCGGACGAAGGACTCCAGCAGTTCGATGTCGTGCACACTGTTGGTGCGGGCCACCCCGATGTGGTCCATGAAGGCCCGGATGGCGGCCGGTGGGTACCCCCGGCGGCGGAGACCCCGCAGGGTCTGCATCCGCGGATCGTCCCAACCGTCGACCGACCCGTCCTCCACCAGCTGGCGAAGCTTGCGTTTCGACGTGATCGTGTAGGTCAGGGTGTGCCGGGCGAACACGGTCTGCTCGGGGGGTTCGAACGGCAGGGTCAGGTGCGACAGGAACCAGTCGTACAGCGCCCGATGATCGGAGAACTCCAGCGAGCACAGGGAGTGGGTGATGCCCTCGATAGCGTCGGACTGGCCGTGCGCCCAGTCGTAGGTGGGGTAGATGCACCACTCGGTACCGGTACGGGGATGGGCGGCCCGCCGGATCCGGTACATGACCGGGTCCCGGAGCTGCATGTTCTCGCTCTGCATGTCGATCTTGGCCCGCAGCACCCGCGACCCGTCGGGGAACTCACCCGCCCGCATCCGGGCGAACAGGTCGTGGTTCTCGGCGATCGACCGGTTCCGGTAGGCGCTTTCGATCCCGGGTCGGCCGAAGCCACCCCGCTCGGCGGAGATGGTGTCACCGTCGGAGTCGTCGACATAGGCCAGACCGGCGTCGATCAGATCCAACGCCCAGGTGTAGAGCTGTTCGAAGTAGTCCGAGGCGTGGAGGACCTCACCGTCGGGCCGGTAGCCGAGCCAGGCCAGGTCCTCGATCATGCCCACCATGTAGGCCTCGTCCTCGGTCTCCGGGTTGGTGTCGTCGAACCGCAGATTGCAACGGCCACCGAAATCGGCGGCCAGACCGAAGTTGATGTTGATGGCCTTGGCGTGACCGATGTGCAGGAAACCGTTGGGCTCGGGTGGGAACCGGGTGTGCACCCGCCCACCGAAGGTTCCGTCGGCCTGGTCCTGGATGATCTTGGCCCGAATGAAGTCGGGCGCGGAGTCGACGGCGGCGGATGCTCCTGGGCGATGGTCGGCACGCTTCACCTCCCCGAAGCTACCCAGGGGCGGGAAGCAACCGACGCCGGTTCTGCTCCATATCACCTCGACCGCTCGCGCCTCCCGACCCCACCACCCGGAGACCTGCTTGCCCTGGAGTGCACTCCAACATTTAGCATCGATTCCGTGACTGATCCGACCAACCGACACCCCGCCCTCTGGGCACCATGACGGCCGGCATCGCCGAGGTCGTCGAGCGGACCGGGCTGACCCGTGACACCCTGCGCTGGTACGAACGGGAGGGTCTCATCCCCCCGGTCGACCGCGACCCCAGTGGCTACCGGGCCTACAGCGACGCCACCATCGGCCTCATCCAACTCATCGTCCGGCTGCGGCGCACCGGAATGCCCGTCGAGCACATGCGACGGTTCGACCACTACGCCGACCTGATCGCCACCGGCCGCGACTGTGGTGATCCGACCCCCCATCACCCCACCCGCCCCGAGAGGAGTCGTTCATGACCGACCGCGACCCCACACCCGGCCCCGCCCTCGAACGTGAGGAGCTCGGCGACGGTCTCGTCGTCAGCGCCATCGGTTTCGGGGCCATGGCCCTCAGCCATGTCTACGGCCGGACCGATCCGGCCGATGCGCTCCGGACCCTCAATCACGCCGTGGACATCGGCGTCACCTTCATCGACACCGCCGATGTGTACGGCGAGCCCCGGCCCGGCCGGGACGGCCCGGCGGGAACCAACGAGGAGCTGATCGGCCGGCTCCTGGCGACGCGGCGTTCCGAGATCCAGCTCGCCACCAAGTTCGGCATCACCGGCCAGGTGGGGACGGGCAGCTCACCCACCCGGGGTGACCGGGACTATGTCCGCTCGGCCTGCGAGGCCTCCCTGCGACGCCTCGGGGTGGAGGTGATCGACCTCTACTACCTGCATCGCCGCCAACTCGATCTGCC
>JBKDZN010000307.1:0-24922 GCA_047971245.1 Acidimicrobiales bacterium
GCCAACGAATCCAGCCAGGCAACCAACCAAGACCCCCGACACAACGACAACCCACCATCAACCGAATCAGACGCATCAGACGGTGGCGCATCAAACGGATCAGGCGGCGGACCGGCACCCGACCCCCGCAGTGAACAGAACATACGTTCGACCCTAACCCCACCCTGTGACACCCAACGCCACCAGTCCCCGAATCACCATCCATGTCGGGGCCCGGCCGACCCGACTCCCCGTCCAATGGCCGACCCGTGGCGCCGACCATCTAGCGTTGGGCCGATGCGAGCAGCCGTGATGCAGAACTGGGAACTTCGGGTGGACGAGGTTCCCGACCCGACACCCCGGGAAGGTCAGGTGCTCACCCGGGTCCTGGCCTGCGGCATCTGCGGCAGCGACCTGCACATGCTGCAGCACGGCGCCGAACTGCGCCGGCTCAGCGAGGAACTGGAGCGGACGGCCCCACCGGACCCGCTCCGACCCCACGCCTTCGCCCCCGACCGGCCCACCGTGATGGGCCACGAGTTCTGCTGTGAGGTGGTCGAGACCGGCCCTGGTGTCGACCACCTCGCCGTCGGCGACATCATCGTGAGCCGGCCGGGCGCCGTCGATTCCCGAGGCACCCACACCATCGGCTATTCCAACGATTATCCGGGCGGGTACGGCGAGCTGGTGGTGGTCAACGAGGCCGCCGCCCTCGACGTGCCCAACGGTCTCGACCCCGAGGTGGCCGCCCTGACCGAACCCCTGGCCGTCGGGATCCACGCCGTGGCCCGCAGCGGTATCGCCGCCGGGGACGCCGCTGTGGTCATCGGGCTCGGGCCCGTGGGCCTGGCCTGCGTGGCCGAGCTCCGGCGCCGGGGGATCGGGCCGATCGTGGGTGCCGACCTGGCGGCCACACGGCGGGCGTTCGGCGCCGAGCTCGGCTGTGACGTCGTCGTCGACCCCCGGGAACAGCCGGCCATGGAGGCCTGGCGGAGCATCGACGGCAACCGACCCCTGGTCGTGTTCGAAGCCGTCGGGGTGCCCGGCATGCTCGATCAGGCGATGCGGATGGCCCCGCGGGACAGTCGGATCCTCGTCGTCGGCGTCTGCATGCAGCCCGACCGGATCCAGCCGTTCGTCGGCATCAACCGGGAGCTGAACCTCCAGTTCGTGCTTGGCTACACCCCTGACGAGTTCGCCCTCGCCCTGCGGGCCCTCGCCGAGGGAGCGACGGCGTTCCCGTCGCTGGTGACCGCCCGGGTCGACATCGATCAGGTGCCCCAGGCCTTCCGGGATCTCGCCGATCCGGAGGGCCACGCCAAGATCCTCGTCGTCCCCGCCCACTGACGGGCGGCGGAACCATGCCGGACACCCCGGCTCGGACAGCGCTGACCGCGGTCACCTGGAACCTGCAGGGCGGGCTCGGGCTCGACGTCGACGCGGTGGTGACCCACCTGCGTGACGACCGCGCCGACCTCATTGCCCTCCAGGAGGTGCAGCGCCACCAGTGCCGGGCGCTGGCCGACGGTCTCGGGCCGGCGTGGCAGTGGACGTGGGGATTCAAGCACTGGCCGGTCGTCCGTCAACCGGAAGGGGTTGCCCTGCTGAGCCGGCTGCCGCTCCGGGCCCGGCGGGTGATCGTGTTGCGTCCCGCCTGGGCGGTCCGTTCGACCCGGCGGGTGGCGGTCGTCGCCGATTGCCACCTCGGCGCGACCTCGGCGACACCACCTCCCTTCCGCATCCGGGTGGCGTCGGTCCACCTGTCGCCGGACGCCAACGACGAGGCCTGGCGGCATCGGGAACTCGGCCGGGTCGGCGCCGCCGCCCCGGACCTGGTGATGGGAGACCTGAACATGACCGCCCTGAGCCGGGTGGGCCCCGTGCTGGATCGCCACGGCTGGACCGACGCCGCGGCCGCCACCAACGGGTCCGCCGCCCACAGGGCCGCCACCCACTGGAGCCCCGGCCCCCGCCGCGGCCGGGCCCCCGATCACCGGCTCGACTACGTCCTGGCGGGGACCCGGCTCGTCGCCGTCTCCGTCTCGGTACCCGAGGACCCGATCCAGCGTGACCGGCTGGCCGGGATCAGTGACCATCTGCCGGTCACCGCTCGGGTCCGTCCCACCCCCGTGCGGGTCGGCTGTCGTGGCGGGAACGAACCGCCGAGTGGGCCCGCCGGGTGACCACCGTCGTCAGCTCGACCGAGGCCCGGTCGAACTGACAGGCTGGCCGCCATGAGCTGGAACTTCGAGACCGATCCCGACTACCAGGCCGAGCTCGACTGGGTGCGCGACTTCGTCGACACCGAGATCGCACCCCTCGATCACGTCATCGCATCCCCCTACGACCTCAAGGACCCGATCCGTCAGGAGTTGATTCCACCTCTGCAGGACAAGGTGCGGGAGCGGGGCCTGTGGGCCTGCCATCTCGGGCCCGAACTAGGCGGTCCCGGCTACGGGCAGGTGAAACTGGGGCTGCTCAACGAGATCCTGGGCACCGCCAAGTGCGGACCGATGGTCTTCGGCTGCCAGGCGCCCGACTCCGGCAACAGCGAGATCCTCGCCCACTACGGCACGGAGGAACAGAAGAAGGCGTTCCTCGAGCCCCTGCTGCGCAACGACATGGTCTCCTGCTTCTCGATGACCGAGCCCCAGGGCGGCGCAGACCCGAAGGTGTTCACCACCCGGGCCGAGCTCGACGGTGACGAGTGGGTCATCAACGGGGAGAAGTGGTTCTCGTCGAACGCCCGCTACGCCGACTTCTTCATCGTCATGGCCGTCACCGATCCCGACAACCCGCCCTACCAGCAGATGTCGATGTTCCTGGTGCCGGCCGACACCCCGGGGATCGACATCATGCGCAACGTCGCCCTCGGCTACCAGGCCGACCGTGAGGGCAGCCACGCGTACATGGCCTACCGGGACGTGCGGGTCCCGAAGGAGAACATGCTCGGCGACCGCGGCGGGGCGTTCGTGGTGGCCCAGACCCGCCTCGGCGGTGGCCGGATCCACCACGCCATGCGGACCGTCGGACAGGTGTCGAAGGCGTTCGAGATGCTCTGCGAGCGGGCGGTGAGCCGCCACACCCAGGGCGAGATGCTGGGCCGCAAGCAGATGGTCCAGGACATGGTGGCCCAGTCGTGGATCGACATCGAGTGCTTCCGGCTCCTGGTGCTGCAAACGGCCTGGAAGATCGACCGCTACCAGGATTACAAGCGGGTCCGGAAGGACATCTCGGCGGTCAAGGCGCTCATGCCCCGCGTGTACCACGACGTGTCCGCCCGGGCTCTGCAGATCCACGGCTCCCTGGGGGTGTCCAACGAGATGCCCTTCGCCGGCATGGTCATCGAGTCGTTCCACATGGGCCTGGCCGACGGCCCGACCGAGGTCCACAAGGCAACCCTGGCCCGCCTACTGCTGTCGGAGAGCACACCCACCGACGGGATGTTCCCCACCCAGCACACCCTGGCCCTGCGCGAGGAGGCCCGAGCCCGGTTCGCCGACCTGCTCGACCAGCAGGTCCTGGAGGAGATCTGAGCGCGTGCTCACGGGCGGCCGGCAAGCCCTGGGCCGCGTGCTCACGGGCGGCCGGTCAGCCCCGACCGCGGTAGGGGGCGACCCCCTGGTCGGGTAGCCACAGGCCCGCCGGGGCGTCCCCGAACTGCCAGAAGACGTCGATGGGGATACCCCCCCGGGGATACCAGTAGCCACCGATGCGCAGCATGCGGGGCCCCAACACCTCGACCAGGCGCCGGCCGATGGCCACGGTGCAGTCCTCGTGGAACGCACCATGGTTCCGGAACGAGCCGAGATACAGCTTCAGCGACTTCGACTCGACCAGCCACCCGTCCGGCACGTAGTCGATGACCAGATGGGCGAAGTCCGGCTGGCCGGTCACCGGGCACAGTGAGGTGAACTCCGGTGCGGTGAACCGGGCCACATAGTCGGTGTCGGGGTGGGGGTTGGGTACCCGCTCCAGGACCGCCTCGTCGGGAGCAGTCGGGGTCTCGCTGGTCTGGCCGAGCTGGGTCAGCCCCGTCTCGGCAGCATCGGAACCGGTCATCGGGCCCAGCGTAGAGCCGTCACGACGCCCGGCCGTCCGACGAGGATCAGCAGCCGACACCCAGCCAGAGGGGGATGGCGCGGCCGGTGCCGGCCACCCGGAGCGCGCCGTCCACATTGAGCTCGGCCGAACCGCCGCCGTCGAACTTGATCAGGTCTTCGTACCCGTTCTGCTGGGCCCACCAGATCAACCCGCCCGAGGTCAGGCCGGTGGTGGTGCCGAAGGCCAGCAGGTTGGTCGTCTTGTCGAACGCAACGAAGCTGTGGCGGAGGGTGTAGTGGGTGTAGTCGTTGGTGGGCACACTCGACCAGCCGTCCCACACCTGGCCGTTGACCAGCAGGGGGATGCCGGCGGCCGCCCACCGCCACTCCGACGGGTTGTCGACCGGGGGCGGGGCGTAGCCGGGGTCCGACGGCAACCACATCCGCCAGCTCTCCAACACCCGATCCCCCTTGACCTCCAGGTTGGAGTTCAGGTTGGTCGTCTGCGGGTAGGGGTAGGTCCGTTCGACATCGGGACCACCGGGCCGGAAGCGCTCGCCGAACACCCCACGGTCGTCACGGTTGTAGCTGCCCGGCAGTTGCCGGCCGTCGATCACCGCGAACCCGATCGGGACCGGGGTCCGGGAGTCGGCCGGGGTCAACCAATTGCCGTTGATCGAGGCCACCGAACACCGGGAACGACTGGCCCGGAAATCGACCCGGCTGTAGTCGACCAGAACGAACTCGCCGCCGGGCAACGAGTGGAGCTGGTAGCCCTCACCGGCCAGGGTGGCGGTGTCGGCGTCGGTGAACAGCGACCAGTGGGTACCGGTCCGGAGCTGGAACTCGGCCGACTCCGAGAACAGCAGCATCAGGTCACCCCGGTTGATCAGGCCCCGGTCGAGCCGGTCGAGCCAGTAGCCGTAGCCCCCGGCATCGGGCTCGCGGCACATCACGTTGGCGTAGACGAGACGCAGGAACCGGCCGTTGTCCAGGGGGCCGTACCGGGCCTCGAACTCCGCGGAACGTTCGAACAGGTAGGACATCGCCCCGAGCGACAGGCCGGAACGCATCTGGCCCAGCCAGTAGGCGTGACCGGTCGGGTCCGGCTGTCGGAGGAAGTAGGCCTGGTAGAGGCGCCAGCTCCGGGCGTCGAGGGCGGACCCGTCCACCACGGCGGCGTACTCGGCGCTCGGCGTGCCGATGGTGCAGCCGGCCGCCGCGGCCGGTTGCGGGTGGGCCACCGGTCCGAGGCTCACGGTGACGACGGCCGCCAGGATCAGGAAGGCGGTGGCCACGGCCCGAGCCCGGGTCCGGTGCGGTCGCCTCGTCGATCGGCCGCGGCCAGGACGGAGAGCAAGGGTGTCGATGGTGCGGGTTGTCGGAGGGTTGGTGGAGGTGGTTCACCCCAATGGTCCGATCGGACCACTTCCCGATTGGATCACCGCCAACCGGATCACCGCCGGAGGGGGATCGTCAGAGGCCCACGCTGACGACGTGACGCGGCAGGATGGTCACCCGCAGGTTCGGCTCGGCCAGTTCGTGCTCGGCCAGCCAGAAGTCCGTCTCGGCCCCTTGATAGGGCACGACGAGCCGGTGTCGTTCCTCCTCGCTGACGGTCCGATCAGCGGTAGCCGATCCGTCTATCCGGACGTACGAACCGCCGTGGGGGGCGAGCACCAGGAGCGACACGTCGGGCCGCGCCCTGATGTGGCGCACCTTGACCGAGTCCGGCGAGCAGCTCAACCAGACCGTGTCCCCGTCGAGGGCGAACCACACCACCGATTGGGAGATGCGGTCGGTGGCCGTGCGGGTGGCCAGGACGGCGTGCAGGGGTCGGGTCAGGAAGGTGCGGACGCTGTCGGTGAAGACGCATCCATCGATGGCACCGGTCACACCGCCGAAGCTACCGCGACCCCGGTGGGTCTGGAAATAGGTGCCGGTCGACCGGGCCCGGTTCCCGCCGCGCCGGGACGACGCGTACGGGGTGGAGCCGTCCCCGCCGGGTGGGTCACCATGGGCCATGGCCGACCCCGACCTCACGACCGACCCCCACGCCACGACCGATCCCGGCCCCGGCCCCACCGCCGATCCCGGCCTGGCCGATGATCCGGAGCCGCCGGTGAACCGCCGGGTCCTGCTGGTCGACCGGGGCCATGGACCGATCACCGAGGACCTGTTCCGGATCGACGAGACCGCGGTGCCCGAACCCGGACCCGGCGACGTGGTGGTCCGCAACGTCTACCTGTCGTGCGACCCATACCTCGTGGGCCGGATCCACACCGGGTTCCCGCTCGACGAGCCGGTCACGGTCCGCGTCGTGGGTGTGGTGGCGGCCTCGGCCAACCCGGCCTGGCCGGTGGGGACCGTCGTCTGGGGTTTTCTCGGCTGGGAGTTGTACAGCCTGGCCCCGGGGGCGGCCGGGCTGGAACGGGTGGACGTCGACGCCGGCCCCATCTCCTACGCCATCTCCGTGCTCGGCATGCCGGGGCTGACCGCCTATGTGGGTCTGGTCGACATCGGTCGACCGGTGCCGGGCGACACGGTCTACGTATCCTCCGCCGCGGGTGCGGTCGGTTCGATCGCCGGTCAACTGGCCCGGCTGGCCGGCGCCCGGGTGGTGGGCAGTGCCGGCTCGGCGGCCAAGTGTCGCCATGTGGAGGATGAGCTCGGCTTCGACGCCTGCTTCGACCGCCGGGTCGTCGAGGTGGGCGCCGGTCTCGACCGGCACTGCCCCGACGGCATCGACGTCTACTTCGACAATGTGGGCGGCGCCACCCTCGACGCGGTCCTGGCCCGGCTCAGGCCCCACGCCCGGATCCCGGTCTGCGGCCAGATCTCCACCTACACCCGGCCCGGACCCGGGCTGACCAACATCATCGCCATGCTCCGGCAGCGGGCCACCATGACCGGGTTCTCCATCTACGATCACACCCACCGGCTCCCCGAGTTCCGGGATCGGATGCGCACCTGGTTGGCCGACGGTGATGTCGTCTACCACCAAGACATCCAGGTGGGGATCGACCGCGTTCCCGCCGCCTTCGTGGGCATGTTGAACGGGTCCGGAATCGGGAAGCGTCTGGTCCGGGTCGGACCGGACCCCCACCGCACGGGCGACCGGACACCACCCCGGCCGTGAGGAGGACGCGCGGCTAGGCCGGGCTACCCATCGCGACCCGGACCACCCGAGGATCCGGATACGTTCTACGAAAATGTCGGGTCGGACCTCAACCAGAACCTTCGAGCGCTCCATCGAACTGACGCGCCGGCTGGAAGCGGTCGTGCCCGGCGGGGCCCACACCTACGCCAAGGCCGCCGATCAGTATCCGGAGCACATGGCCCCGATCATCGCCCACGGTTCCGGGGCCCACGTCTGGGACGTCGACGGGAACGAGTACATCGAGTACGGGTCCGGGCTGCGATCGGTGGCCCTCGGTCACGCCCACCCCCGCGTGCTCGCCGCCGTGACCAGTGTCCTCGCCGACGGATCGAACTTCGTCCGGCCGTCGGCCATCGAGCTCGCCGCGGCCGAAACCATGGTCGCCCTGGCCGGCGACGTCGACATGGTGAAGTTCGCCAAGAACGGATCCGACGCCACCACGGCCGCGGTGAAACTGGCTCGGGCCGCCACCGGTCGGGACCTGGTCGCCATCTGCCGCGACCACCCGTTCTTCTCCACTGACGACTGGTTCATCGGGGCCGGGGCCATGCCGGCCGGGGTACCGGTGCGGACCCGCGACCAAACCCTGTCGTTCGGCTACGACGACCTCGACGAGACGGCCGCCCTGTTCGAGGCCCACCGGGGCGAGATCGCAGCGATCATCCTCGAACCGATGACGGCAACGGTCCCCACTCCCGGCTACTTCGACGGCCTCCGTCGGCTGTGCGACGACCATGGGGTGTTGCTGATCCTCGACGAGATGATCACCGGGTTCCGCCTGGCCACCGGCGCGTTCCATCCCCAGCTCGGTGCCCGGCCCGACCTGGTGTGCTTCGGCAAGGCGATGGGCAACGGGTTCTCGGTGTCCGCCCTGGCAGGCCGGCGGGAGTACATGCGCCTGGGCGGGTTCGACCACAACGAGGAGCGGGTGTTCCTGCTCTCCACCACGCACGGCGCCGAGACCCACGCCCTGGCCGCGGCCCTGGCGGTGATCGACACGCACGAGATCGAGAACGTGCCGGCGGAGCTGCAGCGGATCGGCAGGGGCTTGGCCGAGCGGGCCACCATGGCAATCGAGGCCGCCGGGGTGGCCGATCATCTGAAGGTGATGGGGAATCCGGCCAACCTGATCCACGCCACCCTCGACGGTGACGGCCGACGCTCCCAGCCGTTCCGGACCTTGTTCATGGCCGAGCTGCTCAAACGGGGGGTGATCGCCCCCTCGTTCGTGGTCAGTACCGCCCTGTCCGACGATGACATCAACGCCACCGCCGACGCGGTGTACGAGGCCGGGCTGGTGTACCGCCGGGCCCTCGACCACGGCATCGACACCGAGCTCGTCGGTCGTCCCGTCCAACCGGCCATCCGACCCCGGGGCTGAACCCGGGCCCGTTCGAGGGGCGGTGGGTTCAGGGACCGCCCCGCCGGTCAGTAGAGCCCGAGGAGACGGCCGGCGAGGGCGATCGTGGCCAGCACCATGACCACGCGGATGAGCCGGTCGCCTCCCTGCACCGCCATGCGCGCCCCGACCCAGCCGCCGGCGGTCAGACCCACGGCCAGCAGCAGGGCGGGTATCCACCGCACCTCGCCCCGCACGATGAACACCGGCAGGGCGACGGCCGTGATGACGAAGTTGACGATCACCTTGATGTGGTTGGCGGTGACCAGGTCGTATCCGGCCCGGGTCAGGGCCGCCAGCATCACCAACCCCAACCCGGCTTGAACGGCGCCCCCGTAAATGCCCACGCCGAAGAACACCGCCATGGTGACCACCTGGGGCCAGGCCTCACCATCGTTGCGGACCCGGGGCTTGCGGATGGAGAGGATGATCAGGGGGATCATCAGGAAACCGAACAGGGTTTCGAAGGCGTCGTCGGTGAGGCGCCCGATCGCGACCGAACCCACGAGCGACCCGACCACCACCGGCACGATCACCGGGCCGATGTGGGCCAGGCCGTCGACCCCGAGCCGGCGGAACGAGGCGGCCGCCGCGGCGTTCGAGGTCAGGATGCCGATCCGGTTGGAGCCGTTGGCCGCGTTCCCGGGGACACCGGCCAGGACGAGGAGGGGCACGGTCAGGGTGGAACCACCCCCGGCCATGGCGTTGACCCCTCCGGCAAACAGGCCCCCGGCCACCAGAAGCACGGCCTGCCACCAGGTCATCGGGTTTCTCCTCTCGAGGGCTGAGGCGTTCGGCCCCGGGGTCGGCTCGGAGCCCGAACCCTAGCCCCGAGCTCCGCCGCGTGACCTCTCCGGGATCGGAGCCCATCGTTGCGGTAACCGCGCCACACTGGTGGACGATGCGGTACGACGCGCCGATTCGAGCCCGTTGCGTCCGTACCCATCCACCGATGATTCAGCTGCTCCGCCGAGTTTTCCGATCAACCAACCGTCACGACTGCCCGACCGGACGGACACGCAGGAGGTCTCCGTGGCTCTGCAGATCGCCATACCACTCTTTCCCGAGTTCACCGCCCTGGACGCGGTCGGCCCCTACGAGGTCCTCCAGCAGGTCCCGGAACTGGATGTGGTGTTCATCGGGCACGATCGGGGCGAGGTGCGCACCGACAACGGCCTGCTCGGGCTCATCCGGGACGCCACCTTCGACGAGGTCGACCATCCTGACGTCGTCGTCTTCCCCGGTGGGATCGGAACCCGGAAGCTGATGACCGACGAGACCGTGCTCGACTGGGTTCGGGCCGCCCACCGGACCACCCGGCTCACGACATCGGTGTGCACCGGTTCCCTGGTCCTCGGCGCGGCGGGCCTTCTGGACGGGCTGAGCGCCACCACCCACTGGGGGGCGACGGAGGTGTTGGGCCGGACCGGGGCGATCCCCAGCCGGCAACGGGTCGTCGAGCACCTCGACCAGCGGATCATCACCGCGGCCGGGGTGTCGAGCGGCATCGACATGGCCCTGCGCCTGGTCGAACTGCTGGTGGACCGGACCGCGGCGGAGGCCGCCCAGCTCATGATCGAGTACGACCCCCAGCCTCCGTTCCACGCCGGCTCGGCCGACACCGCCGACCCGGACGTCATGCAGCGGGTCATCAGTTACTCCGTCGTCCGGCGATGATCGTCCGCTCCCGCGGGCGGCGCCACGGTCGGCGGCGGTCAGCCGTCTGACCCCGACCGAGGACTAAGCGACGTCGTCGACGGGTTGCTCCAACCATGCCCGCTCCCACCCTTTCGGTTCTCGATCTCGTCCCGGTCCGCTCCGGCCAGACCACCGCCGACGCCCTGACCGCCTCCCGCACCCTGGCCCGCCGGGCCGACGACCGGGGCTACCACCGGTACTGGGTGGCCGAGCACCACAACTTCCCGGCGGTGGCGGCAACCAGTCCGCCGGTCATCATCGCCATGCTGGCTGCGGCCACCGAACGCATCCGGGTCGGTTCGGGGGGTGTGATGCTGCCCAACCACGCCCCGCTCGCGGTGGCCGAACAGTTCGCGCTGCTGGAGGCCGCCCACCCGGGACGGATCGATCTCGGTATCGGCCGGGCTCCCGGCACCGACGGGGTGACCAGCTGGGCCCTGCGCAACGGCGCCACCGGCGAAGAGGCCGTGGCCAGGTTCCCCCAGTATGTCGATCAGGTGGCAGCCATGATGTCGCCCGAGGGTGTCGGCATCGACCTCGGCCGCCAGGTCCATGTCCTCCACGCCACCCCGAACGCCGTGTCGACCCCGGCCCTCTGGCTGCTCGGCTCGTCGGACTACTCGGCCCGCCTGGCCGCGGAGCGAGGCCTGCCGTACGTGTTCGCCCATCACTTCTCCGGCCACGGGACGGCCCAAGCCCTCGCCCTCTACCACAACGGCTACCGGCCGTCGCCGGCCCATCCGGAACCCCGGACGTTCGTCACCGTGAACACGGTGGTGGCCGAGTCCCAGGCCGAGGCGGACCGGCTGGTGCTCCCCCACCTGCATTCGATGCTGAGCCTGCAGTCCGGTGGGCGGCTCGGACCCCAGCTCACCGTGGAGGAGGCCGAACAGGAGCTGACCCCGGAACGGCGACAGGCGGCGACGTCGCTGGCCGAGCCGTGGATCGTGGGCACGCCGGACAATGCGGCGAAGCAGGTCGCCGAGTTGGCGGAACGCTTCGCGGTGGACGAGGTCATGGTGCACCCGGTGGCCGGCGCCACGGCGGGAACCGCGGCCGACACCACCCCGGCCCGGGAACGGACCCTGGACCTCCTGGCCGATGCCCTCAACTGAGCCGGTCGAGCGCCGGGGCCGCTCCCCGGGGACCGGCTCGACCGGTCAGCTCAGTATTGGCCCCGGAAATGGTCGCCCTTGTGGTTGCGGCGCCGCATGTAGAGCTCGTGGAAGGGAACACCGCCCGCACCCGAGGGGCGATGCTGCTCCCACTCCTCGCCCAAGGCCCGGCGAAC
This sequence comes from Acidimicrobiales bacterium, assembly GCA_047971245.1. Lineage (GTDB taxonomy): Bacteria > Actinomycetota > Acidimicrobiia > Acidimicrobiales > SZUA-35 > CADEDH01. Next base: position 11,571 of record JBKDZN010000307.1, read on the forward strand.
GTCCCGCAGCCCGGCCGGCCGTAGCCCGGCCACACAACCCGCGACCGCGCCGGCGACGATCGACCACACGGTCAGGGATTGCAGGGCCACGCTGACGGCGATCGCGGCCAGGGCGGCCATCACGGCACGAGAGGCGTGGAACCAGGGCCTCCGGGGACGATCCCACGGGTTGTAGACCGGTGCGTTCGAGCCGTCCAGGAACGGATCCGGCACGTCCAAGATCGCCGGGTCGGCCTGCACCGCCCGCTGCGGCCTCCATGGTGGTCGATCGTCGCCTGATTCGCTGTTCATCCCGCCTCAGTTTGTCGGGCCACGCCGCCGTGGGCGCGTCGCGCCCGGGACATGGGCCGTGGGGGTTGGGAGGTCGCCGAGCTCACACCCGGTCACCATCGTCGAGGCGACCCCGCACCCGGTCCGGTCTTTCACCTGGTCACGCTGGGTGGATCCCGGGTCGGGCCACGGCCGACGAAGGCCATGAGCCGATCGGCGGGGGCGCTCGTCTGTGGCCACAGTCACCGGTGGGCCATCCTGCCCGGAGGACCGGGAGGCCGGCGCTCGACACGCCGGCCTCCCTCCGGAGAGCACTGCCCACTGAACCGATCGGGCGGTGGACGCTATAGGACAGCTTTCACACCCTCACCGCGTTTCAGCCAGCAACGTTTCGGCGAAGCCGAAACTCGGTTCGTGAGCCGAAGGCGAACGGCGTGGGCCCCAGTGGACTCAGCCCAGGTCGAACCGGTCCAGGTTCATGACCTTGTCCCATGCGGCCACGAAGTCGTCGACGAAGCGGGCTTCGCCGTCGGCGGATGCGTACACCTCGGACAGGGCCCGGAGCTGGGCGTTGGCCCCGAACACGAGATCGACGGCCGAGGCCCGCCACCGGACATCGCCCCCGGCCCGATCGGTGCCCTCGTACACCCCTTCGGCGTTGGCCGAGGCCGACCAGGCGGTGCCCATGTCGAGCAGGTTGACGAAGAAGTCGTTCGTCAACTGGCCGGCCCGCTGGGTGAGCACCCCGAGGCCGGACTGGCCCCCGTCGAGGGCCCGCATCCCGCCCACCAGGACGGTCATCTCGGGGGCGGTCAGCCCGAGAAGGGCGGCCCGGTTGACCATGAGCTGCTCGGTCCGGCTCTTCTCACCGGCCGACACATAGTTGCGGAACGCGTCGGCCGTCGGCTCCAGCGGATCGAACGACTCGGCGTCGGTCTGCTCGGCCGTGGCGTCGGTCCGACCCGGGGTGAAGGGCACCACGATCTGGTGGCCGGCGTCGGTGGCCGCCTTCTCCACCGCGGCACAGCCGCCCAACACGATCAGGTCGGCCAGTGACACCTTCACGGCGCCCCCCTGGGCGTTGAAGTCGGCCTGGATGCCCTCCAATGTGGACAGCACCTTGGCCAGGTCCGATGGGTTGTTGACGTCCCAGTCCTTCTGGGGGGCGAGACGGACCCGGGCGCCGTTGGCCCCGCCCCGCTTGTCGGTGTGGCGGAAGGTGGATGCGGAGGCCCAGGCGGCCGAGACGAGCTGGCTCACCGAGAGTCCGGACGCCAGGACCTTCGCCTTGAGGTCACCGATCTCGGCGTCGCCGATCAGCTCGTGGTCGACGGCGGGAACCGGATCCTGCCAAATCAGCTCCTCGTCGGGGACCTCGGGGCCGAGGTAGCGGATCTTGGGGCCCATGTCGCGGTGCAGGAGTTTGAACCAGGCCCGGGCGAAGGCGTCGGCGAACTCATCGGGGTGTTCGAGGAAGCGCCGGGAGATGGCCTCGTAGGCCGGGTCCATGCGGAGCGACAGGTCGGTGGTCAGCATGACCGGGGGGTGCCGCTTGGTGTCGTCCTGGGGATCGGGGACGAGATCGGCCGCCGAGGCGTCAGTGGGGATCCACTGGGTGGCCCCGGCCGGGCTGGTGGTCTGCTGCCACTCGTACCCGAAGAGGGTCTCGAAGAAACCGTTGTCCCAGGTGATCGGGTCCGGGGTCCAGGCGCCTTCCAGGCCGCTGGTGATGGCGTCGGCGCCCGCCCCGCTGCCGAAGGTGTTCCGCCAGCCCAGGCCCTGCTGCTCGACCGGTGAGGCCTCGGGGTCAGGGCCGACGTACTGGTCGGCGTCGGCGGCGCCGTGGGTCTTGCCGAAGGTGTGGCCGCCGGCGATGAGGGCCACCGTTTCCTCGTCGTTCATGGCCATCCGGCCGAACGTCTCACGGATGTCGACCGCCGCGGCCAACGGGTCGGGGTTGCCGTTCGGGCCTTCGGGGTTGACGTAGATCAGACCCATCTGGACCGCGGCCAGGGGGTTGTCGAGCTCCCGGTCCCCCTGGTAGCGCTCGTCGCCCAGCCATTCGGTCTCCGGACCCCAGTAGACGTCGTCGGGGCCCCAGGCGTCCTCCCGGCCGCCACCGAAGCCGTAGGTCTTGAGTCCCATCGACTCGAGGGCCACGTTGCCGGTGAGGAGTAACAGGTCGGCCCAGGAGATGGCGTTGCCGTACTTCGCCTTCACCGGCCACAGCAGACGGCGGGCCTTGTCGAGGCTGACATTGTCGGGCCAGCTGTTGAGCGGAGCGAACCGTTGGAACCCACCGGTTCCCCCGCCCCGGCCGTCGGTGACCCGGTAGGTGCCGGCGGAATGCCAGGCCATGCGGATGAACAGCGGTCCGTAGTGGCCGTAATCGGCGGGCCACCACTCCTGGGAGTCGGTCATCACCGCGGCGATGTCCGCCTTGAGCGCGGCCATGTCGAGGCCGTTGAACGCCGCCGCGTAGTCGAAGTCCTCCCCGAGCGGGTTGGCGGCCGCCGGATGCTGATCGAGCGCCCGGAGGCTGAGCCGGTCGGGCCACCAGCGGTCGGCGGCAACCGGATCGAGCCCACCGACCGCGTGACCGATCACCGGGCAGCCACTGGCCTGGGGTACATCGCTGGTGTCGACGACACCGTGCTCTTCGCTCATTTGAGGTTCTCCTTGCTTGGAACGCCCGACATGGATCGGGTGCATGTCGGATGGTGGGTCGTTTCGGATGGATGGGTCGCGGTGTCGGGGAGTCCCCTGTGGCCCGGCGCTGGGGCCGGTGGTGCGTGCGGGGTCGATGTGCTGGCGCCCGACCTCGGTCGGAACGATGGCAACGGTCGACAACTGGCCCCGTCGCTACCGACGGGGTGCGGTCATTCCTCGTGTGTGTTGGTTCCCCTGTGGATGCCGGACCCCGAACTGTGGGGACTCGGCGTTGGTATTGCGGCTACTGGTACTGCGGTTACTGGTGTTGCGGTTTCTCGCGGTGCGTTTTCGGGCCGGCGGCCCGCTGGTTGGTGGGGTTCGTATCGTCCGGTTCGGTCTCGGCCGCCAGGGCGGCCTGGCACGCCGGACATCGCCCCCAATGGATGACTTCTGCTTCGTCGAGCTCGAAACCGTGATCATCGCTGGCGGTGAGGCACGGGGCGGCGCCGACGGCACAGTCGACGTCGACCAGTGCGCCGCACCCCCGGCACACCAGGTGATGGTGATTGTCACCCACCCGGTCCTCATAGCGGGCCGCCGAACCAGCGGGTTGTATCCGCCGTAGCACGTTCTTCTCGGCCAACACACTGAGCGTGTCGTACACGGCTTGACGCGACACCGATCCGATCACGTTGCGGACGTCGGCGGCGAGCTCATCGGCGGTGGCGTGCGGGCGCTGCGCCACGGCCCCCAGGATGGCCAACCGTTGGGCGGTGACCTGGAGGCCGTGCTGGCGGAGCAGTTGCTCGACATCGCCGGACATGTCGGTCATCTGACCACGGATTCCGGACAGAGTCAAGTATTGGATCCACCGTAGAACTGTCCCGCCACCGTGAACAGGACGGCGGCCAGGATGGCGAGGGCGGCGCGGAGGTGGTTCCCGGCCGTCCACGGTCCGGCATAGTCCGACCAGGTCCGAGCGGTATCGGCCGCCGGGGTGACTACCGTGGCGAGCCGGTCGTTGCGGGGCACATGGAACACCCCGGTGATGACCACGGCGGCCAGATACGAGACGGCGCCGAGGATGAGCATGCGGCCGGCGCCGGTGTCGAGTCGACGTGCCCCGGCAACGCCGACCACCACGGCCACCGCCGCCGTGCCGAACATGACACTCCCGAACGCGGCAGTTGGCGCCTGGCGATTGATGGACTGCATCGCCTCGATGGACCGGTCGGGTGGGAGACGGTCGAGGGCCGACATGATGAAGCTGGAGAAGCCGAACAGCACGCCGCCGATCACCGCGGAACCGACCGCGGCCGCGGTCACGGCCCCGTCCAACCAGGGCGATCCGATGGGGCCGCTCATCGATCCCACACGCCGGATGCGACGGCCGCCGTGGCGTAGCCGGCGAGACTCGAGGGCTCCCGGCCCAACACCGCGGCGACATCACCGGTGAGCCGCTCGTTGCGCCCGTCGGTGATGACGCTGAACAGTTCGGCGTAAGCCCGCGCCTCGGTCGGATCCATACCTGCCGCCACCGCCTGGCCCACATAGTCGGCCGGGCTCACGGGCACATAGCGGACCGGCCGTCGGGTCGCCTCGGCCAGGATCTCGGCGACGGCCGCGAAGCTGAGCAGGTCGGGACCGGTCAGTTCGTAGCATCGGCCCCGGTGGCGGGCGGGGTCGAGCAGGCCGGCGGTGACCACGGCGGCGACGTCCTCGGCGTCGACGAAGCCCTCGGTGATCTCCCCGGCGGGAAGGGCGATCACGCCGTCGAGCACCGGGTCGCGCAGGAACGACTCGGAGAAGTTCTGCTGGAACCAGGAGCCCCGCACCACGGTGATCGGTCCGACCTCGGCGGCCAGCGCCTGCTCGCTGCGTTCGGCCCCAGGCTCGCCCCGCCCGGAGAGCAGTACCACGGTCGACACGTTCTCGCGGCGGCAGATCCGACCGAACGCAGCGAGGGTGGAAGCCGCTCCCGGGAAACCGATGTCGGGCACGTAGGCGACGAACACCGCCGACGCCCCGGCGACGAACCCGGGCCAGGTGGCCGGATCATGCCAGTCGAACCGCAGCGGGCCGCGTCGGGAGCCGGCGCGGCCGGCCGGCCCGAGTGATTCGAGGTTGCGGAGGACGCGACGGCCGATCTTGCCGGTGGCCGTGGTCACGGCAACCAGGCCGGCTGACGAGTCGGCCGGGCTCGATCGGCGGACAGGTGAGGCTGCGTTCGGATTGGTCACGTTCGGATTGGTCATGGTTGGATCGTCAACCAACCGGATCGGATGAGCCATAGCCGAACATCCGAGATTCATACGTCATCATCCCAATCACCGGGTATGTATTGGGGGTGTTCCGGCAGAGATGGGGATGATCGGGGACGACACCCGGTGCGTGGCCGTCTATGGTGACCGGTCATGGATGCGCTCTCCGGCCTGCTCGGCGGGTCGTCGGGTGCGGAGCCGGTGTTCCTGCTCCGGACCCAATTGGCAGCCCCGTTCGGCCTCGTTCTGGCCGACGGTGCGGCCCTGTCGGTCATCGTCGCCGCCCGAGGGTCGTTCACGATCGACCACCCGTGCGGTGAGTACCGGGTGACCGAGGGTTCCGTCGCCCTGGTCCGCGGCCAACACCGCTGGAGCCTGGCCGACGAGCCGGGCAGCCCGGCCATCGCCATCATCCACCCGGGCAACCGGTGCGAGACGCTCACCGGTGAACCCCTGGCCGACCGCTGGTCCCTCGGTATCCGCACGTGGGGCAACACCGATGAGCCCTCGGCCACCCACCTGATGCTGATCGGGGTGTACCCGTCGGTTCCCGAGGTCGGCCGCTCTGTGCTCGAAGCCCTGCCCGGTGTCCACGTCGTCGAGCGAGGCGAGATCGAACCAACCGTGACCGACCTGTTCGGCCAGGAGATGGTCCGGGACGACCTGGCCCAGTCGGTCGTGCTGTCCCGAGCCCTGGACCTGATCGTGATCCTGGCGGTTCGGCACTGGTTGCGCCACGCCCCAGTGGCCGAACCGGGGGCCGTGCGGGGCCTGGCCGACCCGGTGATCGGGCCCGTCATCCGCCTGATGCAGCGGCATCCGGCCGAGCGGTGGACCGTGGCCTCGCTTGCCACCGCCGCCGGGATGTCACGCACGGTGTTGGCCAAGCGGTTCACCGAGGTGGTGGGCGTGGCCCCGATCACCCTGCTCACCGACTGGCGGATGGCGCTGGCCGCCGATCGCCTCACCTCCTCCCGTGATCCGATCGGCCGGATCGCCGACGAGGTCGGCTACGGCAACGCGTTCGCCCTCAGCACCGCATTCAAACGGCGCTACGGGGTCAGCCCCCACCACTATCGAACCGACCGTCGGGACAGCGCCGCCTGAAGCGGACCCCGCCACCGGTGATCACGCTGGCGTGCCCGGAGTCGGCGGTTCATGATGGGCCCCATGCGCACCATCGTGACCAACGGCACGCTGCTCGACACCGCGACGATGGAACTGGTCGGTAAACGGCACCTGGTCATCGAAGGTGATGCGATCGTCGACGTCGTCGAGTCCTCGAGGGTCCCCACCGGTGACGTGACCGTGGACGCGGCCGGCCGCTTCGTGATGCCCGGATTCATCGACGCCCACGTCCACCATGTGGTCACCACCCTCGACTTCCCCCGGCTGATGCGGATGTCGACGGTGGAGAAGGCGCTGGGGATGGCCCGAGCGGCGGAGAACATGGTGTTGCGGGGTTTCACCACCGTGCGCGACACCGGAGGTGAGGTCGGCGGCCTGATCCGGGCCATCGCCGGCGGCCTGTGCGGCGGTCCCCGGATCGTGAAGGCCGGCCACGCCCTGTCGCAGACCGGCGGGCACGGCGACGTCGACGGCCGGGCACGGGACGGCCGGGTCTGCGCCTGTGCGATCCATGCCGGCGACCTGGGAGTGGTGGCCGACGGGCCCGACGCGGTGCGCACCGCGGCCCGGATCGAGCTGCGGGACGGGGCCGAGCTGATCAAGATCATGAGTTCCGGGGGCGTGGCCTCACCGGCGGATCCCATCGACGCGATCCAGTACACGGCCGAGGAGATCCGGGCCATCACCACCGAGACCGACCATCGCCACACCTACACCACGGCCCACGCCTACCAGCCCGACGCCATCGTCCAGGCCATCGAGAACGGGGTCCGGTGCATCGAGCACGGCAACATGATCGACACACCGACGGCCCGCCGCATGGCCGAGTTGGGGGTCACCATGGTCCCCACGCTGGTGACCTACAAGGCCATGCGGGACGACGGCCCGAAGTTGGGGATGCCGGAACGCAACCTGGTGAAGAACGACGGCGTCTACGACGCCGGGCGGCGGTCGATCGCCATCGCCAAGGCGGCCGGGGTCGAGTTGGGGTTCGGCACCGACCTGCTGGGCGAGGTGCAGACCTGGCAGAACGAGGAGTTCGCCATCCGAGCCGAACTGGAGCCGGCCGCCGACGTGCTCGGCTCGATGTATCGAACCAATGTGCGATTGTGCCGCCGCGAGGGCCGAATCGGCCGTCTGGAGCCGGGCTACGCCGCCGATGTGGTGGTGGCCGCGGTCGATCCGCTGGCGGATCTGGCCGGCCTGGCCGACCCCGACAGTGCCCTGACCTCGGTGATCTGCCGTGGTCGGGTCATGTTCGATCGCACCGGCCGCTGACGCGCCACCGGAGGTCGTTGACACCCGTTCGGGGTGCAGGAACTATCTGGGGATGAGCCGTCAGAACATCTACGACGATCCCCGGTTCTACGACGGGTACACCATGCTCCGGGCGTCGGGTGAGGGACTGAACGAGCCGATCGAGCATTGGGCAATCGATGCCATGCTCTCCCCGTTGGCCGGTCTCGACGTGCTCGACGTCGGCTGCGGCTGTGGTGACCGGACCATCGAGTACGCGGAGCGGGGGGCCAACCTGGTGGTCGGGATCGACCCGTCGGCCCGGATGCTGGCCGACGCCGAGGCTCATGACGCCGTCGACTACCAGCGGTGTTTCATCGAGGACGTGCAGTTCGACGAGGCATCGTTCGACATCATCGTGGCGTCCATGTCGCTGCATTATGTCGAGAACCTCGAGGCCCTCATGGATCGGATGGCCCACTGGCTCCGCCCCGGTGGCTCGGTGGTGGCCTCGGTGGAACATCCGATCGTCAGCTGCCGAGCCGAGCAGGAGTGGTGTGCCGCCGGTGACCACTGGCCGGTGGATCACTACAACGAGGAGGGGATGCGGCAGGCCACCTGGTTCGTCGACTACGTGGTGCGGTACCACCGGTCGGTCTCCTCGTGGGTCAACGCCGTCCTCGACGCCGGCCTGGTCCTGACCGGCCTGGCCGAGCCGTACGGCCCGGGCAGCGCCGGCCCGAACGTGGCCGACGCCATCCGCCGCCCACCGATCCTGGTGTTGCGCGGCACCCGCCCCGAGCGGCGCACCGGCTGATCGGCGGACGCGCCCGTCCGGGGGCCCGCGGCCGGTGAGCGGCGGCTTCCCCGGCGGATGGCTAGCGTGGCGGGGTGTCCCCGCGATCCCCCACGCCACCCGGCCGGCGTTCGGCCTCGGTCTCCAGCCCGCGAGGCGACGGCCACCTGACGGCCGGATCGGTCGGGTAGCGCCGCATGTTCATCACCATCGCGGTCATCGGGGCGGTACTCCTCCTCCTCTCCCTGATCCTGGACGGCTGGATCGACGCCGCGGTGCCCGGACCGGACTTCCTGACCGGGCCGGAAGTCGGCGCCCTGCTCGTCACCTTCGGCCTGTTCGGCTGGTACGCCGAGAACGGTTTGTCGTGGGCCCTGCTCCCGGCGGTCGGTTTGGCGTCGGTGACCGGTGCCGGCATGTCGTATCTGACCTACCGGGCGGTCAAGGCCCTGATGGGTCAGCCCACCGACGCCACACCCACCACGGCCTCCCTAATCGGTCAGCCGGGCAAGGTGGTCACCCCACTGACCGGCGGCCGGGTGGGCGAAGTCATCGTCTCCCTCGGCGGCGCGACCACGAAATACACCGCGGTGGCCGACCACGACCTCCCCGTCGGCGCACCGGTGGTGGTGGTCGACGTCGAGTCACCCACCAAGATCCGGGTCCAGGCCGAAGCGACCTTCTGGACCTGAGCCCCCCGCCAACCACAAGCCGACTAGGTTCGGTTGGAGCCCCTCCGCCGAGCCGGGTCAGTTGTCGTGTGACCGGCGGCGGCCTCGTCCATCCGCTCCAGCCCGTCATCCTCGAAAGGGCACCATGTCCCCGCTTCTCGCTGTCATCGTCGCCCTGGTCGTCCTGATCGTGGTCATCGGCCTGCTGCTGGCCAGCCGGTTCAAGGTGGCCGGCCCCAACGAGGCGTTCATCGTCACCGGCCGCAAGGGCAAGGCGGTCACCAACCCCGAGACCGGCCGGGTGTCCACCGACCTGTCGGGCCAGAAGGTGGTGATGGGGGCGAGCACCTTCGTTCTGCCCATCGTGCAGCGCCTGGCCGTGCTCGATCTGTCCTCCCGTCAGATCTCGGTGGGGGTCGGATCGGCGGTGTCGGCCCAGGGCATCCGGTGCTCACTCGAGGGGGTGGCCATCGTCAAGGTGGGGGGTACGGAGGACTCGGTCCGGGCTGCCGCCCAGCGGTTCCTCGGCCAGCAGCGCGAGATCGAGCCGTTCACCCAGGAAGTCCTGGCCGGGTCGTTGCGGGCCATTGTCGGACGTCTGTCGGTGGAAGAGATCGTGAAGGACCGGGCCGCGTTCGCCCGGGAGGTGGCGGAAGAGGCCGAGGCGTCGTTGACCAACCAGGGTCTGGTCCTCGACACCTTCCAGCTCCAGGACATCAAGACCGAGGGCAGCTACCTGACCGATCTCGGCCGCCCCGAGGCGGCCCGGGCCGAGAAGGAGGCCGCCATCGCCGAGGCGATCGCCCGGCGCGAGGCCGAACAGGCCCGCCTGAAGGCCGAGGAGGAGATCGCGCTGGCCAACCGGGCCCTCGAACTGCAGAAGGCCGACATCCGCAGCGAAACCGACGCGGCCGCCGCCGACGCCGAGGCCGCCGGCCCCCTGGCCAAGGCAGCCAAGGACCAGGAAGTCATCGCGGCCCAGGAGTTGGTGGCGGAACGTACCGCCGCCCTGAAGGAACGCCAGCTGGACACCGACGTGCGCAAGCCGGCCGACGCGGAGCGGTACGCCGTCGAGCAGGAGGCCGAAGGCAACAAGACGCGCCGGGTCCTGGAGGCCGAAGCGGCCCGGATCGCCTCGGTCGAAGCGGCCCAGGCCCGGGCCGAGGAAGACCGTCTGATCGGCGCCGGTGAGCGGCAACGCCGGTCGGAGCTGGCCAAGGCCATGGAGCTCGAAGGTGAGGCCGAGGGTGCCGCCGAGCGGGCCCGCCGGGCGGCCGCGGCCGAAGCACTCCGGCTCGAAGGTGAGGCCGAGGCGTCCGCCATCGCCGCCCGGGGTGACGCGGAGGCTGAGGCGATGGAGAAGCGCGCCACCGCCTACGAACAGTACGGCGAAGCCGCCATCCTCGATCTCCTGGCCAAGATGCTGCCCGAGGTGGTGCGGGAGGCGTCGGCTCCGCTGGCCGCGGTCGACACGATGACGGTCATCTCCACCGACGGCGCGAGCCAGGTGACGAGATCGGCCGCCGCCAACGTGACCCAGGGTCTGGCCATGGCCAGCGACATCCTGGGCATCGACCTGGCCGAGACGTTCCGCAACCTGGCGTCGGCACGCACTCCCGACGTGGCCCCGGACTCCCTCGGCACCCCGGCCATCGGCGACACCCCGGCCGGCGGCAACCACGCCGACCCCGGAACCGACTCGACGATCGACTCTTGAGCCATCGGGATCACCGCAGCGCCGGGTGACCTTTGTCGAACAGGACATGGAACCGACGTATCCGATTCTGCTTGGCACTGCGGTACAGCACGCTTTGGAAGCCCGAACTGCTAGACGCACGCGGATCCGGCTTGAGGTGGTGGTAGACGAGCGGGCTAGCGAGGAGTTGGCTCGCTTGCAGGCTGATGTTGGGCGTTGGGGTCGTCCCCGCCACCCCGACCGGGTGGACGAGATCCTGGTCGGTCGCGACCAGGATCGCTGATCCGTGCGCTGTTGACGCGGCCCAGGCCACCGCGGTGGTTACCGCCGCCCGGCGGGTTGTTGACCAGACCGGCCCAGCACCCAGAGGGACCCGTCGAGCGGTCAACGTGATGGCCACGGTGTTGGGCCGTGTCGACGCTCTGGTCCATCAGGCCACCGAACGGGCCCGGCACCGGCCGGTCGCCGCGGCCGACAAGTTGTTGTCGCTCCACGACCACGACGCCCGACCCATGCGGAAAGAAGCCACCAAGCACAAAGGAACCCAGTTCGCACTTTGGAACTCAAATCCGCTTCAAGTCCACAATACTCCTTGCAGCCATCGCCCCGTGGTAAGCCGTCACTCCACGTCGCTTCCCATTGAGCCTCGTGACCTTGGCGACCCATCGCTCCGTCATGTCACGCCGTTCCAACATGCGAGATGGGGGAATAGCGAGGGCCAGACTGTTGTTGACCATGGCCGCCTTTGACTCACTCACCGGAAGCACTTGCCATGGATTCCTACTTCAAGTAGGATTATCCTCATGCCAGTCGCCAAGGTATCACTCAGCCTCGACGAGGAGGCACTCGAAGAAGCCCGCAGTCGCGTCGGAAGACGAGAGCTGTCTTCCTACGTGTCGGCAGCTCTGCGACGACAGCTCCAACACGACCGCCTCAGCGACCTACTCCAAGCAATGGAAGATGAAGGTGGACCCATCTCCGCCGAGCTACTCGACGAGGCTCGAAACCTATGGCGAGACTAGTCGCCCAACGCCTCCTCCTCGACAGCGGAGCGGTCATCGGACTTTCCCGCAACGACCAGCGCCCCCGAGCCGTACTCGCGAGCGCCTGGGAAGCAGGTATCGATGTCTACATCCCATCGGTGGTGCTCGCCGAGACAATCCGAGGCAAAGCAACCGATGCCCCTGTGCATCGGGTCATCAAGGCTGTCGGCGAGATCGTACCCGCCGATGAGCAAGATGGTCGACTAGCCGGGTCTCTGCTAGGAGCCACAGGTTCAAAGTCGACCATTGACGCCATCATCGTTGCCACTGCGATCCGGCTTGGTGGCGTTGTGATACTCACCGGCGACTCAGAGGATCTATCCACTCTGGCAGCAGGGCAGCCAGTAAGAGTCGAGTCCTTTTGATCATGGCCGGGTTCGAACAAGAAACGTATCCTTATCTCGCAGCAGAGAGAGGGGGATTCGAACCGCCGGAACCCATGAGGGCCCAACGCCGGTTGTCAAGAGAGCCAGCTGCAATCGCCGAACGGCAGTGATTCCGCTTGATTGCTGGAGCGTCGGCGGGTACAAGGTGACCGCTGCTAGCCGCGATCGACCCTGATCCGCTGTTTGCCAGTGGCACCAGTGTGGTCCGGCAGCTATCGCTCGAAGTCGACTCGCTCGGCAAGCCAGGCGGCAAGATCGGCTTCGGTCGCGGAGCCCTCAGCGACCGCGAGCATCATCCGTTCGGCGTCGTCGACGTCGGGCGCTTCGGGATCCCAGCTGCCGCCGTTCAGCTCGATGAACATCGTCATGGAGATCCACGCCGCTCGCTTGTTCCCATCAGGCAACGGATGGTTTCGGGCAAGCCGCCAGCACAACACCGCCGCCTTGTCGTACAGGCCGGGGTAGAAGTCATCATCGCCAAACCCGGCCTGCGGTGCGGCCGCGCGGAGTCGGCAAGATCGACCCTGCTGGCCCTGGTCAACCTCTCGGCAGGAATCCCGGTCACCATCTCGGCCAGAACGAAGTACTCGGCCAGGCCGAGGTAGCGGATCACTTGGCCAAGCGTTCCAGCAGTTCCTTGTCCCGCTCGATCAACGCCTTCGCCCGGGCAACGAATGACGTGTCGGACCGCGCCCGTTCGATCTCCGCGGTCAACGAGTCGATGATGAGCTGGTTCACGCTCGTGTTCCGAACCCGGGCTACAGCCTCAGCCTCGGCGGCCAGATCATCGGGAAGGCGCACAGTCGTCTGCTTCGGCATGACATCATGCTATCACGACTGCATCACCTGGAGATCCACCCGCACCCACACCTCCTCCGATCCGGGACATGACTGCTCGAACGCACCGCCGGCCCTCCCTTCGGTCCCCAGTGGTGCACCGTGCTACCGGTCCCCCCCGGACGGGCATACTTCCCGGTATGGCCGATTCCACTACCATCAAGGTCACGACGGAGACCCGCGATGCCCTACGGCACCTGGCCGACCGTGAGGGGATCACGCTCGATGCCCAACTCCAGAAGCTGATTCGTAGGGAGCGTCGTCGCATCATCGGCGCTCAGCTCTCGTCCGGACCACTCAACGACGAGGATGTCGCCATCCTGAACGCGTCAGCAACCGACGTTGCCCATGCGAGCGGGTGACGTTGTCCGCTGTG
>JBKDZN010000308.1:0-3878 GCA_047971245.1 Acidimicrobiales bacterium
TCCACCAGCAGCAGGAACCAGAGGAAGAAGTCGACCTCGTCGATGGGCCGGTCGTCGACGACACCGTTGGCCAACAATGACGCCAGGTCATCGGCCGGATGGGCCCGCTTCTCGGCGTAGACCTGCTGGGAGTAGCTGTACATCTGGCCGTAGGCGGCCGCCCGTTCCTCATGGGTGACCACCTCCTCGCTGGAGTGGATGGCCTCGGTGAAGTGGTAGAGGCGTCGCCCGTCCTCCAGGGGGATGCCGAGCACGTCGGCGATCACGAAACTCGGCATCTCACCGGCCAGGTCGGCGACCAGATCGCACTGGCCGCGTTCGACGACCTCGTCGACGATCTGGGTGGCGAGCTCGGCGATCCGGGGTTGGAGGCGGGCAGCCGCTCTCGGGGTGAAATCCGCGCTGACCAGGCGCCGCATCCGGGTGTGAACCGGCGGGTCGGCCATCAGCATCATCTGGTGGTCCGGGTCGGCCGACACGCCGTCGCCATCCTCCGGATCGGCGATCATGATCGTCGGCGCCGACGAGAACCGTTCGGCGTCGCGTCCGACCGCCCGCACGTCCTCGTAGCGGGTCACCGCCCAGAACCCGGGCCCGCCCGGCTCGGCGTGCCGGTACACGGGTGCATTGGTCCGCAACCAGTCGAACTGGTCGTGAGGTTGGGAACCGGCGTAGCGGCCTACGGACAGCAGATCGATCTCCATGGTTCCGGTTCTAGTGCCGCCCGGGTGAACGATGCCAGCCACGAACCCGGAGGGCGAGCGCCCGGTGACGATCCGTGTGCGGTCCGCCGTCGGTGGGCTGGCTAGCATCGGCTCCGACATGGGGGAGGGACCTCGCAGGAGGGCTCCGAACCGTCGGGAACGGGCAACGGGGGTGGAACGGTGGGCGCACGAGGACACGGGTCGACCGGCGGGGTGCCGGCGCCACCGGCCGCCTACCGGCCACGTCGGGTGGGTGATCTGGCCGCCGAGGCCGCAGCGCGGTGGGGTGCGCGGGAGGCCATGTCGTTCGGCGACCGGCGGTGGAGCCACGCCGAGGTGGCCGCCGAGATCGACCGGGTGGCCAAGGGTCTGATCGGACTCGGTGTCGGCCCGGGGGACACGGTGGCGGTCTGGATGACGAACCGCCCCGAGCTCGTCTTCGCCATGTTCGCGGTGGCCCGGGTGGGTGCGGTACTCGTGCCCCTCAACACCCGCTACCGGGCCGACGACGTCGGGTACACCGTCGACCAGTCCGATACCACCGTGCTGATCTTCAACGACCGGTCCGGGCCGGTCGACTACGCCGCCATTGTGCGCGAGGCCCGGCCCGAGCTGCCCAAGCTGGACCACATCGTGGTCCTCGGCCCGGATCGTGACCCGGACTGGTTGGGCTGGGACGGTCTGCTCGCCTTGGGCGCCGCCGTGGACGACGACGCGCTGACCGCCCGGGCCGCCGCGGTGCAGGCCACCGATCCGTACATCATCATCTACACCTCCGGGACGACCAGTCGCCCCAAGGGGGCGGTCCACGACCATTCCCTGGTCCGCAACGTGTACGAGCGGGCCCAGATCCACGGGGTGACCGTCGACGATGTGCACGCCGGGTTCCTGCCCCTGTTCCACGCGTTCGGCTACACCGAGACCCTCCTGTTCCCCCTGCTGACCGGGAGCCGGGTGGTGCTGTTCGAGACGTTCGATCCGGCCGAGGTGCTCGACGTCTCCGAACGTGAAGGCATCACCATGCTGCACGGGTTCGATGCCCACTGGGGTGAGCTGCTGCGGGTCCAGCGGGAACGGCCCCGCGCCCTGAGCTACCGGATGGGCACCCTGGCCGCCGGTCAGGAGTCGACCACCCCGGTGGCGAGGCGGGTGCAGGAGGAGCTGTGCCCGACCGTGTCGGCCTGGGGGATGAGCGAGGTGTGGACGGCGTGCGTGGTGGGCCATGTAGCCAACACCGTCGAGCAGCGCACCGAGGCCTCCGGATACCCGATGGTCGACGTGGAACTGCGCATCATCGACCCGGAGACCGGCGAGGAGCAGCCGGTCGACGTGCCCGGTGAACTGCTGTGCCGCAGCTACACCCGGATGTTGGGCTACTACCGGAAGCCGGCGGAGACGGCTGAGACGGTCGACCCCGACGGCTGGCTCCACACCGGTGACCTGGGCCGGATCCGTCCCGACGGCCACCTCGTGTTCATGGGCCGGTTGAAGGACATGCTGAAGGTGGGGGGAGAGAACATGGCCCCGGCCGAGGTGGAGGGTCGGCTGCGGGAACTGGACGGGGTGGCCGACGCGGCCGTGGTCGGCCTGACCGACAGCCGGCTCGGGGAGGTGCCGGTGGCCTATGTGCTGGCCGAGCCGGGCGCCGGCCTCGACGGCGACGCCCTGCTCGGCCATCTCCGGGGTCGGGTGGCCGGGTTCAAGGTGCCACGCCACGTGCTGGTGGTGGACGAACTGCCGATGACCCCGACCGGCAAGATCCGCAAGGTGGAGCTGCGGGAACAGGCCCGGGACCGCTGGGCCTGACCCCGGCCGGTTCCGGGTCACCCCGGCTGCCGGCCGTACCAGGCGACGAGTCGATCGATCGGGGCTGCCGAGCTCGCCGTCTCCACCGCGCTGGCGAACGGGACAGCCATCCCGTTGGGCAGGACCATGGATTCGCGCTCCCCGCCGGGCAGCATGACCGCCGACACGGCGATCGACTCTGCGGCCACCTCGTCGTCCCAGACCGGGGTGACCCCGAGGGCCTGGGCCAGGTCCCAGGTGTGGACGGTGAGCTCGCTGGTGTAGGTGGGCAGCATCTGGCGCCCCGTTCCCTGGGCCCACGGGAGGGCCATGTCCCGGTCGAGGACGGCGTCGTCGGCCCAGGCGGCCTGCACGGCGGCCCGATCGGCGGCGAACGTGGCCGTCCAGGCGTCGTCGGCGACCCCGGTGACCGACGGGGGGAAGGCCATGGGGTCGGTCCCGGTGGCCAGGGCCGTGGGGCGCCGCAGCACGGTCAGCATGTGCCCGAGCAGGGTGCGGACGTCGAAGTCATCGCATGGGGTCGCGCGGTCGAGATCGGCCGGGGTCACCGTGCCGACCAGGTCGACGGCCGTGGCGATCGCAGCCGCGAACCGGGGGCGGGGTCAGTGGGCGCCGGGAGGGGTGCGGGAGCGGTTGACGGGGGCTTGGGTTCGGTCCTGGCGGCCACCCTGCACCCCCAACGTGGCCACGGTATGTCCACGTTTCCGGATTTCCCGGTCGGGGTCGCGGGCACACTCGTTGGGTGCGTGCCGATCGCCTGGTGGCCATCCTGCTGCTGCTGCAGCGCCGAGGTCGGGTCACCGCGGTCGAGGTGGCCGAGGAGCTGGAGGTGTCCACCCGAACGGCCCGGCGTGACCTGGAAGCCCTGGGTCAGGCCGGCCTGCCGGTGTATTCCACCCCGGGCCGCGGTGGCGGCTGGCGGTTGCTGGGTGAGGGCCGCACCGACCTGTCCGGCCTGTCGTCGACCGAGGCGATCGCCCTGTACTCCTTGGTCGGTGCGGGGGCGACGACCGACCCCTCGCTGGCCGCCGAGACCCGGGCCGCGCTCCGGAAGCTGTCGAGCGCCCTGCCGGAACCGATGCGGGACGCGGCGGAACGGGCGGCCTCGTCGATCCGGGTCGCGGCACCGGCCCGAGCGGCCACGCCGCGCCGGGCCGCCGGCGGGCGCGGGGCCTCCCCGTCGGCCGAGACCGACGATCGGGCGGATCGGATCCTGGGGGCGGTGCGCCACAGCGTGGTCACGGCCCGTCGGGCCGTGCTCGGCTACACCGACCGTACCGGTGTGCCGACGACCCGGACCGTGGATCCCCTGGGTCTCGTGGCCCGCCAGGGACGCTGGTACCTGATCGCCGGCACCGATGCCGGCCA
>JBKDZN010000309.1:0-26950 GCA_047971245.1 Acidimicrobiales bacterium
CGACCTGGTGCCCGAGATCATCAGCGGTTCGGCCGACCTCACCGGCAATACCGGCACCCTCCTCCCCGGGGGCGCCGACGACGCCCAGAGCCCGACCAACCCCGCGGGCCGGCAGCTGTACTTCGGGATCCGTGAACACGCCATGGCCGCCACCGCGGTGGGCGCAGCCCGCCACGGCGGGGCTCGGCCCGTGGTGGGGACCTTCCTGGTGTTCTCCGACTACATGCGCCCCTCGGTGCGGCTGGCCGCCATGAGTGGTGCGCCGGTGGTGTTCGTCTGGACCCACGATTCGGTCGGTGTGGGAGAGGACGGTCCCACCCACCAGCCGGTCGAACAGATCATGAGCCTCCGGGCCATTCCGGGGCTCGCCGTCATCCGGCCGGCCGACGCCACCGAGACGGCGGGGGCCTGGCGGATGGCGCTGGCGGCCGAGGGACCGGTCGCCCTGATCCTGTCCCGCCAGGACCTGCCCGTGCTGGCGTCCACCGACGCGGCCCGGGTGGCCGAGGGGGCGTACATCCTCATCGATCACGACGACGCCGAGGTGATCCTGGTCGGCACCGGTTCGGAGGTTGCCCTGTGCGTCGAAGCGGCCCAGGTGCTGGCCTCGGAGGGCATCGCGGCCCGGGTGGTGTCGATGCCGTGCTGGGAGGCGTTCGAAGCCCGTTCCCCGGCCGAGCAGGATGCGGTGATCGACCCCACCCTGCCCACGGTGTCGATCGAGGCCGGCACCACCCTCGGTTGGGACCGGTACGCGGACATCACCCTCGGGGTCGACCGTTTCGGGGCCTCGGCACCAGGAGCCACGGTGCTCGACGAGCTGGGGATGAACGTGGGTGCCGTGGTCGACGCTGCGGTGGCCCTGGTGGCCGAGATGGACGAACTGGTCGACCTGGCCGGCATCGGCACGGTCGACGAGGCCAACGGGTCCTCGAACGGCTCGTAGGATCCGAGGCGGGCCGGACCGGGCCGAAGCGCCGACAACGGGCCCGGCCGGGCGGCCGGCGGTCGGCCCGGGGCATGCGCGTGTCCGCGCAGGTTCTAAGGTGGATCGTTCCGGCGGGGTCGCGGCGGCACCGTCGGACGACACCAGCTGCCGCGCCACCGGGAGGCCTCGTGGGACGTTTGCATGACCTGTACCAACAGCAGGGGCAGAGCCCCTGGCTCGACAATCTCCGCCGGGACTGGCTGACCGGTGGTGAGCTCCAGGCCTGGATCGACCGTGGGGTGCGGGGCATGACCTCCAACCCGACCATCTTCGCGAAGGCCATGGGTGAGACCGACGACTACGACGACGATCTGCGCCGCCTCACCACGGGCCCGGCCGGTGGCGTCTCCACCGTCGACATGACCGACGTCTACTGGGAACTGGTCAGCGCCGACATCGCCGCAGCCACCGAGGTGATGCGGGCGGTCTACGACGGTGCGGACGGCACCGACGGATTCGTGTCACTCGAGGTCGCTCCGTCCCTGGCCGACGACGCGGCGGGAACGGTGGCCGCGGCCCGGGAACTCGCGGCGCGGATCGCGGCACCGAACCTGATGATCAAGGTCCCGGCCACCGAAGCGGGCGTGGCCGCCATCGAGACCCTGGTCGCCGAGGGCCGGTCGATCAACGTCACCCTGATCTTCGGTATCGACCGGTACCGGGCCGTGATGGAGGCCTACCTCAACGGTCTGGAGCGCTGCGACGGTGACCTGTCGTCGGTGGCGTCCGTGGCCTCGTTCTTCATCAGCCGGGTCGACGTCGCCGTCGACGCCGAGCTGGAGAAAATCGGCCGCGACGAGGCTCTGGCCCTGAAGGGCCAGGCCGCCATCGCCCAGGCTCACCTGGCCTACCAGGCGTTCCGGGAGACCTTCAGCGGCGACCGGTGGGACGCGCTCGCGGCCAGGGGTGCCCGGGTACAACGGCCGCTGTGGGCATCCACGTCGACCAAGGATCCGGCCTATCCCGACACCCTGTATGTCGACCGGCTCATCGGACCCGACACGGTCAACACCCTGCCCGACGCCACCCTCTCGGCCTTCGACGATCATGGCACGGTGGCCCGGACGGTCGACACCGATCCGGCCGGCGCGGCCCGCATCATCGCCCGGATCGAGTCCCTGGGTATCGACTTCGGTGAGGTCGCCGACCGCCTGGAACGGGACGGCGTCCGGTCCTTCGTGGACAGCTTCGACCAGGCGATCGCCACCCTCACCGAACGGGCCGGTCGCCTCGGCTAGACGGGTCGCCCCGAACCGACGGAACCGGTCGAGGACCCCGATCATGGGGGCTACTGTTGCGGTTGCGACGCCGGAGGAGCTGCGACCGATGAGAGGGTGCGACCGATGAGCGGGTGCTGCGGCCCGTCACGACGCCAGGGGTCCGATCGGACCTCGGCGTCGGACACACCCACCGGTCGCCCGGCGGCCGCGGCGGCCCGGCCCGACTTCGTGACCGTTCCCGCCGGCTCGTTCGCGATGGGCACCGACGATCCGATCGGCTACCCCGACGACGGGGAGGGCCCGGTGCACCGGGTCGAGGTCGCCGGGTTCGAGATCGCAGCCACGACGGTCACCAACGCCCAGTTCGCCGCCTTCACCGACGCCACCGGCTACGAGACCACGGCCGAGGAGTTCGGCGACGCGTTCGTGTTCGGCGGGCTGCTCCCCGACGACTTCCCACCCACGCGGGGGGTCGCCGACGCCCCCTGGTGGCGACTGGTGGAGGGCGCCGACTGGCGTCACCCGGAGGGGCCCCGTTCCGATCTCGACGGCCGGGACGACCACCCTGTCGTCCACGTCAGCTGGTTCGACGCCCAGGCCTACGGGCAATGGTCGGGAACCCGCCTGCCGACCGAGGCCGAGTGGGAATACGCCGCCCGGGGCGGCCTGTCCCAGCACCACTTCCCGTGGGGCGACGAGCTGGAACCGGACGGACAGCACCGGATGAACGTCTTCCAGGGGACGTTCCCGTCCCGGGACACCGGCGACGACGGCTGGATCGGGACCTGTCCGGTCCGGTCGTTCCCGCCCAACGGGTACGGCCTGTACGAGATCACGGGCAATGTGTGGGAGTGGTGCGCCGACTGGTTCGACCCGATGGCCTACCGGGCGGCCCCGGAACGGGCGCCCGCCGGACCACCCACCGGTGATCGACGGGTCATGCGGGGCGGCTCGTATCTCTGCCACGCGTCGTACTGCAATCGGTACCGGGTCGACGCCCGCAGCTCCAGCACCCCCGACTCGAGCACGGGGAACGTCGGCTTTCGCGTCGTTCGACCGCGCCCGGAAACCCCGTCTTCTACGATCGGTTGACAGAGCTTTCCGTGAGTTCGTCAGATCTGAATGGAGGTCACCATGGCTGCGAAATTGAACCGTTTCCGGCTGCCGATCAAGGACGAACGACCCCGGGCCGACACACCGGTGGACGCACGCAACGCGGTGCGACCCGACCCGGCGGAGCCCTTGCGGCCACCGGACGGGGCCCCGAATGTGCTGATGATCCTGGTCGACGACATGGGCTTCGGCGCCAGCAGCGCGTTCGGTGGGCCGTGTGAGATGCCGACCGCGGAGCGCCTCGGAGACGAGGGCGTCCGGTTCACCCGGTTCCACACCACGGCCCTGTGCTCCCCCACCCGCCAGGCCCTGCTGACCGGGCGGAACCACCATTCGGTCAATATGGGCTCGATCGCCGAGACAGCCACGTCGATGCCCGGCTACACCGGGGTCCTACCGAACGATTGCGTCACCATCGGCCAGATCCTCCGGGCCAATGGGTACTCGACGGCGGCGTACGGGAAATGGCATCAGACCCCGCCCTGGGAGACGAGCCCGTCGGGCCCGTTCGACCGGTGGCCGACCAGTGAGGGTTTCGACGAGTTCTACGGGTTCATCGGCGGTGACACCCACCAGTACACCCCGGCCCTCGTGCACGGGACCACCCAGATCGAACCGCCGAAACACCGTAGGAGGGCTATCACCTCTCCCAGGACCTGGCCGACCGGCTGATCGCATGGACCGGCAGCATCACGGCGTTGACGCCCGACAAACCATGGTTCGCGTACCTGGCCTTCGGGGCCACCCACGCCCCCCACCACGCCCCCAAGGACTACCTCGAGCGATACCGGGGCGCGTTCGAACACGGCTACGACCGCCAACGCGAGATCACGTTCGAGCGCCAGAAGGAGCTCGGTGTCGTACCCGACGACGCCGAGCTGACCGCCAGGAACACCTACATCCCGGCCTATGACGATCTCACCGACGACGACCGGCTGGTCGGGAACCGCTTGTTCGAGGCCTACGCGGCGATGGCGACCCACACCGACGACCAGGTGGCCCGGGTGATCAGTGCCCTCGAGGAGCAGGGGGTCCTCGACAACACCCTCGTGCTGTACATCCTGGGCGACAACGGATCCTCGGCTGAGGCCGAGCCGTTCGGGACGTTCAACGAGATGGCCTATCAGAACAACGTGCTGATGACGACCGACGACATCATGCCCCACCTCGACGACATCGGCGGCCCCAAGGCGTTCAACCACATGCCCGCCGGCTGGGCCCCGGCGATGAACACCCCCTACCAGTGGAGCAAGATCGTGGCCTCCCACTGGGGTGGGACCCGGACCGGGATGATCGCCCGCCTTCCGGGCCGGATCCCCGCCGGCGAGATCAGATCCCAGTTCACCCACGTCATCGACGTGGTCCCCACCCTCCTCGAGATCGCCGGGCTTCCCGTGCCCCAGGAGGTGAACGGGATCGACCAGCGGCCCCTGGAGGGCAGCAGCTTCGCCTACACCTTCGACGACGCGGACGCCGACGAACGGCACCACACCCAGTACTTCGAGATCGGCGGCAACCGCGGCATCTACCACGACGGGTGGACCGCGGTGACCCCACACAACCTGCCGTGGCCCGACTCGGAGTTCCATTCGCCGCCCCTCGACGAGGACGCGTGGGAGTTGTACGGTCCCGACGACTGGACCCAGAGCCACGACCTGGCCGCCGACCAACCCGACCGGCTGCGGGAACTGCAGCAGCGGTTCCTGATCGAAGGCGCGAAGTACGATGCGCTGCCGATCGACGACCGTCAACGTGAACGCTTCGATCCCACGATCGCCGGCCGACCCGACCTCACCGAGGGACGGGCCACGATGACGTTGCGGCCCGGCATGACCCGCCTCAACGAGAACACGGTCCTCAACGTGAAGAACCGGGTCGTTCACCGTGACCGGCTACGTCACCGTGGGAGACGAACCGGCCCAGGGCGCCATCATCGCCCAGGGCGGCAGCTTCGGCGGATGGTGCCTGTACTGCCGGGACGGGGTGCCCGCCTACGCCCACAACTATGTCGGCATGCACACCACGGTCGTGCGGGCCGATCATGCGCTGGACCCCGGAGACCATGTCGTCGAGATGCGCTTCGACTACGACGGCGGCGGGGCCGGCAAGGGGGCCGACATCCGCCTGCGGTGCGACGGTGAGGAGACCGGCAAGGGCCGCCTGGAGAAGTCGGTACCGGCACTGTTCTCCCTCGACGAGGGGCTCGACATCGGCCTCGACAGTCTCGACCCGGTCGTCGAGGACTACACCACCCCGCGTGGCGAGTTCAACGGGACGGTCACTAAGGTCGACATCAACGTCGCCCCCGACGCCGAACACGACCCCGACCTCGTCGTCAGGGCCCGCTACCGCGAGCAGTGAGTCGGGGCCGACCCGCCCGGACGTCGTGCACGTCGCGGGCTGGTCGGCGCGGACCGGTACCGCAGCTACTGGAGCGCGATCTCGATCCGGGTCTTCATCTCCTGCACCAGGTTCCTGGCCGCATCGGTGAGGGCCAGCTCCTCGAAGCTCTTGCCGGTGACGTCGACCATCACCCGCACCAGGGTGCCGGTGAAGGCGAACGGTGAGGTGTACTGGGTCGACACCGGGGTGACGGTGTCGCAGCCGACATCGAACGACTCCTGCACCGTGAACCGCACCGGGACCTGCTTGTCGAACGTGCCCCGGCCGATCACGTCGAGATTACGGCGAAGCGTGACCGTACCCCCGGTACCGAGTGTGCCCGGCTTGTCGACCTCGATCTCGGCCGACACCACCTGGGGGCCCGGCTCGAGGGTCTGATCCGACGACACCAGATACCGGGTCTCGTTGAACCAGTTGTGCTCCCAATGGAGTTTGCCGTCCTTGAGGAACAGGGTGTAGCCACCGGAGTGGCCGCCGCAGCAGATCAGCACACCCTCGGCCCCGTCCTCGGGGATCTCGATCTCGGCGGCCAGGGTGTGATTGACGTTCTTGATGGGCGGCGACGACGACTCGGGGATCCGCACCGTTCCCGCCAGGTAGGTGAAGGTCTGGTGGCCGCGCACCAGGCTGGGCCGGAGACTGGCGTCACCGCGTTCGGCGAACCGGTCGTCGAGCGGCAGGACGTTGTAGCGGGCCGCCTCGGCCATGAACAGGTCCTGCATCTCCCGCAGCTTCTCGGGATGTTCCCCGGCGAGGTCATGAGCCTGGGAGAAATCCTCCTCGATGTTGTACAGCTCCCAGGCCTCGTCGTCGAACGAGGCGCTGCCGGTGAGCTCCCACGGCAGTTTCCCGTGGCGGCACCCGGCCACCCAGCCGTCGTGATAGAGCGCCCGGTTGCCGAACATCTCGAAGTACTGGGTCACATGGCGACCCTCGGCCTCGGCATCGTTGAAGGTGTAGGTGAGCGGCGTCCCCTCCATCGGCCGTTGGTGGACCCCGCGGACCTCGGTGGCCTCGGGGAGTCCGACAACCTCCAAGATGGTGGGTGCGATGTCGATGACGTGATGGAATTGGCTGCGCATCCCACCCCGATCCTTGATCTTTTCGGGCCAGCGAACCAGCAGGCCGTTGCGGGTACCCCCGAAATGCGACGCGACCTGCTTCATCCACTGGAAGGGCGAGGATCCGGCCCAGCACCAGGGAACCGGGTAGTGGTTCTCGAACTCGGGCCCGCCGATCTCGTCGATATGTTCGAGCATCGTGGCGATGTCGTCGTGGAACCCCTGCTGGCTCTTCATGTTGTTGAGCGTCCCGGTGAGCGTGCCTTCGGCGCTCGGACCGTTGTCGCCGACGACGCAGAAGACAAGGGTGTTGTCGGTGACGCCGAGCACGTCGAGGGCGTCGAGCAGTTTCTGGATCTGGGCGTCGGCGTGCTCGAGGAAGCCGGCGAACACCTCCTGCATCCGGGCGTACAGACGCTTCTCGTCGTCGGTGCAGTCGTCCCACGCCGGGATCTCGTCGGGCCTCGGGGTCAGGGTGGTCCCCTCGGGGATGATGCCCAGCCGCTTCTGGTTCTCGAAGGTGATCTCGCGCTGGCGATCCCAGCCGTGGTCGAACTGGCCCCGGTACCGGTCGGACCACTCCTTGCCCACATGGTGGGGGGCGTGCGCCGCCCCCGGCGTCCAATACAGGAAGAACGGCTTGTCGGGTGCGGATGCCTTCTGGCGACCGATCCATGAGATCGCGTTGTGGGCCATCTCCTCGGTGAAATGCCAGGCGGGGTCGGCATCGGCGGGACGCTCCACCGCAGTGGTGTTCTCCCACAGAGGGGTGTTCCACTGATCGGCCTCACCGCCGAGGAAACCCCAGAAGTACTCGAATCCCTTACCGGTGGGCCAGTGATCGAACGGTCCGGCGGGGCTCGTTTCGTAGTCCGGGGTGTTATGCCATTTGCCGAACGCAGCGGTGCTGTAGCCGTTGAGCTTCAGGATCTCGGCGATCGACGCCGCGTCCTGGGGCCACTGGCCGTCGTAGCCGGGATAGGCGGTGGCCAGCTCCATGATGTTCCCGGTGTGGACGCTGTGATGGTTGCGCCCCGACAGCAGGGCGGCGCGTGTCGGCGAACACAGGGCCGTGGTGTGGAACCGGTTGTAGGTAAGGCCCTCACCGGCGAGCTTCTCCAGCGCCGGGGTGTTCACGGGACCGCCGAACTTGCTGGTCTGACCGAATCCGACGTCGTCGAGCATGATGACCACCACGTTCGGGGCCCCGTCGGGCGGCTCACCGAGTTCGAGGTCACCCGGGACCGAATCTGCGTAGGTCCGCCCGATCCGGCCACTGAACCGCTCGGGCGCGAGGGGGAGATGGGTGCGATCAACCGTCATGGGTGCTCCTCTGGCGACCGGCGCTCATGGCTCGGCCTGGGGACGTTCCGACCCCAGTAGATCATCACAGTTGCCCGGCAGCGTCGAGCACAACGGCGTCCTCGATCGGCCGGGCGCCGAAGCAGGCCTTGTCCCCGGTTACGGCGACAACCGCCCACCGCTCCGCCCCGTCGGGCCCCGCGACGAGATCGAACGCCGGCCGGTGGCGGCCTTCTCCCTCGAGGACCTCCAGCAGCAGGTGGCGGTGGCCCGGGTCGAGGACGAGCTGTTCGCCTTCGACGACCTCTGCCCCACCCACAACTCCTCGTTGGCCAGCGGTCGACTCGAGGACGACTATCGCATCATGTGCCAGTGCGGCGGCTGCCGCTGGAGGTGCGCATCTGATCACCGGCGGGTGACCGCCGTCGGCCCACGGAGGCGCCCGGGCTACTCGCGTTCCAGCGACACCGGGATGTCCGGTAACGTGACCCACGGCTGGCTGGTGACGCACCAGGCCTCCATGGTGGGTTTCACGTCGGAGGTGTCGTCCAGGGTGCCGGCCTTGACGGCGATGACGCCCTCGGTGCCGAGCAGGGCCGACACGATGGGTGAGCCGCACGACGGGCAGAACCGGCGCTCCACATAGACCGTGTCGCCACCGTCATCGCCGGTGTCGCCGTAGACGGCCAGGGTGCCGTCAACGGTGAGCTGGGATTCGTGGGCGATCAGGTTCACCGAGAACGCTCCCCCGCTCTGACGTTGGCAGTGTTGACAATGGCAGACCGCGGTGGCGAGCAGGTCACCGCTGAGCTCATAGGTCACCTCGCCGCAGAGACACTGTCCGGTTCGGGTCATGCCCCGCACCCTAGCCCAGCCCCCGAGGCGCCGCCCCAACGCCTCAGGAGGTACGGCCCCGTTCGAACAGGACGGTGGGGAAGTCGCTCGACACGGCCAGCTTCCAGGCCGGATCCCGCTTCTCGAGGAACGACTCGACCCCTTCCACCGAGTCCGGCTGGTTGGCCACCCAGTCGAACAGGGGCTGTTCCCGGGCCATCATCGTCTCGACCCCCATCTGCTCCCAGAGCAGCCGCTTGGTGATGGCCATCGACACCGGGGCCGCGTTGACCGCCATGTCACGGGCCCGGCGCACTGCCTCGGCCACCACCTCCCCGGTGGGCACGGCGGCCGAGGCCAGACCCATGGCGGCGGCCTCCGGTCCGGTGACGGGCCGCCCGCCCATCAGGAGCTCCGCGGCGTTGGAGAACCCGACCACCCGGGGCAGCACGGCATGCGAGGCCAGCTCGGGCAGCATGCCCCGCCGGGTGAACACGAACCCGATCTTGGCCGAATCGGCGATGACCCGGACGTCGCAGGCCAGGGCGTAGGTGGCGCCGACCCCGACCGCGTGGCCGTTGACCGCGGCCACCACCGGCTTGGGGACGTCCCAGGGGAGCATCCGTGGGCTGCGGGCCCGGGTGTCGTCGGCCCGATCGGCCCCTCCCCCCGCTGCGAAGGTGGAACCACCGGCCGAGAGGTCGGCTCCCGCGCAGAACGCCCGACCGGCCCCGGTGACGACCACTGCGCCCACGTCGTCGTCGTCGGAGGCCCACCGCAGGGCCCGATCGAGATCGCCGGCCAGCGACCCGTTCCAGGCGTTCAACGCCTCCGGCCGGTTCAGGGTCACCACCGCTACCCCACCGTCGAGCTCTGTGCGAACCGTGTCCAGTTCCGGTTGTCCCGCCACGCGCCTGTCCCCTCTCGCTTCGTGGTTGCTACCGCCATCTTCCGGCGCGGCCCACCGTGGAGACAAGCCGGGGCCGGCCACCCGAGCCGTACCCCGGGCGGCGCACCCGGGAACGGGTCCGGATTCCCCGGGTGCCGGCCGGACGCGTAACCTCGGTACTCGTCAAGGGGACACCGACCGAGGGGACCGATCAGCGATGCCGACAACGACCGACCGTGCACCACTCCCCGCCCCCACCGACGACCTGGACCGAGCCGAGCACGATCTCGCCACCCAGGGGATCTGCGCCGTGACCGGCGTCCTCGGGCCCGACACCCTGGCCGCGGTGCGGGCCGACCTGTACCACGCAGCCGATCAGGATCGGCTCCGCAACCGGGAGCAGAAGTTCGGTCTCGACTACGAGCACGACAACACCAATCAGCGGGTCTGGAACGTGCTCAGCCGCTCACCGGTGTTCGCCGATCTGGCCGAGCACCCGACCGCCCTGCGGCTGTTGGGTTCGGTGCTCGACTGGCCCATGCTGCTCGGGAACCTGTCGGCCAACATCACCGGCCCCGGGGGCGGGGAGATGGTGCTGCACGCCGATCAGATCTTCGTGCCCACCCCGTGGCCCACCGAACCGCAGGGGGCCAACGCGGCGTGGTGCGTCGACGACTTCACCGCCGACAACGGGGCCACCTGTTTCGTGCCCGGCAGCCATCTCCTCCACCGGCCACCCGAACCGGACGAGCGACCCGAGGCCGTCCCGATGGAGGCCCCGGCCGGATCGCTCGTGGTGTTCGAGAGCCGCCTGTGGCACCGCACCGGCCACAATCGGACCACCGATCAGCACCGAGCCGGGATCTTCGGCTGGTACACCCGCCCGATCTACCGGGCCCAGGAGAACTGGTTCCTGTCCCTCGACCCGTCGGTGTGGCGCAACGCATCGAACGACTTGCTCGTCCTCCTCGGCTACCGGGCCGAAGGACTCGGCCTGGTCAACGGCGGCTCGCCGCTGTGACGGCCCCGGGCTGGCGCCGGAAACGGCCGGTTCCGTAGCGTGAGCCCATGACCGCTGAAGCCGCCCTCGACCGTCTCGTCGACGCCATCACCACCGGCGACGCCGATGCCGTCCGCGCCCTCTACCACCCCGACGCCCGGATCTGGCACAACTTCGACCAGGTGGAGCAGACCGTCGACGAGAACCTCCTCACCCTGGCCTGGATGATCGAACAGCTCCCGGAACGCCGGTACGAGCAGATCGTCCGCTGGCCGATCGACGGGGGCACGGTGCAGCAGCATGTGCTGCGGGGCACCACCGCAGGCGGGGTCGACGTCGACATGCCGGCCTGCCTGTTCGCCTGGGTCGACGGTGACCGGATCACCCGGATCGAGGAGTACGTCGACACCGCCCAGGCCGCAGCCCTGCGCGGCACCTGAACAGCCCGGCGCCCGACCCGGCCCCGGGTCGGCGCGTCACCGGCCCTGGAAGTTCGGATCGCGCTTCTCCTGGAAGGCCTTGGCGGCCTCGGCAGCGTCGTCGGACCGCATCGTGGCCCCCTCCATCGACAGGGAGAGGGGAAGCACCTGGGCCGACACGGTCCGCAACCAGTTGTTGATCGGCACCTTCGACGCGGCGATGGCCAGACCCGGCCCGGCCGCCAACCGATCGGCGATCTCCAGTGCCCGGTCGAGCAGCTCGTCGTCGGGGACCACGAAGTTGACCAGACCGAGACGTTCGGCCTCGGCCGCGTCGAGCCGGTCACCGGTCATCAGGAAGTACTTGGCCCGGTTGATCCCCATGAGGAACGGCCAGATCACCTGCCCGCCGTCACCGGCACCGATCCCCATCTTCACATGGGTGTCGGCGAACACCGCGGACGTTCCGGCCACCACCACGTCGCACAGCAGGGCGATGGTCGCCCCCAGGCCCATGGCGTAACCGTTGACGGCCGAGATGATCGGGATGTGCGCCTCCAGGAGGTGGTCGACGATCATCCGCGCGTCTTCCAGGGTGATCCGGTGCGTCGTCTCCGAATCGGCGGAGAAGTCCCCGCCGGCGCAGAACGCCCGCCCCGCTCCGGTGAACACCAGGACCCGCACGTCGGGGTCGGCGTCGGCGGCCCGGCAGATCCCGGCCAGTTCATGGTGCATCGAGCCGTTGACCGCGTTCAGCCGGTCCGGACGGTTCAGGGTGGCCACCGCCACCCCGTTCTTCCGCTTGTCGATGACAATCGTGGTGTAGTCGGCCTGATCCAGCATCGGACTCCCCCCTTGTTCGGCCCCTGCCCGCCATCCTGCCAGCGACCCGCCCGAGCAGCCAGCCGACCTCAACGCCGGGGCGCCGTCGACCGGATCCAGCTGTCACGCCAAACGACCTGGACGTCCACGTCCTGGACACCCGCCTGTTCGAGGCGGGTCCGCCACGCCCGTTCCAGGACATGGCAGTACCCGGACAGGTCACGCTCATCGACCGCGAAGGTGCGGAGCTCCAGCAGGGCCCGACCGTAGCTTCGCCCCGGTTCGGTGGTGTGCGCCGACATCCCGGCAATCACCACGTCGTCGGCCCGAGGCCGGGTGGTCGAACCCGCCGGCCCGGCCACGTACTCCACCGCGTCGGCGAGGGTGTCGACGAGGCTGCCCAACGCCCCGGCCGGCGTCAGGATCGACCAGGTGCACCACACCATCCTCGACGTGTCCGGCGCGGACCCCCGGGGCGCGCTCGGCAGAACCCCCGATGGCCAGCGGTGGTACTCGTACTCGTGCATGCCGACCTCGGACCGCCGGTCAGCCCCGGAGCGGTCGGTCTCCGGGGTGGTGCCCGGGCTCGGGTTGGCGGTGGCGCCCCGGCCGATGAACGAGCCGAACACCTTGTCGAGTTCCCCGTCCGAGACGTCGCCAAACCAGAGGTGGAGGATCGAGTACCCACCGGCGCTGGTCTCCGACAGGCCTTGGATGGGCAGGTGTTCGACGGCGCTGAGCACCCTGGCCGTCACCCCGTTCCGGGTCGGCCCGGCCAGGGTGACACTGCAGCTCGGTGCCGGCGCCACCAACCGTTCGGTGGACGATCGGGCTGCGGGGTCGGGCTTGATGACCTCGTGCCAGCTGCCCGTACTCCCGGCCCGCCCGTCACGAACCAGGATGGTCTGAGCCGACCCGGCCGCGGTCCGGATGATGTCGAGCAGGATCTTGGAGCTCCGACCGGCGAGTGAGATCGGGATGTCCACCCCGATCCGGGCGCTGCGCCACGACGGGGCCGGCGCGGCCACGGCGTCGTCACCATTCGCTTCGCTCGGCTTGACCTCGGCGGGACGGACCCCGGGCCATTCGCAGTAGCGGAGCAGGGCGACCCCGTCCCGGATCTCCTCGGCTACGGCCTTCAGCAGGTCAGCCATCGGCTGGGTTGGGCCCGAGTTCTCGACGCCGGCGGACGGCACCTCGACGTACAGCTCCCAACCGAGTCGGGGCGTGTCAGGCCCGGCGGACGTCGGTTGCCGCTGGACGTAGAACCCCGGGAACCTGTCGTACCGCACAACCCGCGGTCGATCGGGCGGCACCGATACTGGGGGTGGGGGGCCGTCGGGGACGGGTGCCGAGCCGGGAGACCAGGTGACCGCCGAAGTGACCAGGCTCTGACGGTCCGGTCCCCGGGTGAGGACCGCAGTGACCTTCCGGAAGCCACTGGAGGTACCCGGCAGCCCGAAGTCGCCGAACGGCTGCTGACGCCGCCTCCTTGGATCCGCGCTCCGCCGACCGAGCCGCGGCTCGTCGTCTGTCCACTGCTGCTCCAGAGCGGCCACGATGTCGCGGGCGTACCCGATCCCCGAATCACTCCCCCGACCCGCCTGTGCCAGTGGTTCGCCACCGTTATCGGGTACCGAGGGGGAGGAACGCGGGCCGAGGACGACGACATCAGGCAACCGGTCGACCCGGATCATGGTGGACTCGCCACCCGAGAGCATCACGGAGGCCACCGTGGCGGCGAGCTCGCTGGTCCGGTCGTCGGTGGGCACCGACAGCGCATCGTTGTGCAGGTCGCTGCTGAACTCGGCGTCGACCGCGATACGGCGACGCGCCAGATAGTGCCTGAACCGACGACGGAACCCCCAGGTCGCGAGCCAGCTGGGGGCCAGGCCCACCGGGTAGCGCCCCCGGCTCGGCAGGCGCCGGGAGACCCACCGCAGACACGCCACCACCGTCAGGAACTCCAGGGTCAGGGTGGCGGTGATGACCGCGAGGTCGAGGGTGCACAACCCGAGCCCGTCGGGGGCACAGGACGGACCGGCGGTACCCGAACCCGGACCGCTCGGATCCGCGGTGCCCAGCGCCAGGGCAAGCATGACGGTCATGAACACCCCGACGTAGGCAAAGAAGCGAGCCGGCGCACGGAGCCAGCGCACTACCAGGTCGCCGCGGGCGGCCTCCAATCGGGCCAACAGGGCCACCGGCACCAGCAGGACCAGGGTCATCACACCGGCCACGGCGGCGGGATTGAACACATTGTTGACCTGCAGGTCGAATCCGGTGACCCACTCCAGGAAGTGAACGCTCGGAACCAGTGGGTACACCAACACATCCGTTGCGCCGGCCTGCTGGCCGACGCGGCCCGACACCTTCAGGCTCGCCCCGACCAGCAGGACGATCAGCAGCAACAGGCCGAGCAGGATGGACACCTGGCCAACGAACGAGTGCGAGTCATCGGTCAGGTTGGCGGTGAACCGGTTGCGGTAGGTCCTCGTCGCCGCTCGAGGTGTCAGCTGATCGCTCGACACCCGCCACGCCGTGTTGCCCCGATTGGGCTTGGCGTCGCCGATGATGCCCAGACCCTGCCCCAGCTCGAGCTGTTCGAAGGTCTCCAGCGCCCGGTCCACCCGGTTCCGGGCCCCCTCGGGCCGGTCCGAGGACTGATCGGCCGAGCCCAGCAGCAGGTCCGACAGTTCGTCGGGCAACACCAGGCCGTTGGCCGGCGCCGGCCCGACCGGCGACGCTCCATCCCCACCCTGGTCCTCGGCGTGGTCGGTGGCGGGGCGATTGTGGTCCTCGGCCCGGCCGGTGTCGTCGTAGGCATCCTGGTAGCGGACGAGCTGGGCGCGCCGCCGTTCGAGTACCGGCTGCATGGCCCGGAGCTGCCGTTGGGCGTCGAGCACCCGAAACGCACCGGTCGCCTCCTCAGACTGCCCCTGCTCCTCGCATGGCCGGTCACACGACAAGCCAGCATGCTGGGCTTTGACGGTGGAGAGCAGGTCCTCGTCACGCTCCGAGGTCAGGCCCGCGTACCGGGTGCTGATCGACGGAAAGGCCTCGAACGAAACCCGATACTCACGCAACGAGGTTCGACACTCCCGCTGGTAGCTGATCTTGTAGGCGTCATTGAGCAGCACATACCGCAACACATGACGCCGGAACCAGCGGATCCCGTCCTCGCGCCACGACCAGCCCTGCCATGGGAACTTGTTCGGCGTCCGGGCCAGGGATGGGGCCTGATAGGACACCGTACGGTTCACCTGATCCAGATCCAGAGCACAGATGATCAGGTAATCGTCCCCCACCTTCCTCAACAGGTGGAAGAACGGTTCCCATTGCCTTTTCCACGGGCTGATTTCGTCATCAGAACCGCCGCCTTCAGCGTCAACCTTCTCCCGCAATCCCTTAAGCAGACGTTCGGCCTCAGCGAGCGCTTCGGCCTTCTCGTGGATCGGCACCTCCGTGTCCGACCCCTCGCCAGGGTCGCCGGTCGACGGCTCGGCGAGAGACCCCTCGGCGTCCCCCCGCCCCGGCGGCCCATCCTGGACGTAGGTGAAGATGGCCTGCTCGATCAACCAGGCCTTTGGGCCGCCATAGGTATCGGAGCTGCCCGGACCCAGGTAGGCCCGTAGCAGAAAGCGGAACATGCGGCACAGGCCGGCGGCCAGGATGGACAGACATTCAGGCTGACTGATCTGAGGCAGCACCGCTCCGGTCTCGGAACGGACCTCCACGTGGGCGCCCGAAACGCGGGCCAGTTGCAACAAGGGCAACCACGCGGCCCGAGAGCGAGGTTCGCGCTCATACGGGGTCGGCGCCGTCTCGCCCGGGGTCCGACGTTGCACGTTGTACCTGCTGGCGGCGTGCAACTGCTGCTCGGTCAATAGATACAAGGCGAGATCGAGGGTTACGACGCGCGAGAGCGAATCGGGGCTGTCGAGTCTGATCCGCTCCGACTCCCGAACCACATGGTTCATACTCATCGCCAGATCCAGCATGGCGATGCCGGCGATGGCCTCGTTCTCGGTGTAGGGGACGGGGGTGGACGGCGCCGCCTGCCGGCGCATGATCCAGATCAACTCACCTACGACATCGGGACGTTTTTCGCTCACAACCGGCACCCATCAGACATCAAACAAATCAACACCATCAGGGCTTCATACGCCACACAGACCAGATATTCGCGACATATGCCCCCACGCATGCTCCTTATTCCGGGTTCAATCGATCACTCGGACGACACCGATCGAGCCGGCGGTTTGGCCTCGGCACCGGGGGGCGGCATACGTTGTCCCAATGACGGCAACTGATCCGGCCGGCCGGTCCGACGCCGCCATCGGGGTCGATCCGGCCGTGATGGCCGGGTTGGCGGACGCGTGGGAGCTGCTGGGCCGTTGCGGCACCTGGTGGACGGCGACACAACGCACCGAGGCCGCCGCTCGGGCCCGCGACCGTTTCGCCACCCGGTCGACACCACCATGGCTGCGGACCGAACCGGAAGCCGGAGCCGGCCTGCCCGACGACGCCAACCAGGTAATCGACGCTATCGCCGCCAACCTGGCCCGCATCGACCGCGCCTGGGCCGGCGCCCGGGTCGACGCCCTCGGCGACGGGGCCTACGTAGAACTGGTCGGGATCGTGGCCACGGTGGCGATGGCCGACACCCTGGCCACCGCCACCGGCATCACCCCCACCCCCCTGCCCAAACCGGCGGACGAACTGACCCCAGCACAGGAGCGGCCGGACGGGATAGGTGACATCGGCGCCTACGTTGCGATGCAGGACCCGTTTCCCTACGCCAACGTGGCCCGCGCCCTGAGCCTGGTTCCCGAGACGAACCGGATGTTCCGCAGCGCCATGGTCCCCATGTATTCGGGCGCGGGGATGGCCGACCTGGTGTGGGAGACACCACTCACCCGGCCCCAGGTCGAGCTCGTCGCCACCCGGGTGGCCGCCCTGCACGAGTGCTTCTATTGAACGACCGCCCACGCCACGCTGCTCCGTGAGAGCAGCCACGCCCTGGGTTCGGCCACCCCCCTGTCCACCGCGATCGACGGGGCCACCGGACCCGACCGGGACCCGGCCGAGGGCCAGACGGTCGACGGGGCCGAGGTGTTGCTGGGCTTCGCCGAAGCCGCCGTCGGCAACGAGGACAGCCTCGACGACGCCCGCCGACGCCTCGTCGCCACCCTGGGCCCGGCGGCTGCCGGGCAGGCCGCGGCCACGGTGGCCGCCTTCTGCGGTCTGGTGCGGGTGGCCGACGGCACCGGCATCCCGGTCGACCGCGGCCTGGCCGAGGTCAGTTCCGACCTTCGCCGGGAACTGGGTATCGACCAGTACGGGGATCCGGCCTCGAACCAGGCTGCCCCCGGCCAGGAGGAGGCCTTCGTCGACGTCGACGCCCTCTGGCGGCATTGAGCCTGCCCGGCCCACCACCGGCAACCGGGGACAACCGCCGACGTCAACTGGATCCTGTGGTTAGGGTGGTCAGCCATGGAGGGAACGGAGAGCACAGAACCAGCTCGGCGCGTCCCGGGGGACACCCTGGAGACCCGGGCCGAGGTCGGTGGCCTGATCGTCCGCGGCGCCCGGAAACGGTTCGGCAACGTGATCGCCCTCGACCACATCGACCTGGCGGTACCGCGAGGTGAGGTGGTCGGGTTCCTGGGCCCGAACGGCGCCGGCAAGTCGACCACGATGCGAGCCATCGTCGGGGTAATCACCCTCGACGCCGGGACGATCTCCTGGGACGGCGTCCCCGGCGCCCGTCCCCCGCTCGGCTACATGCCCCAGGAGCGTGGTCTCTACGCCAAGATGCGGGTCTCCGAGCAGATCGCCTACTTCGGTCGCCTGTCCGGGCTCAGTCGGGCCGAGGCGGCCCGCCGGGCCGACGAGTGGGTGGATCGGGTCGGCCTGGCCGACCGGGCCGACGACAATGTGGAGTCCCTCTCGGGCGGCAACCAGCAGCGGGTCCAGCTCGCGGTGGCTCTGGTGCACAACCCCGACCTGTTGATCTTCGACGAACCGTTCGCCGGGCTCGACCCGGTGGCCGCGCTGCGGATGCGGGAGATCATCCTCGACCGGGCCGAGCACGGCGCCGCGGTCCTGTTCTCGTCCCACCAACTCGACATCGTCGAGGGCCTCTGCCGCGACGCCTACATCGTCAAGCAAGGCCGGGTCGTGGCCGCCGGCGCGGTGGACGACCTCCGCTCCGCCGCCGACCATCGTCAAGTGCAGGTCCGGTGGGCCGAACCGGCCCCCGGCTGGGCGCCTCCCGTGGTTGCCGTCACCGCGGCCGACGAATCGGGGTTCGTCGGTACCGTCCCCGCCGGCACCGATCTCGGGGCACTGATCACGACGATCGCCGCCCACGCCCCGGTGGCGTCGCTCAGTCTCGACCCTCCACCCTTGAGCGAGATCTTCGCCGATCTCACCGACGAGGACGCGGCGGAGACCGACGGCCATACCGGGGAGCTGGCCGCATGACCCCTCCACCCCCCAGCACGGGAGTCCGGCCATGACCTGCCTGATCATTCGCCGGGAGCTCGTGGTCCGGCTCCGCTCCCGGGTGTTCCTCGGCATCACCGCGTTCCTGGTCGTGGCCTCGATCGGCCTGGTGGCCGCGATACGGTTCTTCCCGCCCGGCTCGACCCCGTCGGTGGCGGTGGGGGTGAGCGGCAACCAAGCCGAGTTGGTCGACGCCTTCAACGCCGTCCCGGAGGACGTCTACGGCCTCGACGTGTCGGCCACAGCGGTCACCGATGACGGGGTGGCCGAGCTCGACGACGGCACCGTCGACGTCGTCGTCCGACCCGATGCCGTCGTGTGGCCGGCGGCGCCGGAACCGACCGTCGACGCCATGATCCGCACCATGGTCGGCAACCGGACGGTGGCCGAGCGGGCCGCCGGCCTTCAGATCAGTCCCGACGAGCTCACCACCCTGCTCTCCCCCGCCGACCTCCAGGAGATCCGCCTCGACGGCAGCAGTGCGGAGTCAGCGGTTCGCAGCGCGGTGGCCATCGGGTCCGCCATGGTCCTGTTCGTCCTCATCAGCACGTGGGGGTCCCTCACCGCCCTCGGCGTGGCCGAAGAGAAATCGTCGCGCGTGGTGGAAGTCCTGCTCTCCCACGTGACCCCCCGCCAGATCGTCTACGGCAAGGTAATCGGGTTGGGTCTGCTGTCGCTCGGGCAGGCCCTCGTCGTCTTCGGCGGCGTGGCCGCGACCCTGGCGATCGCCAACACATTGACAGTACCCCCCGAGGTCTGGACGGCGTTGCCGGTGGCCCTCGTGGTCTTCGTGCTCGGCTACGCCTTCTACGCCGCCCTGTACGCCGCGGTCGGTTCGATGGTCGACGGCACCGAGGACGCCAACGGGGTGCAGCTGCCCGTCATGGTCCCGATCCTGATCAGCTACATGATCACCGCGTCCACCACGGCCATCCCCGACAATCCGGTCACCGTCGTCGCGTCCTACGTCCCGTTCTCGTCACCGTTCGTCCTGCCGATGCGGATCTCGCAGGACTCGATGGGTGGCGTACAGGTCGCCGTCTCGCTGATCATCCTGGCCGTCTCCACCCTGGTCGTCCTCCGAGCGGCGGCCTGGATCTACGGGAACTCCGTCCTCCGGACCGGGGCCAGGGTCACCGTGCGTGACTTGTGGCGGACCCGCGGCGAACCGTCCGCGACCGACCCGTCACCCGGCTGACTGGACCGCCGGGCCCACCGGCCGAACAAACGGCGACCGGCGGGCCCGTCCGCGGGGAGCCGTAGGGGCTCAGTCCTTGCTGAAGCGGTCCTTGAGGGAGTTGAAGGCGCCTTCGGCCTTCTCCTTCAGATCGTCGGCGACATCGGAGATCTTCTCACCCGCATCGCTCGCCATGTCCTTCAGGTCGTCGAGCGCGCCTTCGGCCTGGCCCTTCGCCTCCTGGGCGTGGCCCTCGGCCTGAAGCTTGGCATCGTCGGTGGCGTCACCGACGGCCTCCTTGGCCTTACCCGTGACTTCGTCCATCTCACCGGCCATAGTTCACCATCCTGAGGGGTTGGGGGGGGTTTGGTGCCGGCCGGCGACCTGAGCGGCGCGGCCACTCCCGTCATAGCCGGGTCTGCCGGACCGGGCAACCAATCGCCCGGCCAGACCCCCTCCAATAGGTCAAACGACCCATTCCGGGGCGACCCTTCCTGCCGAGCGAGTGAACGTGTCCGACTTTGAACCATCGGTCGCGGTTCGGGCCCGGACCTCGGCCGAACCTCCGGCCGCCCACCGCAACCGGTTCGAACGCTGGGTACTGGGTCAGCTCGCCCGGGGCCGCGTCCGCTTCATCAGCCTCACGGCCCTGATCATCATGGCCGTCTCGGCCGGGTTGACCGCGGCCCTGATCCATCCCGCCGGCCTTGCCGACAAGCCCGGTGTCGTCCTGACCAGCGCCATCCTGGCCGGCGCCGTCTCAGGCCTGGTCGCCCCGCCGATCCTGTGGTACCTCTGCCTGCTCATCGCCGGCCTCGACCAGATGACGGTCGCCCTGCACCGGGCGGCGATCACCGACCCCCTCACCCAGGTCCTCAACCGGCGGGGGTTCTTCGACGCAGTGGCCTCGGTGAACCCCGGTTCCCGCCCGTGGATGGTGGCCATGGTCGACCTCGACGACTTCAAGATCCTCAACGACACCCACGGTCACGACGTCGGTGATCAGATCCTGTCCCTCACCGCCCGATGGTTGGTCGAGCACGCCGGCGATCATGGCTTCGTCGGCCGGATCGGCGGGGACGAGTTCGCCTGTGTGTGCCCCGAGCTCCCCGACGGTGGCCCGGGTGCCGCCACCGGACCCATCGGCGCCCGGCGGACGACCGGCCCCAACCCGACCCTGAGCGACGGCCACCACCGGTTCCAGACCGGCGGTGTCCCGTTCTCAGTCAGTGTCGGGCGGGCACCAGTCGTCCCGGGCGAGTCGATTCCCGACGCCCTGCTCCACGCGGATGTGGCCCTGTACCGCACCAAGCACGCCCGACCCGACCAATCGCCGCGCTCCTCACCCGCCACCGCGTCGACCCTTTGGCGCGGCTGCGGCCGTCGTTGAGGCCACCGCCGGGCCGGCGTCGGCCACCAGGGCGTCGACCAGCACCGTGGCGGTGGCCGACAGGGGATGACCGTGCCGGGTGGCGATCACCAGCGGCCGGCTGACCAGCGGCTCCGGCCGGGCGGGCCGGAGGGGGTTGGCACCGGTCTCGGCCTGCGCCACCGGCAATACGGTCCACCCCATGCCGAGCCGGACCATCTCGCACAGCACCTCCGGCTGGTTCGAGGTGGCCACCACCACGAACGGCGCCCCCCGCTCCGCCAACGCCCCGGCCACCAGGCGGCGGGTGTGCGAGCCCTCGGGAAAGGTCACCCACGGCCCCCACGATGCCGGCTCGCCGGCCGTGACACCGTCGGGGGCGTACACCCCGAGCTCGTCGCGGGTCAGGGCCTCGAACGCCAATTCCCCGGTCGGTCGGGCCGGGGGGACAACCACGGCGAGGTCCGTTTCCCCCGCCGCGAGCTGCTGGAGCAGGACGGCGGACGGGGCCACGGCAAGGTGGAGGTCCACGTCGGGGCGGGCCCGGCGGAACCGCTGCAGGGTCTCCCCGAACAGCGATACCGCGGCCAGGTCGATCATGCCCACCCGCACCGACCCGGCCTCACCCTGGCGCATCGACGTCGCCCAGCGAGCGAGATCCCGGGTCTCGGCCACGGTGCGGCGGGCGTAGTCGAGGACCGGGGCGGCCTCGGGCCGCAGGACCCGGCGGCGCCCGTCACGGGCGAACAGGGGCACGCCGAGCCGGCGTTCGAGCTGGGCCAACCCCTGGCTGAGCGCGGATGGGGTTACCCCCAGCCGGACGGCGGCGTCGGCCCAGGTCGGCGCGGCCACGACCGCAACCAGGTACTCGAGCTGCTGGGTGGACAGGGCCAGGGATTCGTGCGGATCGAACCCGGCCGGCGGTGGACCAGTCATTATTGATGAGAATATCTAAACTGCAGAACGCGTACCACCAGAGATACTTACCCTTAGTGGGATGACGGACACTCCTGCCCCGATCGACATCGCTCCTCCCACCGGCACGCTCGGTGTACTGCTTCCCGGCATGGGCGCCGTGGCCTCCACGGTGATCGCCGGCGTGCTCGCCGTGCGAGCCGGCCTGTCGGCCCCGATCGGCTCGATCACCCAGATGGCCCACATCCGCCTCGGCGGCCGGGAGGACGGCCGCAACCCGAGGATCGCCGACTTCGTGCCCCTGGCCGGCCTCGACGACCTGGTGTTCGGCGGGTGGGACCCGATCACCCCCAACGCGCTGGAGGCGGCCCGGACCGCGGGCGTCCTCAACGACCGGGACCTCAACCAGATCTCGGCCGAGCTCGAAGGCGTCGTGGCCATGGACGCCGTGTTCGACCAGCGTTGGGTGAAACGCCTCGATGGAACCCGGGTCAAGCAGCTCGGTTCCAAGTGGGATCAGGCGATGGCCCTCATCGACGACATCGACCGGTTCCGCACCGAGAACCAGTGCGACCGCCTGGTCATGGTGTGGTGCGGCTCCACCGAGGCCTACCAGGAACCCAGCGCCGTCCACGCCTCGGTGGCCGCCTTCGAGGCCGGCCTCAAGGCCAACGACGACAACATCTCCCCCAGCCAGATCTATGCCTACGCCGCCATCCAGTCCGGTGTCCCCTACGCCAACGGCGCCCCCAACCTGTCGGTTGACCTGGCGTGCATGCGGGAATTGGCCCGGGCCCGCGCCGTGCCGATCGCCGGCAAGGACTTCAAGACCGGCAAGACCCTGATGAAGACCCTCAACGCCCCGGGCCTGAAGGCCCGGATGCTGGGTCTGCGGGCCTGGTACTCCACCAACATCCTCGGCAACCGGGACGGTGAGGTGCTCGACGACCCGGAGAACTTCAAGACCAAGGAGACCTCCAAGCTCGGCGTGCTCGACACCATCCTGCAACCGGATCTGTATCCCGACCTGTACGGCAACATCGATCATGTGGTGCGGATCAACTACTACCCGCCCCGGGGTGACAACAAGGAGGGCTGGGACAATATCGACATCTTCGGTTGGCTCGGTTACCCGATGCAGATCAAGGTCGACTTCCTGTGCCGGGATTCGATCCTGGCCGCCCCGATCGTCCTCGACCTCGCCCTGTTCCTCGATCTCGCCTCCCGGGCCGGCCAGGCCGACGTGCAGGAATGGCTGAGCTTCTACTTCAAGGCGCCGCAGACGGCCACGGAGCTGGCTCCGGAGCACGACCTGTTCATCCAGCAGACCAAGCTGAAGAACACCCTGCGGGAGTGGATGGGCGAACAGCCCGTCACCCACTCCGAGGCGGGCTGAGGAGACGCGCCGGGGCGTATCGGGTCAGATCACCGGTTCGAACTGGTCGACCCCGAGCAGGAGCTTGCCCTGGGTCTCGAGGGCGGTGTCGAAATCGAGCAGGGCGTGGTGGGTGGCGGTGGTGAGGTCACGCACCACCCCCTGCAACTCGTTGGTGTCGTAGGTGGCCCCCACCCCGGCGGCCGCGTAGATCCGCTCGGTCGCCCGCCGGCACAGCTCGGCGGCGTAGGCCGCGTTCCACCGGACCCGGCCCCGGGCGTCTACCGGCATCGGCTCCTCGGCGGTCATCGCGGCCTCCAGCACGTCGCAACTCTGCTCGGTCAACCCCCAGGCGTGGGCGATCTCGGCGTCGGCCTCGGCGGCGCGTCGCTGCACCCCGGCGGTCGAGACCTTGGACAGGCCGCTGTGGGCGTCGCGGCGGGTTGCGCTCTGCTCGATGAACAGGTAACGGGTCCGCTCGGCCATCCCCACCACGGCGGCGCAAAGCAGGGTGGCCAGGGTGCACGAGATCGGGAGCCGGTACAGGCCGATGGTGATGCCCGGCACCGTGCCGAGGAACGCCCGGGTCATGTTCACCGCCCGGTGCCGGGGCACGAACACGTCGTCGACAACCACGTCCGACGAGCCGGTACCCCGCAGACCCAGGCTGAACCAGGTGTCCTCGATCTCGACGTCCTGACGGGGGATCAGGGCGACGATCGGGGGACACGGGGCGCGCTCCTGGTTGGGAACCCCTCGGCACCCGACCAGCAC
Organism: Acidimicrobiales bacterium; assembly: GCA_047971245.1. Lineage (GTDB taxonomy): Bacteria > Actinomycetota > Acidimicrobiia > Acidimicrobiales > SZUA-35 > CADEDH01. The sequence continues at coordinate 24,172 of JBKDZN010000309.1, forward strand.
CCACCGTCCGTGGTCGACGGCGCTGACGAAGACCCACCGGCCCGACACCCGGTAGCCGTCGGCGGCCCGGGTGCAGGTTCCCCACCGGGCGGCCCCGCCGGGGATCAGGGCCCGGGGGTCACCCCGGAACACCTCGTCCTGCGCCTGCCCGCTCATCCTCCCCACCACCAGCGCGTTGGCGCCGCTGGTCATCAGCACCCACCCGGCCGAGCTGCTGGCGCGGGCCACAAGACGTCCGGCCTCCACCAGGTCACGCGGTGAACGTTGGCCCCCGCCGAAGGCGGCCGGGGCCAACAGACCGGTGAGCCCGGGGTCGTGTAGGTAGCGCACGGCCCGGTCGCTGAGCCGGCGGGCGGCATCGGATTCTGTCTCGGTGGCTCGAAGTCCGTCGAGAATGGCCTCGGCCGCGGCGGTGGCGTGGCTCATGACGAACTCCTCACCCCACGCGGACGATCCGGGTACCGATATTGCCGCCGGCCAGCAGATCCACGAACGCGGCCGGGGCGTTGTCGAGGCCGGTGACCTCGTCGTGCAGTGACTCGACGGCGCCGGTGTCGAGCCAGGTCCGCAACTGCCGGCGGGCCTCCTCGAACCGGTCGGCGAAATCGAAGACCAGGAACCCCTCCATGCGGACCCGCTTGTTGACCAGGAGGCCCGGGATCCCGCGGGGCCCGGGCTGGGGGTCGTCGGTGTCGTACTGGGACACCACCCCGCAGCAGACGATCCGGCCGTGGGGGTTCATCCGGCGCAGGGCGGCGCCGAGGATGTCGCCGCCGGTGTTGTCGAAGTAGACGTCGACCCCGTCCCCGGTGACCGCCTTGAGTTCCTGACGGAACGTCGGCGACCGGTGGTTCACCGCGGCATCGAAACCGAGGCGACCGGTCAGGACCTCCATCTTGGCGTCCGAGCCGGTCACCCCGATCACCCGGCACCCCCGGGCCCGGGCGAACTGCCCGACCAGGTGACCGACCGACCCGCTCGCCGCGCTGACCAGCACCGTTTCCCCCGGCTCGGGACGGCCGACCTCGAACAGCCCGAAGTAGGCGGTCAGGCCATTGGTGCCGAACAACGACAGGTGCAGGGCCGGATCGACGTCCGGGTCGACCACCCGGACGTCACCCGGGCGCAGGATGGCGTAGTCCTGCCAACCGGTCAGGCCGGCCACGAGGTCACCCGGGTCGATCCCCTCGGCCCGGGAGGTGACCACCCGCCCCACCCCGGTGCCGCCCATGACGATCCCCGTGGTCGGGGATCCGGCGTACCCGGCCGAACCCTGCAGTCCGGCCCGCTGCCCGGCCCCGATGGTCAGGGCCATGGTCCGGACCAGGACTTCGCCCGCGGCCGGCTGGGGCGCCGGTTCAGTCTGCAGCTCGTAGTCGTCGGCCTGCAACGCCCCGGCGGGCAACGATCCGATGATGATCCGACGATTGACCGGCGGCTCGTGCTTCCCGCCGGCCGAACCGTCGGGACGTTCTCCACTCATGGGTACTCCTCGGGAATGACGGACGGTGATTCGAGCCCCAACCATGCGGCGGCGTTACCGGCCAGGAACCCGTCCACCACCACCGGATCCGCCCCGGCGTCGGCCAGGGACCGCTCGAATCGCCGCAGGGGCTCCCGCCCGCCTTCGGCGTGCGGGTAGTCGGTGGAGAACAGGAACAGGCCGGGGTCGGCCTCGGTGCCGAGCCGGCCGACGTCCTCGAACGGGTAGGGGGTGAAGCGGAGTTGGGCCAGGGCCTGCTCGGACGGCGTCCGGGTCAACCCGGCCAGGCGGGGCTCGGAGCGTGACCAGATGGCCACGGCGTGATCCAGGCGGCGGATCCAGTCCGGCACCCAGCCGGCACCCATCTCGATCGCCCCGCCCCGCAACCCCCCGAACCGTTCGAGGGTGCCGTCGAGCACGAGCGCGGCCAGGAACCGGGCCGCCGGATGGTGCACCACCATGAAGTCCTTGGAGCCGATCACCTCGGCTCCGTTCAGTGAGGCGGGCGGGGCGTGACCATCGTTCAACCAGGCGGCCCCGATCCCGAGCGGGCCGCTCCCGACGTGCAGCACGAACGGCACCCCCCGTTCGGCCAGGCGGGCCCAGAACCGGTCGTGGGCGGGATGGCCGGGAGAACGGCCGCCGGGGGCCCGCGCCGGGATCCACACCAACCCCAGGCCGAGATCGAGGGCGGCCTCGAGCTCGACCGACGCCCGGTCCGGGTCGTCGAGGTCGGCCAAGGCCACACCGTGCAGGCGGGGATCCTCGGCGCAGAACGCGGCCATGGCCCGGTTGTGGGCCCGGTACGAACCGTAGCGGAGCACCGGGTCCGGCTGGTCGAACAGGGGGGCGCACAGCGAAGAGAACACCACCTGATCCGCGAAACCGAGGAGGTCGAGGGCAACGGCTCGCTCAGCCGGGTCGACCGCGCCGAGGGCGGCGTGCCACTTGGGCCCCCGCCGGATCAGGTCGGACCCGAGCGCGACGAGGTCCTCGCGCTCACCGTCGGGGCGGGAACCGTCGGTCAGGGTGAGGCCGGACCGACCGCCGGTGATCGGCGGCATCCGGTCCCGCAGGTCCGGGTCCGCGTGGTCGACCAGGAAACCCGGCCATTCCATCAGATGACTGTCTGCGTCCACGATCCGGCGTCCCCCGCCGTAGGTCGACCCAGGGCCCATGGGCCCACCCTACGCGCCGTGAGTCGGGCGTGCCGGGTTGGTGTCTGGTGGCGGGTCGACCCGCCACCAGACACCAACCCGGCACGCCCGACTCACGGCGCGTAGGGTGGGCCCATGG